>URQK01000008.1 GCA_900549975.1 uncultured Mollicutes bacterium
ATTGCTTTTGTTTTTTCTTCATCAATTTTTTTCATTTTTCTTATTTCTTGTTTAACCTTATCTACATTTAGCTTATTTAACAAATAAGTATGTTCATAGATATATTTTTCTAAATTTTTATCTAACGTAAAATCTAGAGTCATCATAAATCTTAATGCTCGTAATATTCTTAAAGGATCTTCCTTCATTCGCGTGTCAATATCACCAATAACACGAATAATTTTGTTATGTAAATCATTTAATCCATCACAAAAATCATATATTTTACCAGTATCATCCATATATAAAGCATTTATAGTAAAATCTCTTCTTTTATAATCTATTTGCATATCTTTAACAAATTCAATTTTTTGAGGATGACGACTATCAAGATATAGATTTTCTTTTCTAAATGATGTTATTTCAAGTTTTTTATTTTCATAGCGATATATAATTACTCCATATTTAGCAAAGGTATCATCATATTTTTCTAAAATGCTTTTTGTTTCGCTGGGTGATGCATCAGTAGCAAAATCAAAATCAGTTAAATTTTTATGTAATAAAAAATCTCTTATAGTACCACCGACTGCATAAATATTGCATCCAATTAATTTAAATTTAGCATTTAATTCCTTAATAAGTTCTAATAAATCCATGTAATCACCTAAATATTCGTTTTTAATCCTACAAAAGTATTAATTTTACTTAATGCTTTTTCTACGCCTTTTGCGTATCCTACTTTATTATAACATCTGTGTGTAATTTCGATAGTTTCAAATTCATTATTTATTTCAATTACATGTTCGTAAGCAAAAAAATCCACACGTTTAGAAATAAAATGTAATTTATTTTTGTTTATACCATTAACTAAAGCGAGGCTAGTTCCGCTTGGTTTATCAACTTTTGACTTATGATGTTTATCCGTAACATAAATTAAATCACTATTCTTACTTAATTCTTTGATAGTTTTTTTTAGTGCATTAATGCTACTTAAAAAATTATAGACAACATATACAGCAATATTAGCGTTTTTACTTTCTTTTTTGATGTAATCTAATTCACTTTTAGAAAAACCTGTTGTACCTATAATCATTGGCTTATGATATTTCAAAGAATAGGAAAATAATCTTAAAGAAGATTGAGGATTAGAAAAATCGATAATCACATCACAATTATTTAATGCTTCAATAGATACATCTTGATTAAACTGGTCTAATAACTGAACAAATTCATGATTTTTAGATTTTAAATATTCATATACTATACTTCCCATTTTACCACTATAACCTTGTAAAATAAGTTTCACTATTATCACCCTATAAAATCTATGCTAAATTAGATGATAAGATACAAAAAAGAAGCCGTTATACACAAGCTTCTTTCATATAAATCAAAGAAAAAAGGAGATATGCTCTCCTTCTAACTACAATTAATTATTGAATTTTGTCTTTCAATGCTTTTGCAGCTTTAAATCCAACGACTTTAGCTGCAGGAATTGTCATTTTTTCGCCTGTAGATGGGTTAACACCTTGACGAGGTTTACGATCTTTAACTTCAATAGTACCGAAACCAGCAACGCGAACTTCTTCGCCTTTTGCTAATGCTTCGACAATACCATCAAAAAGAGCGTCAACTGCAACAGTAGCATCTTTTTTTGTTAAACGGGCTCTTTCTGCTACTAAATCTGCTAATTCGACTTTGTTCATTGTTGAAACCTCCATTTATTCATATTTTTATCATAATAACAAAAAGCCTAAATGTTAAGTCTTGACTTTTTATGCTATTTATGTTTATACATATTTTTGACAAAACAATGTGATATTATGCCTATTTTTTATTCTTTTTCACAAAATAATTTTTAATCACTATTACAAAAATAAGTAGTTAATTAGTTTTTATAAGCTTGTTTTAAATTTATAGAAGAGAAATGAGTTAAGCCACTACCTTCAACAATAATAACATGAGACATGTCATTACCATGGATAATTGGGTTTAATGCTTCATCTTTTCCAATAAACATTTTAATTACTGGAGCTGGAGAATGAATACCAGCAGTTATTTGATTGATATATTCAATAGTCATATTTAAATCTAATCCTGAATGAATTCTTGTTAAGACAATTATTTCAATTTTTAATTCACTGGCAATATCCGCTAAATCAGCTAAAATCTTTTGCTTTAATTCCATCTTTTGAGCAATAGTCATTGATGTGTATTCATAATCTGTGCTTTTAGCTAATAAATCTAGATAATCAATATAAACAACATCAAGATTATCTTTTGCCACTCTAATAGCGCTTTTAACCATTTCAAATCCCCAGTTATTGCAATCAATAACATCCAATTTGAATAATTCTTGGAACTTAAGTCCAAAATGAGTTACTAATTTATTATAAATTATTGATTGACAATATTCATAAGACATAAACATTACATTTTTGCCTGAGCGAAGTTTTTCTGCGCAGTCAAAACAAGCAATTGTACTTTTTCCCATATCAGTTTTACCGCCTAAAACTGATACACTTCCTTTAGATGTTTTAATTATTTCCATATTCTAAAATCTCCCTTGATAAATTTATTTTACTTTATTTTGTTATTTGTTACAAGTTACTAACGCTTTTTCAATTCTACAATAATTGTTTTAGATGTTAAAGCCGGATTAGCTTTACCATGTGATTTTTTCATTACTTGTCCAACTAAGAAACCAACCGCACGATCTTTACCATTTTTATAATCTTCAATTGATTGAGGATTTTCATTTAAAACTTGTGTTACTAAATCAAGAATTGCACCTTCATCAGACATTTGAACAATACCAAGTTTATTAGCAACATCAATTGGAGATTCATCAGATTCAACAATTCGAGCAAAAACATCTTTAGCTTGTTTTGATGAAATCTTTCCTTCTTCCACTAATTTAACCATTTCTCCTAAATGCTTTGGAGATAGTTTAATGTTTAAAATATTTAAATTATTTTTGTTTAAATAAGCTGCAACATCAACCATAACCCAGTTAACCAATAGTTTTGGATTAGCGGAACTTTTTAATGTTTCATCAAAATAATTAGACATATCTTTATCCATCAAGATAGTATCGGCATCATATTCACTTAAACCTAAATCATTCATATATCTGTTTTTCTTACTTGATGCTAATTCAGGACAAGTATTAATAGCATTTTCGATGAATTCTTTGCTTAATTTAATTGGTGTAATGTTTGGCTCAGTAAAGTATTTGTAGTCAACCGCATCGGTTTTCTTACGCATAAGCACTGTTTCTTTACGAATTTCATCAAAACGTCTTGTTTCTTGTTCAACAGGAATACCTGATAAAAGAAGTTGTTGCTGGCGTATAATTTCAAACTCAATAGCTTTTTCAACATTAGATAAAGAGTTTAAGTTTTTAATTTCAACTTTTGTTCCAAATTTTTCTTGACCAATTGGACGTAAGGAAATATTAACATCGCAACGTAATGAACCTTCCTCCATTTTACCATCACTAACATTAGTGTATTGAACAATTGAACGAATTTGTTCTACATATTTCATTGCTTCTTCACCACTTCTAATATTTGGACGAGAAACAATTTCCACTAACGGAGTACCAGCACGATTATAGTCAAGTAAAGAATAATTAGACAAGTGTAATTGTTTACAAGTATCTTCTTCCATATGAAGTCTTTCAATTTCAATTTGTTTTTCTTTGCCATCAACTTTAATAGTGACATAACCATTTTTACCAATAGGACGTTTATCTTGCGTAATTTGGAATCCTTTTGGCAAATCACTATAGAAATAGTTTTTACGATCAAACCATAATTCATCATCAATAGTCATATGTAAAGCATTAGATACACGAATTGCATTAATTACCGCCTGTTTATTAACTACTGGCATAGTACCTGGGAAAGCAATATCAAGAGGTTGCACTAAAGTATTTGGTTCCGCACCAAATAATACTGGTGCCGAAGAAAACATTTTAGATTTAGTTTTCATTTCAACGTGAATTTCAATACCAATAACTGCTTCAAAATTCATATTATTTCACCTCTCTAGCGGACATGTTTTCTAGTCCTACAATATTTTCAATTGCTTTAGCAACATTAAATACTTTAGCTTCTTCAAATGCTCTACCCATCACATTAGCGCCAAATGGCATATTATTTTCTTTACCAATTGGTAAAGTCAAAGAAGGTAATCCGGCAAAGTTACCTAAAACTAAAATATTATCAGCAATTAAGTAGTTGTTTGATAAGCGATCGGAACTATCACTAAATTTAGGAGCAATGCTTGGAGCAGCAGGCACATAAATAAAGTCATAATCACTTAATATTTCATTAGTGCGATTAACAATTAAACGACGAGCTTTTTGAGCGCGTAAGAATAAGTCATTTTGATTTTCACGCATTAAAGCAAAACTACCAATAATAAATCTTCTTCTAATTAACTCACAGAATCCTTTAGTTCTTGCTTTAATCATTACGTCAGTATAAGTATCAGCTTCATAACGTGGGCCAAACTTAATACCATCAAGATTAGCGTTATTACTTGTTGCTTCAGCACAAGAAATAACCATATATGTTGGATAAATTGATTCAAGTAATTTTATAGAGAAATCTACATATTCTACAACAGCACCTTGTTTTTTTAATTCTTTAATTGTATTGTTAAATGCTTCTAAAATATTTTTATCATCGATTGAATCCACTACTTCACGCAAAACAGCAATTTTAACGCCTTTAATAGGATTATTAATAGCTTTAGCATAATCTTCTACTGGTTTAGTAGAACTTGTAGCGTCGTGATTATCACGTCCTGCTAAAAGCGATAATGACAAAGCACTATCCTCTACCGAACGAGTAAAGTAAGCAACATGATCAAGAGATGGAGCAAATGGAAATAAACCAAATCTTGAAATTCTTCCCCATGTTGGTTTAAAACCAACAAGGCCAGCATAAGAGGCAGGCTTTCTTACTGAGTCACCGGTATCAGATCCTAAAGCAAATGGCACAATTGCGTTACTTACCATCGCAGCACTTCCACAACTAGAACCGCCAACTAAACGAGTATGAGATGGATCATAAGGATTATATGTTATTCCTTTATGTCCCGTTGTACCAGTTCCACCCATTGCTAATTCATCAAGTGTTGTTTTAGCAATTGGAACGGCATGAGCATCTAATAATTTTTGAACAACAGTAGCGTTGAATACTGGAACATAGTCACGTAAAATTTCACTACTTCCTGTTGTTAATATTCCTTTAGTGGAGAAGTTATCTTTAATACCTACTGGTATACCCCAAAATATATTATCGACTTCTGGTTCTTTTAAATTTGAAGCAATTTCAATAGCTTCTTTTTCTAAAATAGTTTCAAAAGCATTATTATTATCTTCTTTTGCTCTTTTAATTGCTTCTAAAGTTAATTCAAGTGGCGTAATTTTTTTATCTACCAAAGCTTGGTGCATTTCTTTAATTGTCAAATCTAAGTAACTCATTATCCCACCACCTTTGGAAGTTTAATTTGTCCATCTAAGACATCTTTTGCATTAGACAAAACTTCTTCTTTTGTTAATGGAGTTTCCGCAACATCTTCTCTTAAATAATCAGTTGTAACATTAAAAGGAAATGTCATTGGTTCAACTTCATCAACACCATCAATTTCTCCAATTAAACTCATTTGTTTAATAATAATTTCAAACTCTTTTTCTAGTGTTTCATATTGTTCATCAGACATATCAAACATTAGACGTAGAGCGGCATCTTTTAATACTTCACGATTTACTTCTTTCATAATTTCACCAACCTTATTTATTTTCATCTATTAATTCTAAAAATGATTCTTCATCAAGCGTAGCAACACCTAATTCACGAGCTTTATCTAACTTAGAACCAGCATCAACTCCGAATATTACATAATCAGTTTTCTTAGATACCGATCCTGCGACTTTAGCTCCTAGATTTTCTAGCATTTCCGTTGCTTCTTTTCTTCCCATTTTAGATAATGTGCCAGTTAATACAACTGTTTTTCCAAAGAATGGGGAAGAAGTATCACTTTCTACTTGGCCTAAATATTTCATGTTTAGATTTAATTCTTTTAATTCATTAATCATCGCAATGTTATGTTCATCTTTAAAATATTCACTTATTGATTTGGCACTAATTGGACCAATATCTGGAATTGCTAACAAATCCTCATAACTTGCTTGCATTAATTTATCTAATTCTAAATATTTTTTAGCTAATATTTTAGCGGTTTTTGCACCAACTTCTTTAATGCCCAAACCAAATATTAGTTTTTCTAAAGAATTCTTTTTGCTATTTTCAATTGCATCTAGTAAATTATCGACCGATTTATCTTTAAATCCATCCATATATATTATATCTTGACGGTAATTATATAAGCGATAAATATCTGGAATTGTACGAATGAATTTCTCATTAAATAATATTTCCACTATTTTTTCGCCTAATCCATCAATATCCATCGCATCACGACTTGAATAATGGATTAGTCCTTCAATATGTTTAGCTTCGCAGTGCGGATTTTTGCAAAAATGCATTGCATCAACCTTTACTAAAGGTTCTCCGCATACTGGACAATTGCTAATCATCGTAAATGGTTTTTCATTGCCAGTTCTTCTTTCTTTTAAAGATTTCACTACTTCTGGGATGACATCTCCTGCTTTTCTTATTACAACAATATCACCAATCATCATATCTTTAGAAGTAATAAATTCTTCATTATGTAATGTGGCTCTTTGTACCATTGAACCAGCGACACGAACAGGTGATAATACCGCATTCGGAGTTATTTTGCCGGTTCTTCCAACCGTAAATACAATATCTTCTAATTTTGTTTGAACTTCTTCTGGTGGGAATTTGTACGCTATCGCCCACTTAGGTGTTTTAGCAGTGTAACCAAGCATATCGTATTTCGTAATATCATCAACTTTAATAACGATACCATCAATATCATAATCGAGGGTAGGACGTTTTAAAGTATATTCTTCAATATAAGCTAAAACTTCATCAATACCATTACATAAACGTCGCTCTGGATTTGTTCTAAATCCTAACGATTCAATAAAGTTCAAAGCATTACTATGTTTTTTAAAATTAAATTCTTGTGCATTAACAAAATAATACCAAAAAGCATCTAATTTACGAGACGCCGCAACTTTAGAATCAAGTTGACGAATCGATCCCGCAGCAGCATTACGGGCATTAGCTAATAATGGTTGATTGAGCCTTAAACGTTCTTTATTTAAAAGTTCTAGGCTCTTTTTAGGCATATAAACTTCGCCACGAACTTCAAATGGTTCTTTCACACTAATATGAGTAGGAATAGACTTAATGGTAATGACATTTTGAGTAACATCTTCTCCAATTGTGCCATCTCCTCTAGTTGCGGCATAATTTAATGTTCCTTTATCATAATCAAGTGACATGGCAAGACCATCAATTTTCATTTCCGCCATATATGTTACTTTATCAACATTTAATATTTCACGAACTTTGCGATCAAAATCGCGTAAATCCGCTTCATTAAATGCATTAGCTAAAGATAGCATCAAACGTTTATGAGTGATTTTCTTAAATTCCGAAGCTACTGTACCGCCAACTCTTTGACTTGGTGATAATGGATCTTTTAACTCAGGATTTTCATTTTCTAACATAATCAACTCATTCATGAGTCGATCATATTCCGCATCCGAAACTGAAGAAGCATTTAAATGATAATACTCATAGTTATAACGATCTAGTAATGCTCTTAATTCTAAAACTCTTTCACTAGGCTTCATGATTTCCATCTCCTGTTATTTTTGTTATTGAAGCATGCGCTCCTAATAATTTTTTAATATTGCCATCATCAAATCTAACTGATATTGTTGTTGCTTCTACCCCAATTACAGTTCCTAAGCCAAACGTTATGTGACGCAAGCGATCTCCGATTTTCCAAGTAACATTATTGTTACTAATAGAAGGATTAAGAATAATTGGTTTACCAAATGTTTTTGTAACTTCTTTTGGTTTATTAATTTCTGATTGATATTTTTTAATAGTGCCAACATTTAGTCGTTCATTTTCTCTTAAATGACGATTAGTGTCTTTCAATCCTGCTTCATCAATAAAACAAGATGGTCCACTAATTTGTCCTTTAAATCCGATTCTAAATGAGGAGACATATAATCTTTCCATTGCTCGAGTGAAAGCAACATAGCATACTCTTCTTTCTTCTTCTAACCCGGCATCTTGATCATCTTCGATTGCACGTGCACTAGGGAAAACTCCTTCATTAAGTCCGATTAAGAATACAACAGGGAACTCAAGTCCTTTAGCAGTATGGACAGTCATAAGCGTTAAACTATCGACATCATCAACATAATCTTGAGCAGACATAAGAGCAATGTTCTCTAAATATTGCTCTAAGGTTATGCCTTCATCAGATTTCATAATCGAAACAATATCACTAACTAAAGTTTCAACGTTTTCGTAACGATCTTCTGGATTATCTTCAGTTTGAGTTAAATATTCTTTATAATGCGTCGCATCTAACAAATATTTTAAAAATTCATCAATTGTTTGTTCAGACATTTTTTCTTTTAATGTATTAATGAATGCCACAACATTTTTAAGTCCCGTTTTAGCTTTTGTAGGAATATTACTATCCATTTTATCAATATTAGAAACATATTCCATATAAGTAAGATTTTCTCTTGTTGCTTCATCTCTTAATTTATCAATAGACGCATCGCCTATTCCCCGCTTTGGAATATTAATTACTCTTTCAAAAGAGACATTATCACGGTCATTTATTAATAAACGAAGAAACGCAAGAATATCCTTTACTTCTTTACGTTGATAGAATTTTTGTCCACCATAAATTTGATAAGGTATTTGATTTTGCACTAATAATTTTTCAAAAGGTAATGTCAAATAGTTAGCGCGATACATAATAACAATGTCTTTATAAACAAAGTCGCCTTTACTAACAAGATTTTGAATAGTATTTATCACATAACGAGTTTCGGTATATTGATCATAAAAATCATTATAAACAACCGGTGTTCCATTTTCATTTTCCGTAAATAAATTTTTCTCAATACGTCCCTTATTATGTTTAATAAGTTTATTTGCGGCATTAAGTATTGGCGCAGTCGAACGATAATTTTCATCTAGTATAACCGTTTCAATATTTTGATATGTTTTTGGCATACTTAACAAAATGTTTTGATTAGCGCCTCGCCATGTATATATTGTTTGATCTGGATCACCAACAACATATAAACATGTATCTTTGTCCATTAAGTAACGAACAATTTTATATTGAATGTCGTTCGTGTCTTGGAATTCATCAATAAGAATATGCTTATAAAATCTCTTCCATTTATTTCTAATAGATTCATATCCTTCAAGTATTTCTAAAGTACGAAGCAACAAGTCATCAAAATCCAATTGATTGGCAAGTTCTAATTCTTCTTGATATAGTTTATAGAAATGTAATTTGTCTCTTTCTTTTGGATCATAAGACTTAATTACCACATCTTCAGGATAACATCCTAGATTTTTTTGATAAGAGATGTAACCTGGTAATTCTTTATAAATCTGTGATTTGGTATTTAATCCTTCGGCTTTAAGTATTCTTTTAATAATAGATTTTTGGTCATCTTCATCAATAATAATAAAATTTTGTGGGATACCAATTGCTTCTATTTCTCTTCTTAAAAAGCGTAAGCAAAAAGAATGAAAAGTAAAAACATTTAAACTTCCTGGATTAATACTAGGCAAAAATTTTGTAATACGTTTTTTTATTTCTCCTGCCGCTTTATTGGTAAATGTAATAGCCAAAACTTGATTTGGATACACACTTAATTCATCTAAAATATAAATAAAGCGATTAGTAAGTACACGTGTTTTACCTGAACCAGCCCCGGCAATAACACGGCAATATTGACTATCTGTAGTTACTGCTTTTAATTGTTTGTCATTTAATCTTTGTAATTCCGATTTCTCCATTTTTATCACCAAAACTTCGGTTATTATTTTAGCATATTTATTATGCTAAATAAATGAGAAATAGAAACTTTTAAATGAAACTTTTTTAATCGAATAACAAGTTAGAAATCTCATTAACTCCAACATAATTATTGCTCACTTGATAGTTTTTAATTTCTAACAAAGTAGGAAAGCCAGTAATTACAATATCTTGATAATTTGTCACTCCATTATTGAAAGAACGATCATACCCATAGTTAAATTTATTTGAAGGAATTACCAAATAAAAGTCATTATTATTTAAAGCATAAGTAACAATATGATTTTTAAGTGAATCACAAGAAACACAACCATCCATGTAGAAATAAAAATACCCTTTGTTATAATCAAAAATATGTTCAAATTGCACATAAATATCGTTTTCATTACGTGTTATAAAGACACTTTCATCAATTTGACAAGAAGTTAATAAAAGCAATATTACTAAGCTAATCACTCTTTTCATAAAATCACCCATTAATAATATAAAAACAAATTGTGTCGAATTCGCCAAAAAAATGTATTGTAAGATAAAAATGTGTTAAACTTAGATAGGTGAGAAAATGAAAAAAAGCAAGGCCACTTCTAACTTAACTTTTATAGCATTAATGTCAGCGGTTAATGTTATTTTTGCTTTGTTAATGACCTTTTTGCCAGTCTTATCACTTTTACTTTATTTAATGTTGCCTTACATAACAACAATGGTAATACTTGTTTGTCAAAAAAAATATTATCTTATTTACTTTATAGCATCAATTTTTTTATCATTTATTATTAATACACAAGGAATTGAATATACTATTTTTACTCTCCTTCCTTCTTTAATTACTGGAACAATATTTGGTATTTGTATTGAAAAAAAGGTAAATATTGGTATAACTATTATAATTTCTAGTTTTTGCCAATTTCTTTTTTCCATGGCCACTATACCATTAATCAATCTCATCTACACCAATGATAATCACTCTATTTTAGAAGTATTTAAAACCATTCTAGGTGAAAACAAAGAGTTTTTATTATACAAACTATTTTTGCCAATTAACTACGTTGTGGCATTAGCACAAAATATTATTAGTTTTCTTCTTATTTCTTCAAGTATTACTCGTTTTAAAGTGGAAATTGTTACTAAAAATAGCAATCAATTAGCTTATTCTTGTGCTTGCATTACTATAAGTATTCTAACAATTTTATCAGCCTTATTCTTTGATGATTTAATGTATTTGTTTTTAGCCATGTGTATTAGTCTTGTGTCATTAATAGTTTTAGATTTATTCGAAAATAAAACTATTGGCATATTGATTGCATCAATTAGTGTGATTGGTTTCATCATTTTATTTGTTATTTTTGCTAAATCTAATACCTTATTAGTGCCATTAGCCATGTTATTCCCAATTGTCGTTATTTCAACATATAATTTTTTTATTCTTGTTAACAAAAAATAAGCAAAATGTTACAATAAATTAGTAAAAGGAGCGTGGTAATATGCTATCAATTCTTAAGACATTTGGTCTTGGTTTACTCTATACTGTATTATCTCCTTTTATTGTGCTTATTTTGGCTTTATATTTTATTTATACTTTTCTTGCTTTCATTATTATGTTTTTTATTAACATCTTTAAATTTTTTAAAGGAAAAAGTATTACTGATAAACTTCCTATTGATGTTGAAGCAGAAAAAATCTTGCTAGCCCAAGAACAATATGAAGCAAAATTTAAAGAAGCCGTCCTTAACAGCCAACTAAACGTCACACCAAATACTAATATTGTTTCTAATAATGGAGTGGTTAATAATGCTATTGTTCCACCAGTAAATAGTGAAACTAACAATACTTCTAACGATATAGAAGGCGGTGATAATCATGATTAGTCTTATCAAATTAACAGAGAATGACAAAAGAATTCTTATTGTCGTTTTTCTAGCTATCATCATTATCTTCTTATTTATCGGATTCATTGTGAATTTAGTTAAACGTGTTATGGCTAAACAAGGCAAAGCCGTTGATACATATATGTATAACGTAGTCAAAGCTAAATTAGTCACTACCCCACATCAATTTAGAAAAGTGTCAGAAAAAAAGAACATAATAATGTTTTATAAAAAAATACGCTTACCATTTGTTCTTATTTTGATTGGGTTTATTATTTTAGCCCAATATATGATTATCGCTCATACATCTAATTTAGCATTCTATTTTTCTAAAGAACATGGTATTAATAGCTTATTTTACCATTGGGATTGGGGCAGTGTTGAAAAAGCCACTCTTCTTGGAATTAAAACATTTATTCCTGCAACTTGGCCAGAATTAATTTGGAAACCAACATTTGTATTTGATCATCAAGCAATTACCGCTTACTTATCATTCCCTTGCTTTGTAGTTGGTGGCATTCTTTATATTCATCAATTAGTGGCTTATATATCTCGTCAATTACGTGCAAGACAATTATCAACATCTGTATTCCAAAAAAGTCTTACACCTGAACAAACAAGTTTATAGTTAAAAAGTGCAGCAAATCTGCACTTTTTAAATTCCATCATGATGAAGTTTATAATTTAATAATAAAACAGAAATTATATAAATTACTAATGTATAAACTAAGACAATTAAATATGGTATCAATATATTAAAATCACCATTAATAACTAAATTACTTACTTTAGTAGCATTCGCAAAAGGAAATATATAGCATATCTTTTTAAATGTTCCTTTCATTGTATCAAGAGGGAAAAACATTCCCCCTAATAATGAAGTCATTGTTGGAACAATTGAGGCTATTCCGCCTACCGCTTTACTATTTGTTAAAGTGCCCAATAATATTCCGCATCCAATAAATAAAAATGAAATAGGAAATAGTAATAAACTAGCAACTAATACATACCATGTTACTTTTAATCCCAAAATTATACCAATAATTAACATAACAATTTCTTGAAAAGCTGCGATGGGAAGAATACTTAATGTGTAACCAATTATAAAATCTTTTGCTTGCATCGGTGTTGATTTTAAACGCATTAAGAAATAATTTTCTTTGTCATTAGCAATCATATTCCCCACAAATATCGTAATAAATGAAAAGCTAAATACTATCATTGCCATTGTTAAATGATTAATCTCAAATTGAGGAGTATTAAGGATTGCTTCTTCACCTAAAGAATGCATGATTAACGATAAAACAATAAATAACACACCAGGAAAAACAACAAAGAAAATACTCGATAATGGATCGCGAATTAATTCTAAAATATTTCGCTTAGTAAACGTTAAAAAACGCATATTAGTTTTCACCTACAATCTTAATAAATGCTTCTTCTAATGAATTCGTATTAGTGGACTTTAAAATAGTTTCTAAATTATTAATCATTAAGATTTTTCCATTTTTCATAATCGCAATATCATCCACTAAAGCACTTATTTCTTCCATATAATGTGAAGTTAATATAATTGTTACTTTGCCTTTAAGATTATTAATAACATTCCATAGTTCATGTCTATTAATAACATCTAATCCTAAAGTAGGTTCATCTAAAAATAAAATACGTGGATTAGTTACTAAAGCCATGGCAATAGATAACCTTCTTTTATAGCCGCCTGATAATGTTTTAGCGCGTCTATTAATATAACTTTCTAATCCTAAATTATTAATGACGCGCTCGGTATTATTTTTTATCTTTGCTTTATCTTTAAAATATAAACTAGCCATTAGTTCTATATTCTCTTTAACTGTTAAATTATTAGCAATTGCGCTTTCTTGTGGAGAAACACCGATAATGCTTTTAATCTTATTAATATCTTTATAAATATCATAATCAAATACTTTAATATTACCGCTCGTAGGTCGAGTTAAACCGCTCATCATTTTTATGGTTGTGGTCTTTCCTGCGCCATTAAGACCAAGTACTCCAAAGATTTCTCCTTCTTTTACATTAAAAGAAATATTATTTACAGCCAAAACATTTTTAAATTTCTTGGTTAAATTGCTTACTTCTATTGCATCCATACTTAATTTTCCTTATCAAGAACATCTTTAGCAAATTGTGTAACAACTTTAGCATCTGCAAGAGCAAGACCTTGATTTAAATCTCCAAAGACCGCTAATTTATCACCTGTTTTAAAATTAAAAGTTAATAGAGCTTCTTTTGGTATTGTAATGTCACCATTCTCTTTAATTTCTACTATTCCAAAGAAAAATTTATCTTTTGGTCTTATGGATTTAGCGTCCTTTTTATCACTTTCTAAAAGGTCATCAATCGATACTTGGTACATTTCGCACATCTTTTTAAGTGTAAAAATATCTGGTACTGCTTCACCTTTTTCCCATTTAGCAATTGTTTGGCGGGTAACATTTAAAGAATCCGCTAAATCTTCTTGTGTTAATTTATTTATTGTTCGTAAGTTTTTTAATACATCACTTAGCATAGTTTCACCTTCTAATAAAATTATATATAAAATTTATAGCAAAAAACATACCCACTATTTTACAATGGATGTTAACAATTATTAACATTTTAAATCAAAGAATAATTAAAATTCCTTTCTTTGATTAGTAATTTTCTTTATATAAGCATTTAAATGATCTTTATTAGCATATTCCGAAATAAATGTATCAATATCACTTAGATACATCATATAATCAAACGGATCAACATTGTTTTTACCAACAAAATTTAAATATTCTCCTAGATTTAAATAATATTCCATTTCAAAATTGCGATATAAATTAGTATCAATTGAATATTTATCAAAATGTCTTAAAAGTTCTTTTCTTTCTTTTAGTGACTTTTTAATCCAATCAGTTGCCTCGCTTTTTCCTAATGCTCTACAAGCTAAAAAGATATGGCGATAAATATATCCCTTGAAAACTGAAATCAAACCAAATTCATCATTATTTTCAATGCATGGCGTATTTTTTTCTAAA
The DNA here is from genome assembly GCA_900549975.1 of uncultured Mollicutes bacterium. GTDB lineage: Bacteria > Bacillota_I > Bacilli_A > RFN20 > CAG-826 > RUG131. The sequence goes on from URQK01000008.1 coordinate 14,930, forward strand.
GTTTCAATATAGCTAATACATTTCTTACCATATTCGATTACCTTTTCCATCAAGAAAGAGCGCATATCACTATTAATTTCTGGATTAAGAGAATATAAAGAAGTCACATAGGCAAGATTTTCTGCCGCAATAACTTTTGCCCATTCATCAAATGATCCCATATCATCATCTTGAATATCTTCTAACATATCTTTACACATATTAAAATATGTTCGGAAAGTTTGACTATCTACATATACATTATCATCTTTATTAATTAAATGCGTTTGCACATCAAGCAAAGCAATGCTAATATTTAATGCTTCTTGTACTTCACGCGAAACTTCTTTATTATGAGTTTTTTTAAAATCACGTAATTCTTCTAATACTTTGGCATCATCTTGAAACATAACCGCTCCTTGAGCGTAGAAAAGAATATATTGCGCTAGTTCATAGTCCGAACATTTTGAACCAACTTCAGAACAATGGGAATTAATCATTTCATGCATAATATGACGATTATTTATTAAATACATTTTATTAGTATCAACAGATAATTTTTGTCTGCCAATAAAATAAGAAACAATATTATGAGCAAAAATGTCATCGTTAATGTCTTCTAAAGGTTCAACAAAAGAATTATCAAAATCTGATGGTAATAAAATATTGTCATGCATTTTTCTCACGCAATGAACTTTTTTCATTCCATATTCCGATGATACATAACCTAATTCATAAAATAAATTATTGCTAATTACTCCTGTATCTTTATTTTGAAAAATCACAATTGCTTGGTTGCATGATTTCATTTGACGGATAACTGTATCACCAATAGAAACCATTTGCGAATCATTATTATAATTGCCACCAACATAACAAATATAGTTATATTCATTTTCTAAAATATTTTTTTACTTTTTGCGCAACTTGATTTGTACCAGACCAGATAATAAAAATTTTGTCTTTCATAATTTTAATTCCTTTTAATTTAATCAATATAGTATTATATTAACATATTTAGCAAATTTGTACATTTTAAATGTTGTTTAGCAAAATGCAATACATCATCTTATTTTAGTCACACTTTGTTATTAAGTGAAAAATTAAAAAACAACTAATCTTTTAAACATCAGATAGGAATAACAAATACGCCATCGCCTCTTTTATATCCAAACTGGCTTCTAGTTATCAAAATTTTTAAATCAGGTAGTCTAAACGAACATTGTTTTTTTTAATTATATTCATTAATCAATCTTTCGATTTTACATAGATGTTTTGCAGTTGTAGTTTTACCACATCCTTTAGGCCCAACAATCAAAGTCGCACAAAATGCCTCTAATTTTAATTTTAACAATTTGTCTGCAATTCTTTTTTTGTAATTTTTCATATGCCATCACCAATATCATTATATATGTAACTTGACACATTTGTGGTATTTTGTTTAACACATTTGTGCTATTTAACTTGACACATTTGTTATAGTAAATGCTCGAACTATAGAATATAATTTATGATATTATTAATCGCTTCAATAACAAGTATAAAAAAAATGATGCTCACGCACCATTAATTTTTAACATCAATAATATAAGTCATCTTGCCTACAAAATGTTCACTTTTGAATTGATAAGGGTATCCTTTGCTATTAGCGTATCCCGCCATTGCAAGAATAAAATCATCATCTTTTCCGCCAGTATTTTCAAATTTTGACCAAGTATAAGATATATTTTCATTATTAGTAGTATCTTTATCAACTAATTTAATAATAGTTCTTGCATTATATTCATAAGCTTGATTATAACTAGCGCTATCGAGACGTTCGATTTTAGCATTTGGTAATAATTCGCTAATTTTTGTATTTACTTTTTGATAATCTTCATCACTACCAATTACTAATGCATCAACATATCCTTCTGGTAATCCATAAACATAATCAATATTCATTAAAAATGCTGGATTGTCTTTATATGCATAAATAGTGGATTTAACTCTTCTACCATCTTTATCTGGTAAAGAATAATTAACATACTGCATTTCTAAACCATTATTAATTTTAAGTATTTTTCCCATATCATTAATACCAACGGAATCTATATAAAAGAAATAATCTCCTAAAGGTAAAGCATTTTTGGAGTTATCATAAAATATATTAACACCAGTATTAAAATATTGATTAATACCTACATAATTTAAAGAAATGTCTTTAACTAGATTATTTTTGTTCTCTTGCACTTTTGCCAATTGAACGTTTTCATAAAGATCTAAATTATCTATATCAAAATTGCCTTTTGTAAATAAAATATAATCTCCATATATTGCAAAATCGCCGCCAATAACATCTTCATCGCTTTTAATATATTGCTTATATATTTCTAATGATTCTTTAGGACTTTTATCCTTTAAAGGGACCAAACCCTCAACACGTTTAGAAGCATCGACTAAATCAACAATACTTGCACCGATATTAAAAGCCAAATATCCAAATAGGACAAAATTAATAGCAATTAAAAGGCCACGTACACGACGTTTTGCTTTTAATTTAGTAACTAATTCTTCATCACTTACTTCAGTTATTAATTCAGCCATACTTTACTCCTTCTAGAATTTTAAATTGTTTGGTGTTCTTGGGAATGGTTGAACATCACGGATGTTACCCATACCTGTTACATACATTAATAAGCGGTCAAAACCAATACCAAATCCAGCATGTTTACAACCACCATATCTTCTTAAATCTAAGTACCATTCTAATCCTTCGGTTTTCATTCCGATTTCATGCATTCTATTTAATAAGACATCATACCTTTCTTCACGTTGGCTTCCGCCTACTAATTCACCAACATTTGGTACTAATAAGTCACAAGCCGCAACTGTCTTATTATCATCATTAACACGCATATAGAATGCTTTAATGTCTTTTGGATAATCTGTTAAGAAAACAGGTCCTTTAATAACTTGTTCGGTAATATAACGTTCATGTTCACTTTGTAAATCCATGCCCCAGTAAATATTATCGTTATCAAATTTGTGTCCATCTTCTTTAGCTTTTTGAAGTTCACAAATTGCTTCAGTATATGGCATTCTCTTGAAATGAGAGTTCTTAACATGATTTAAACGTTCAATTAAAGTTTTATCAATCATAGCGTTAAAGAAATTAATTTCTTCTTCACAATTTTCCATAACATAATTAATGCAGAATTTAATACAATCTTCAATTAAATCCATATCGTCTTCCAAATCTGCAAAAGCAATTTCTGGTTCAATCATCCAGAATTCAGAAGCATGACGAACAGTATTAGAACGTTCCGCTCTAAAAGTTGGACCAAATGTATAAACATCACGATATGCTAAAGCAAATGCTTCAACTTGTAATTGACCAGATACAGATAAACAAGCTGGTTTACCAAAGAAAGATTTTGGATCTTTATCATTAGTAACTACATTAAATGTTTCACCAGCACCTTCAGCGTCATTACTTGTAATGATTGGTGTATGGACATAAATAAATCCTTGAGATTGGAAGAATTCATGAATAGCCATTGATAAAACACTACGAACACGGAATACTGCAGAGAAAGTATTTGTACGTGGTCTTAAATGTGCAATGTCACGTAAAAATTCAAAGCTATGACGTTTCTTTTGAAGTGGATAATCTTCATCTACTCCGCCTTCTAATTCAATAGAAGTTAAATGAATTTCAAAGGGTTGTTTCATTTCTGGAGTTAAGACAAATTTACCAACAATATGGATACTAGATCCTGTTGAAAAGTGAGAAATCTCCACGAAGTTGTCTAATACTTCTTTATCATAAACGATTTGAGCATTTTTAAAATATGTTCCATCGTTTAATTCAATAAAGCCAATTGAGCCATTATTACGATTAGTTCTAATCCAACCTTCTAGTTCTACATCAGCTATTGATTCTTTTTCAAATGCATCTCCAAATTTGCATGTTTCATATAATTCTCTTACTGTTTTAAATTCGACCATAAATTTATTCCTTCCTCTTCACAAATATTATTATATCATTGCAATATTAATTTGCCATTAATAATATTAAATTATTAAAATTTTCTAAATTCATCAATTTTCCAACTTGGATCAACCGAAATTGATAAGTCAGCAAAAACTTGTTCATCATATAATCTTGATGCCACTTTTGCAATCATTGCAGCATTATCGGTACAACACCACATTGGCGGGATAATAACATCAATACCCGTATCATCTAAACGGCTAACAATTTCTTTACGTAAATATGAGTTTGCGGATACTCCACCAGCAAGTACAACTTGTTTAACATCATATTCTTTTACTGCACGAAGTGATTTTTCTAAAATCATACCAATTGCTACTTCTTGGAATGAGCAACATAAATCTGGAATATTAATTTTTTCACCTTTTTGTTCCATATTATGTGCCATATTGATAATGCTTGTTTTTAATCCTGAATATGAAAAATCATAAGATTTATCATGTAAAGGTGTTGGCAATTTATAAGTATGATGTCCTTCTTTAGCATATTTATCTATTGGAATACCACCCGGATAAGGTAGACCCATAACACGCGCTACTTTGTCATAACATTCCCCAATTGCATCATCTTTAGTTTCACCAATGATTTCAAAATCAAGGTGCTTACGCATAATGACAAGTTCAGTATTACCACCACTTACAACAATAGCAAGCAATGGAAACTTTAATGGTTTAACATATTCATTTGCGTATATATGTCCTGCTAAATGGTGGACGGGAATTAAAGGTTTGTTATATAAAAGCGCAATGGTTTTTGCGGCTTGTATACCAACATGTAAAGCGCCAATTAATCCTGGGCCTCTTGTCATCGCTACCGCACTAATATCTTCTAACTTAATATTAGCTTTATCAAGTGCTTCTTTTAAGACAATAGTAATATTTTCAGCGTGAAGTCTAGAAGCAATTTCAGGCATTACTCCACCATATTTTGTATGTACTTCAATTTGGGTAGAAACAACATTAGCTAATAATTCATCATCTTTAATAATTGCTACTGCAGTTTCATCACACGAAGACTCAATAGCTAAAATAATTTTAGACATTTTGTTCACCTACTTCTTTAATCATGAATTTGGCATCATCGCCATTATCATAATAGCCTTTTTTAATTAGGGCTTCTTTAAAACCAAACTTTTCATATAAAGCAATTGCTTTATCATTTTGAGTTCTTACTTCTAATGTAATCTTATTTACTCCGGCATTAGTCACACGATTAATCATATCTTGCATTAACACTTGACCAATACCTTTTTTTCTTAAAGAACTTAAGACCGCAATTTGATTAACTTGCGCAACATCAAACGTTATCCAAAAATCAATAAATCCGCATATAACGCCTTCGTAATCAGCAACAAGTAATATGGCATAAGGATTTTCATTTAATTCGTAATTAAATTGTTTTTCGTTCCAAGGAGATATAAAACTATCATTTTCAATCGCTAAGACTTTATTTAAGTCTTTTTTTGTCATTGGACGTATTAACATAATTAGTCCTTCATATAAATTGGTGTAGCACCTAAAGAATTCTTTGTTGGGGCAATGTAATCAATAAGAGAAATCATCTCTTGTAAGACATTACTATCTTTGCCTTTAATACCAAGGTGATTGGTATTACCACAAATAACATAATCTTTATGAGCTTCAATATATTGTTTTAATTCATCGTTTTTCATAATTGTGTCTTTTAAAATAATTTTATCATTTTCATAAACACCAACATAACTACGATTACTTCTTGCGTTAATAATACAAATTGATGGTTTACTTCCATCTTTTAAGATTTGTAACGATGATACTAAGTATAACGATATATTTAACGCTAACGCCATAACTTTAGCGATAGTTAAAGAAATTCTTACGCCGGTATATGAGCCAGGTCCAATGCCACACATAACGCTATCAATATCTTTTCTAGTTACATTATTTCTTTTTAAAATCTTTTCTAATTCTACAATCATTAACTCACTTTGCCTTTGCCAAGCTTCATATTGAATAAAGTCAATTAATTGATGATCTTTAGCTAAACCAACTGCTAAATTACAATCTGAACTATCTAATAAAATAGTATACATTACTTTTGCCCCCCTAAGAGTTTATCAAATAATGGCTGATAAGCATTATTATTTGAAGAAATATTAATAATACGCGTATTCAAATCTTTATTTAATATTTCAATGTTTAAAGATATATTTTCATCGATTTTTTCACTAATAAAATTTGGCCATTCAATCAAACAAATGCCATTACCTTCGATGAATTCTTCTAGTCCTAAATCTTTATTTGTGCCTTCTTCTAAGCGATAAGCATCAATGTGATATAAAGGTAATGTTCCATGAAAGTAACATTTCATAATATTAAAAGTTGGAGATGATACTTTATCTGTAATATTTAACCCCTTAGCAATACCAGAAGATAAAGTCGTTTTACCTGCGCCTAAATCACCAGTTAAAGTAATTACTGATCCACGAAATAAAAATGGAATTAAACTTTTTCCAAATTTAATAGTTTCCTCTTTTGATTTACTTACAAATGAATAATACATATACTCACCCACTTCGAGCAATTATTATATCATACTTGATATAAAATGTATCTATTTGTTAGAATTTTTATCTTAAATTTTTGAGGAAATTTCCTTGATTTTTTATAATTTGTTTGTCGTGTTTTAACTTCATTGCTTCTATTAAACAAACCACACTCCAAATTTTCAGTTTTCTAATCATTAGATATTTTGCGGGTAAACCCATAAAATTTCTAATGCATATAAATTTTTAATCGTTTAAATTGAAAAATCACAAGATGAATTTTATATACTTTATTTCATTATTTTTATCAAAACACTTTAAGAATGTCCAGTTTTTGCTATACTATAAGTGGGTGATAAATATGAAAAGTCATAATAAGAAAAAATTGACTATTAGATTTTGTGGATTTGTTTTATTAGCTGTTGGATTAGTATTTACAATAATATTCTTTGTATCATTTTTTAATGCTATGAACTCAGCATCTAAGCCAAAATTATTTTGGTGTTCATTTGTAGGATTACCTACTCTAGCAGTTGGACTTATGCTTACAATATTTTCTTACCAAAGAGAATTACATTCGTACATGAAGGATGAATCTATGCCTGTATTTAAAGAAGGATATCGCGATATGCATAGCGAAATAAACGATTTTGCTAAAACTATGCGCGGAGAAGAAACTGAAAAAATCTGTCCTAATTGCGGTGCTAAAAATGAATTTGCTAATAATTACTGCAAAAAGTGTGGCAAAAAATTACAAAATAAAGTTTGTCCAAAATGCCAAAATGAAGTTGATTGTGACGCCACATTTTGTCCTAAGTGTGGAGAAAGATTATAAAAATTAGGAGACTATTTTATGTTTGATGTTATTGTTGTTGGTGCGGGGCCAATTGGTTTAAACACCGCTATTAAAGTTAGCGAAGAAGGTAAATCTGTTTTAATTATTGAAGCAGAAGATTTTTTAGGCGGACAATTAACTAGATTATATCCAGAAAAAGAAATTGTTGATATAAAAGGCATTCCATCTATTAAAGCAAAAGACTATATTGCTTCTCTTGTTAGTAAAGTAAATAGTCAAGATAAAATTGAAGTTAAACTTAGTGAAAGAGTAAACGAAATTAAAGACCATATAGTTGTTACTAATAAAGGGCAATATGAAGCTAAATATATTGTCATTACTATTGGTTTAGGAACTACTACTCCTCGTCCAATGGGACTAGAAGGAGAAAAAGAATGTTCGAATATTTTATATTCACTTCAAAGTCTTGAAACTTTAAAAAATAAAGAGGTACTAGTCCTTGGTGGTGGAGATTCTGCCTTAGATTGGACAAAAGAAATATCCAATATTTCTGATCACGTCACTATTATTCATCGTCGTAAAGAATTCCGTGGCGATTTTAATACTATTAAAGATATTAAAAATGTCATTGTTAAAACACCGTTTATTCCTGTTAAAATTATTAAAGTCGATAATAAATTAGAAGATTTAGTAATTAAAAATGTTGAAACAAATGAAGAAGAAACTTTACCAGCCGACTATGTCTTTATAAATTATGGAAATATTCCAATGGTAAATACTTTTAACTTTACCTCCGTAAATAATGGTTTATCGGTAAATAGCGATTATAAAGTTAATGATTTTACATTCGCTATTGGTGATATTGCTCGATACGAATCAAAGAAAAATCGTATTGAACCAGGGTTAGAAGAATTAAATCATATTCTTCCTTTAATTAAATAAATTATAATAAACTTCAAACAAATTAAACACTATTAGTTAAGAATCTTTGCTAATGGTGTTTTTAAATTATTAAAAAATCCGCGTGAGTTTACATAAACACCCCGCGGAAGTTCGAACTTTACTATTTTTATAAATACGCCTTCCATAAGTTAGTTATAACTAACTACGGAATTATTATAAAGAATGTATACTTACTTGTCAATAAAAAAGCATTTGCTTTTTCTACAAATGCCTTTTGTTTATTAAACATCCATTTTTTTAAATTCGTCATAATAGTCATAAATTACTTCATCATTAAAAGGAAATAAACGTTTTTCCATTAAATAGTAAATCTTTTTGACTTCCGAAATTAATACTTTATCAAGACGATCATCATAATTATATTTTTCTTTATGACGGGCGTACTCTTTTTCATCTAACACCTTAATATTTCCATCTGGGTATAGTTTTAAATCTAAGTCATAATCAATGTATTTTATTTTGCCATCATCAACAATACTTGGAGAAGCAATGTTGCAGTAATAACATACTCCTTCTTCTTTAATCATCCCGATAGCGTTAAACCAGTCTTTTTTAGATAATATTGTTATGGCTGGTTCATGTGTATACCAGCGGCGACCATCATCTTCAATTACTCGAGTACGTTTACTAGCAACTATAAGATAATCATCGTTATCTTCTAAAACATAATTTCTTTCCCAACATCGATGTATGTGACCATTGTGTTTAAAACTATGTATTTGAACCCATTTGCCTTTCAAACACATATCCATAATCATCACCTTCTAACTAACTATTAGTTCTTTCATATTATGACACAATTATATAAAATAAAAAAGAATTAAGATTAATAATTGTGTTAAAAAAAATCCACCAGCAACTAAGTCACTTGATGGATTCATTAATTAAATATTTTTGATGATTTCTTCAACAACTAATTTTATATCTTTAGCCACTCTTTCAAATCCAACAAAGTCAGTTGGTTCATTTAAAGGAATAGCCACTAATTTATCAGCGTAAGATAAGGCAATAGTAACAAGATTACCATTGATAGCAATAGTTAAATCATATAAATAATCATCTACTTCAACATTAGCTAAATTTTCTAAAATCTTTTTATTTAAAATTTTATGGTAATTCTTATTTGACGCATAAACTAGTAATTTGTCATCATCAATTACTTTTTCTAATCCTTCAACATCAGTAGGTCCATAACAATTTGGAACAACAGTTTTACGATATAAAACAATGCGTTCTTCATAAGTTTTCAAACTATGATATTGAATAAATTTTCCACAAAATGCTACGATTGGTTTTTTAGCGTCTTTAGGATTAGGAACAGTAAACATTAAATCCGCCATTTGAATAGTTTTATCATACACATCAAATTGCAAAGTATTTTTTGATTTACATGACTCAACATTAAGCATAAATTTAGCATTTTTAATATCTTCAATTGTAAAAGTATCATCCGCTAAAGAAGTCACATTTTTAACATCAACTTCACTTAATTCGATATCCGATAAAACTTGATAGCAATCATGAATATATTGTTGTGTGTGTTTATTTAGCTTGCTTTTAATAATTTTTAAATAGACAAACATTAAAATAATAATTACGATAGCAATTACGATAGCTATTGTTGACTTATCTTTTAAAAGTACAAAATCAAGAACAAATCCAATAATTGAAATAAAGAAACAAATATAGTTAATTATTTTTAATTTCTTAAAATAATTTAAAAACCCCACTCGCATTGTTTCAATTTTTTGCTTATTTTCTTCCATGTTTTTCACCTCTACGATAATAATATTACCATAAATTAGAAAATTAAGCATTAATTACTTTTTTTAGATTTTAATAGATAAAATATTGTTAATGTTAAATTTAAAACCGCCAAAATCCCTAAAACAACTATTACTAAATTCATCGGATAAAAAGCACTAAAAGATAAACCTGTAATGTTGTTAACATTTTCTAATAATGTTGATTTCATTAAGAATGAGAACACAAAACTAATAGTTAACATGAATGATGATAAAACTGTTTTAATTTTGAAATAATTATTTGGAATAAACATAATTCCAATAATAAATACTAAAGCAAACATAATAAAACGTGCATACATATTTGGTTCTAAGACAAAACTAATATAATTTTCTCCACTTAGATATTCTTTTGTTGCTCCAGAAACAATATCAAATCCAGTAATATGGGAAGATAAAACCTTATTCCATTCTGCATCATATTTATAAATAAATTTGCCAGAGAATAAAATGATTACCATTAATGAGGCAACAGCAATAGAAATAGATAAAAGTGTTTCTTTTTTCAATGATTTAAATTCTTCTTTTGCTTCAAATACAAATGGTGCTTTGAAAACTAAAACAATTAATATAATTGCACATAATACTCCGGAAGGAATCAAATAAGAAGCATTATATCCAATTGAGTACCAGAATGGTGCCACTCCTTCTGGAGCATTTTCAGCAAAGAATATAACTCCTGATGCTGTTGCGCACGCTAAACGCAATAAAGTTCCCAATAATACGGAACAACCAACAAGAATAGATTTCGTCTTTTTAGATTCTGATTTTGCAAGTGATTTTGCAAATAATCCTGCAAATCCCACTACAGTATAAGCTCCCCAATAATCAAGGAATACTTGTGCCCAGTGTACAAAATAAGCACCATAGAATGTTTGAATAACACCTATTGCTAAACCTGTGCATAATCCGCCTTTTAATCCCCAACGATAAGACATAATAAATATTGCAATCATTGCAATACCGATTGATCCACCGCTTGGGAAGAATGGATCAGAATAAAGACCGGCAAAGTAGTCAAGCACAATTCCTAAAGCAGTAAATATTGCTACTTCGCACATAAATTTAAGGTTTTTTGACATAGTTATACTTCCTTTCTAATAAAAAACCTCTCCAGGTAAAAATGAAGAGGTAAGAAAATATAAAAATTTCTACTTCCGCTAGCATTACCTAGATCAAGTTCGGTCGAAGTCATTTAACTTCCTCTCAGCCTAGTTCACTAAGCTCCCGTAGTTAAATATTATCATACTATTAAGTGATATACAATAATTTCAGTTTCTTATTTAAAATCTAGACAACATAAATTTCTAATTATTTTTATATTTATTTAATCATTAACATTTAATAGTATGAAATAGATTAATTATATCTCATAAATTTTTTAATATTAACAATAATGTCATAGATCAACATGTTTTCACATATATTTTCATTGAAAAATAAAAAAGGAGATTTAGTATGGATAGAATGACACCACCGCCTAATTATTATGGAGCACCTTTCCCAGGATTTAATCAAGGACCACAAGGTCAAGTTCCACAAGGAGTTCAACCACCGATGCCAAACAACGGAAATATGCCTAATAATATGCCAAGCCAAAACGCCAACCAAACACCACCAATTTATAATGGACAAACAAACAATTCAAATGATCAACAAGATACTAACAATCAATTATGTGTTTGCTATACCTATGCCGATATAGCTCACGCTAATAGAGGTAAAGTAGTTAAAGTTTATTGCTCATTCCCCGATTCCAGCAAATGGCATGATGTTGTTATTGAAGGTATTATTTATTATGCCGCTGATGATCATATTGTTATAGAAAGCATTGAAGAACCAAAGAAATATACCATGATCCTTGGTGTTTATGTAAACTTTATGGAAACATACGAAAAGCCTATTGTTCCAACAAAAAAGAACATCTAACTAGAAATAGCTATAGTTATTTTAATTTCTAGTTGCATTTTCAATGGTGATGAAAAGTTCACAGAATTGTTTTATGTGGGCTTTTTTTTTATAAAAAAGTGTAATTTTCCAAAGCAAATAATATTAAAAGCAAAAATTGGAGTTGAAAATCATGATTAATAAAAGATATTACAAAATTTCAGTGATTTAATTTAAATCATTATAGTTTCCTTCATTTTTTAAATCTAATTTTTTTATTATTCATTTAAAAAATCTTAATTTTGCCAATTAATTGGTGTAAGTTCATGACTAACTAAATAATTATTAGTTTTTAAAAAGTGATTTTGATTAAAAAATCCTCCTCTATTTGCAGATAGCGGCGAAGGGTGTGTTGATTCTAAAATCAAATGATTAGGATTATGCAAATATTTTTTTAGCCCACGAGCGTAGTTCCCCCAAAGCAAAAATACAATTGGTTGATTTTGTTCATCAATAGCTTTTAATATATCTTGTACAAATAAACCATAGCCAATATTTTGATGCGATAATGGTATTGATTTTCGTACAGTAAGTATGGTATTTAATAATAAAACACCTTGTTTTGCTAAATAAGTTAAATCGCCATTAGAATAATTCATCTTATAGCCAAAATTATTTTCTATTTCCTTATATATATTAATTAAAGATGGTGGTAAGGCCACTCCTTTAGGAACAGAAAAAGATAGGCCCATAGCTTGATGATCTTCGTGATATGGATCTTGACCAATTATTACTACTTTTACTTCTTTAAGAGGTGTATACTTAAAAGCATTAAACATCATACTGCGTGGAGGAAAAATAGTATGTGTCGCATATTCTTGATTTAAAGTAGCATTAATTTTTTTTGCATAATCTTTTTCTTTAATTTGTTCAAATAATTCTTCCCAAGTATTAATCATTTTTATCACTACTTTCTAAATCAATAACTTCGCTATCCTCTACTAAATCTTTTAGGGGAATATGTTTAGGCGCAACTGGTGAAACTTTTACTGGTTTACGCAGTTTATTCGGTGTAAGTGGCTTAACCACTATTTCTTTCAATTCTTCATTATTTTCTATTTTTTCTTCAATGTTGTTTACATCTTCTTTTACTTCTTCATTTTGTTTTAAGACATCAAACTTATCATCAAATGCAATTGTTTTTGTATCACTTTCATTAGTAATTTCTTTATTCTTATCATTTTGCTTCATTTCAATATCATCGTGTTCATTTAAAGAAGCAGTTTTATCTAATGATGATAAAATCACTCTTAAAGGCTTCTTTTCTGTAATTGGCTTTGCAACTTCATGAAGTTGATGTCTTTCTTCTACTCCTAAGTCAACAATACCATGAGCTAAATCATCAAAATAATTTTGTTTATTTTTATTATCTTCATTTATTTGCTTTATATCAATTGTGGCAATTGTTTCAACAATTGACTTACTATGAACAAACTTAGCGTGGCTTAAAATATCACTTGTTTCTACGAATGTTTCTTCTCCTTGTATTGAATTAACACGACGCTCATGATCTCTTAAGGCGCGCTTTGCTTTAGCTTTAGCAATTGGTTTTTTTAAGATAATAGCAATCATAGAAAAAATCATCCAATATAAGAAGGCTACCGCAACTAAGCCAATAATTAAGATAGCAAATTTAATAGCATCATCTTTTTCAAATAACGGACGAGCATTATGATTATAAAATAAAATATTTTGTTCAAATATAGCATATAAATTAGGAGCGTTTTTCTTAAATCCTTCTTGTAAATCATAAGAATTCAATAAGAAAAAATATAAAATCCATAAATTAAGTGGTATCCACATAAACACCAATCTAAAAATCGGGACACGTTTTTCAAACAAGATTGGATCAAATTCACTTTTTGGTAAAGTAACTTCTTCTTTTTCAACGCTTTTAACTTTTGTTTTTCTTGTTTTTAAAACGATAAAATAAATAATAAAATAAATTGTTAAAATTAAAAAAGTTATAATAAAGAAACTAATAGAATTAGCAATCACATTATTTATTTGCCCATCATCCACAAAAGTTGGAAGACGTAATAATTTACTCACTCCACTTAAAACAATAATAGTCAAATCTCTAATCCATAATAAAAACTGTGGAAGTACTTTAACAATACTTGGAGTCATAAACAAAATAGCAAAAATTAAATCAATTATTATAAGCACTAAAGGAAAAATCCATTTTTTCATTTTGCTCACACTCCTTTTTTATATGATAAACTATTTTTCATAATGATTATAGA
>URQK01000009.1 GCA_900549975.1 uncultured Mollicutes bacterium
ATGTGTATAACAAGTTTATTATCAAATACTTCTACATACATAATATCTTTGCAAGATACTATTTCAATCTTGTCTTTGGTTTTAATATTTATTTTGATATCAAAAGTATTATTTAACCTATTAATAGCTCTTTGGATTTTACTAGAGAAGTTAAAATAACTAATTGGCTTAACAATATAGTCTAAAGCTTCTACTTCATAACCATTAACTGCATATTGAGAAAGATTAATTACAAATATTAAAACTACAGTTTTATCTATTTCTCTAATTTTTTTTGAAACTTCTAAGCCATTCATGTAAGGCATATCTATGTCCATGAATATAATGTCGTAATTAGCGGAAAATTTATCAAGAAATCTAATACCATTTTCAAAACATTGAATATTAAATTCAATATTGTTCTATTTTTCATATTGTTCTAAATAACTTTTCAATAATGTAAAGTCTTTTATGCTATCTTCAACAATTGCTACTTTGAACATAAATTTTTGCTCCTATTAAATTGATAATACAATAACAAAAAAATATTGTGAATCAAGTTAAAAAATTAAAAAATACATAAAATTTATAACTTAAATTATAAAAAACAATGCAAATTTCGTATGTTTTTAGAAACTAACAAAAATAATTTTAATGGTAAAATTTATTGAAATAGCATTAATTGTTAAAATAACAAAAGCAGATATTAATATTGATGTTATATTAAGTTTGTTTTAAGTTGTGTAGTACAAAACTATAGTTAATTATTCTTTTGAAATTCAAATTTGGGATATGATTGGAAAAAGTATGAAATTTCATGGGAATTTAAGTTGAATTGATTGAAAACAGAGATATTTGTTTCTGAAAATGCCGCAAAATAACTACCGAAAACGCCGCAAAATAGTTGACAAAAACGCCGCAAAATGTATAATGTAAATTGAAGGAGAAACATAATATGAGTACATTAAATAATGACAAAGAATATAAGCCAAGACTATTAGATAAGATAATTGATGAATATTTGGAAAGTTGTGGTGCAATTTGTATAGAAGGCCCTAAATGGTGTGGCAAAACATGGACATCTTCTCATCATTCTAACAGTGAGTTTTTAGTTGGAAATCCAGATAATAATTTTTCTAATAGAGAACTTGCTAAGGTAAGTCCTAATGCTGTACTTAAAGGTCCAAAGCCAAGAATGATTGATGAATGGCAAGAAGTTCCATCATTATGGGATGCAGCAAGAGCTTTTGTAGATAAAAGTAATGATTATGGTGTACTAATTTTAACTGGTTCTTCAACTCCTAATACAAAGGGAATTATGCATTCTGGTGCTGGTAGAATAGTAAGTATTAGAATGAATACAATGTCACTATATGAGTCAGGAGATTCTTTAGGAATGGTTTCTCTTTCTGACTTAATACAAGGAAAATTCGAAGATAGTTTAATAGAAGAAGTAAGCCTTGAAAAATTAGCATACTTAATTGTACGTGGCGGATGGCCGAAAAATATAAACTCTAAAAATCCTACAATTAATCCTAAATCATATGTTGAAACAATAATTAATAGTAATTTAACTGATGAAGAAGGCAAAAGATTTTCAAAAAACAAAATTGAGCATATTTTAAAATCTTTGGCAAGAAACGAATCTACGACAGCGAGCATTTCCCGAATTGCTAAAGATATTGAAGAGATTGATGAAAAAAACATATCCGCTGATACGGTTGCTAGATATATAAAGGAAATGGATAGAATGTTTCTATTTAATAATCAACCGCCATATTCTCCTAATATAAGATCGTCATTAAGAGTAAAAGGAGCAAGCAAAAGACATTTTTGTGATCCTGCTATTGCGTGTGCAATTTTAGATTTAAATGAAAAAAAATTAATGAACGATTTAAATACATTTGGTTTTTTATTTGAGGCATTAGTGGAAAGAGACTTATCGGTTTATGCGCAAAGCATAGGAGCTAAGTTATATCATTATCAAAACTATAACAATGAAGAAATTGATGCTGTTATTGAACTAGATGATGGTAATTGGTGTGCTTTCGAGATAAAACTTGCAGCTAATAGAGTAGAAGAAGGAGCGTTAAATCTTACAAAAGTATGTAACAATATAATAAAAAATGGTGGTAAAGAACCTATTCTAAAATGTATTATATGTGGAGTAGTCAATGCAGCTTATAAACGCCCGGATGATATTTATGTTATTCCTATCACAGCACTTAAAAACTAATATTAAAAGTCATAATTTAAATAAATGTAAAATGTTTATTATTCTCTAATGTTGCAAGATTTATATTGCCAAAATCTTCGTTTTATGTAAAAAAATACATTTTACGAATTCGTTTTGTGTAAAAAATTACATTTTACGAAGAAATATTGTAAGACAAATAAAAATTGGAACTATTAATTTAATTCCAATATTTTATTAATTGATTCAATTTTAACTACTAAAGTAAATAATTTTGCCGCTAACTCTAATTCATTTAAGGAAGGAAAACTAGGTGCAATTCTAATATTATTATCATTTGGATCATAATGGTAAGGATAAGAACAACCAGCACTAGTTAATTCTAAACCAACTTTTTTACATTTATCAATGATTGCACTAGCACATCCATTCATAGATGTAAAAGAAATAAAGTATCCGCCATGAGGCTTAGTCCATGTAGCAATATCTAATCCACCTAACTCACTTTTAAATATAGATTCTACCAATTCAAATTTAGGCCTTAATATTTCAGCGTGTTTTTGCATTTGTTTTTTAATGCCATCAAGGTCTTTAAAGAAACGTACATGTCTTAATTGATTTACTTTATCATGACCAATAGTTTGAATGGAAAATTGCTTTTTAATATCTTGCATGTTATTTACTGATGTTGCAATAGCTGCTATACCACTACCGGGGAAACTGATTTTAGAAGTAGATGTAAATTTATACACTAAATCAGGATTACCGGCTTTTTTGCATTCATCAAGTATTTCTAATAAGAAATCTTGTTTATCTTCGTATAAATGATGCACAGAATAAGCATTATCCCAATAAATTCTAAAGTCTTTAGCGGCAGGCTTTAAACGCGCAAATCGTTTAACAACTTCTTCAGAATATGTGGTGCCATCTGGATTAGAATATTTTGGTACACACCAAATACCTTTAATAGATGGATCACTAGCGACAAGTTTTTCTACCATATCCATATCAGGTCCATCACTATGCATTGGAATATTTATCATTTCAATACCGAAATATTCGGTAATAGCAAAGTGTCGATCATATCCAGGAACTGGACATAACCATTTTACTTTATCTAATTTGCACCATGGAGTGGAACCCATCACTCCATGTGTCATACTTCTTGAAATACAATCAAACATCACATTTAATGATGAATTACCAAAAATAATGATATTGTCACTTGGTACTTCAATAATTTCACCTAATAGACGACGGCATTCGGTTATTCCAAATAAAACGCCATAATTACGGCAATCAAAACCATCTTCACATGTTAAATCATTATGAGAAGAAAGAACATCCATCATACCCATTGATAAGTCTAATTGTTCTTGACATGGTTTACCTCTTGCCATACTGATGTTTAAATTCAAAGAGTCATATTTTTTTAATTCTTTTTCAAGTTTGTTTAATTCGATTTTTAGTTCGTTTTTGCTTAAATTTTTATATGCTTTAGCCATAAAATCACCTACTTACTATACAATTATTATGATATAAAAAGAGAATGTTAAGTAAAATTAATTTAAACCTTCTCTTTAATTATTATTAGACAACTATTTATTCTTTTTTGTTTTTAAAACAAATGCATAACTAATTAATGAAATAGTTGCAATAGAAAGAATTAATACATAAGTCATTGTCGAATTATTAGTTTTAATTATATTTACTAAACTTTGAGAAGTGTTTTCTGATTTTGTAATTGCTAATGAATTACGTACATATTCAATTTGATTAGCAACTGTAACACCATCTTTAATTATAGCAGCATCCACAAGTGCTTTTACTTCTAAATCTAATGCGTCATATTCTGCAATTAATGCACTCATTTCTGCACGCTTTGTTTCATCTTTAAGATTTCCACAGAAATTATCATCATAAACTTTCCATTTATTAACAAAGGCAGTAGCTTTTTCTTCATTTGTTGGTTCAGATGAGGCTTCGTTTAAGACATAAATAGAAGGAGTACCATATTTTGTATTTCCTGTTATTGCTGTAGATTTGCTTTTATCATAGAATGATGTTGTTGCATATAAAGTAAGACCGGAATCAGGTTCAGGGTTTACTGTTAATGAATATTTTGAGCCAGTGGATGAATAGAATGTCCTTCCTTGATTAGTGAAAACAGGATAGTCGTTAGCATTACCATTAAACGATGTTGTTAAATCATATTCCGAAGTATATTTAGAAAGTGTTGCGCCTTCGGAATCAGTATAATATTTAAAAACATTAGGATTAGGAGAATATCCAGTAGTGTTAGTAGTACAATATATTTTATAAATAACAGATTTGATTGATATACTTAATTCATATTTTCCATTTTTATTAATATTAACTGTAAAACAATAATTTACATCAGAAGGCATTCTTTCAACTGTATAAGAAAATGGAGTTTTTGACGATTCATTATAGTGAGATGAAACAATTAATTGGCCATTAGGATTATCTGTAACTAACATCACTTTTGCCCCATCTTTAACTTTATCCATATTACTTGTTGTAACACGAGAGAAAGTATTTTCTCCAATTGTAATTGTGGCATTTGTGTCTACTTCAGCTTTAACTTCTTTAGCGGATTCTTTATTACCTGCTAATGCAAATGGCATAACAAGTAATGATAAATACATAAATAATTTTTTCATAGATTTATTGCTCCTTTATTTATTTAGATTCGACAAAAGTAGTAGGCTCAAAGTCATATGTCGCATCACCATATGAGAAAGCAATAATGATGATGTTACCATTTTTATATCCAAATTGAACAGTAGCTTCACTAGAATTAGAATATGACATGATATGAGTTTCGTTATTATAAGAAGATTCAGTAAATGTTGTTGACATATTGCTTGTTCCCCAAACTGTAGTTTTAACATAGTATAATTTCAATACATTACATCCAAAATTGCTATCGTAATATGCTTTAAATTTTGTATATTTGTTATTTGCTTGGAAACCATTTTCATTAACAAATGTTTTATCTAAGATATCTTCAATAGTAAATGCATCATATTCACTAGTTTCACCACTATCAGAACCATTTTGAATTGCTCTAAATTCATATACATCAGTTCCCATATCATCACTACCATAGACATATACATTTTTATCAGTATCAAATGTTAATAATGAACTTGGTACATAGACAACAAGTTTTTTATTACTTGCACCTAAACTCATTGGATTATAAGCTCCAATAGCAGAAACTTCAGTTTCACTTCTAAGAGTAATAGATACTAACGAACTAATCGTTAATGATCCAGATGCTAATTGTGTAACAGTAGATGGGAAATCAATTGTTTGAACATTAGTGCAGGATTTAAATGCTTTCATTGAAATTTTTTGAATTCCTAATTCTTCAGGAATAACAATGTTTGCTTCGTTAAGGTTACAAGTTTTAAGAGTTACAACTCCATCAATAGTTTCGATAACGAAATTAGCACTAGACACCCAATAAGCTTTAATTGTAATTTCACTATTTGGATCTGCTAAATAAGATTCACCAACTTTACGAGGTTGAGTTTCATCATTAACTAACCAACCACCAAATTCTTTTCCATCTGGTGCAGTATAAGTATTTGCTGGTAAAGTAATGCGATATTTAGTTTCTCCACCAATAGTAGATTCAACTGGTGTAACTTCAGGAGCTACGCCACTACCTCCGTTAGCGGAGAAATTAACAACAGGTGGATTATTAACTATTTCAGTAGTACCAAAGTTATAAGCTTTACCTTTATAGTTAATAATTAAAGATTTAATTGTGTAATTTTCAAATTCACAACTATAATTAACTCCTGCGATTGTAAATGTAAGAGTATTTCCGCTTACTACATAATCAAATGATATATCAAATCCGTCACCAAAGAAGAAGGCACCAGAATATGATCCATCTTTTGATACATTTGGAAAACTTAAACCTGCTGTTTGGTCAGAGGAATAAGCACCTAATCCTGCTTGTACCCAAGTTGCAACTAGAGTAGTAGCACTTGTAAAGTATTGTAATGATCCAGTTTCATAAGATTGTGATGTTCCTTCTTTAACCCATTTATCAAATACATAACCTTCTTCTGCTTCAAATGTATTAGCGTTTCTAATAATAATAGAATAGTCTTCAGCATTAGCATAATCGATAATATCGCTACCTTTACCATGATCACCAGGTTTATATGTGACTTTTGGTCCTTTAGTTGGTACAGTTGACCAAACAGCAATAAAAGTAACAGATTTATTAACTACATATGTAGCGCCAGCTTTATATGTTGATGTTCCGTCATTCCATCCAGAGAATGCAAATCCATCTTTAGTTAATGAGGAAGAAGGCAAAGTGATAGAAGTTTCACTTTCATAAGATTGAGAAGCAGGAACTTGGCCAATACCGCCATTTGCATCAAATGTAACAATATATTGAGTAGAAGGAATTACTTCAGTCCAAGTAGCTACAAATGTTATAGAAGTAGAAACTAAATATAAGTCGCCAGGCATATATTTATTAGTTCCATCGCTCCAGCCTGCAAATGTAAATCCATCTTTAGTTAAATTGCAACTAGGAAGAGTGATTCTTTTAGTTGTTTTATATTCTTCATTTGCTGGTAATGTTCCTGTTGCGCCACCAGCTTCATACTTAACAACAAATACAAAATAAGCATATAGATTTGTTTCTTTAGTAATTGGTGTTGAAAAATCAAATTCCACATCATTTTCATCCATCCAATATTTAAATACTTTAGTATCGCTAGTAGCAGGCGCTCCTGGGTTAGTAGCGCATTCGCCTTCGTTTACTTCTTGGCTTTCTAATACTTTTTCATCACCACGATAGAAATTAACTTTATATTTGTTAACAATAGGTGCAGTTGAAGTAGATGTAGAAGGTTTACTTGTTTCTTCACTTGGCTTTTCGCTAGTGGATGGTTTAGTTGAAGCTGATTCACTAGTTTTATCACTAGTGGAAGGCTTAGTTGATGTAGACTCACTTGGGATTTCACTAGGCTTTTGGCTAGTAGAAGGTGAGGTGGATGTAGAAGTTGATGTTTTATCATCACAACCAATAACTCCTAATGCTAGTACTGCTAGCGTAGATAATAGTAAAATTCTTTTTTTCATAAGAGTAATGCTCCTTTTTTATAAATTTTTAAATATAATATCAAATTATGAAACTTTCGTAATAGTGCAAGATTTATTATTTAAATCAATGCTAACATGATAAACACCATTCAATGCACTATCAACTAAAGTAGTTTCGCCAGTGTTAGGATCGGTTACAGATTCTTTAATATTTACATTAAAGACATAGTAATCATTTTCTTTAACTCCATTAGTTTCAGCGCTTACTAAACCTGAACTTGTTTTAAAGTTTAATACTACACGTTTAACATTATTTGTTTCATCAAGTGTAACAATAACAATATTACCATTAGTATCACGGCAATTAATGTTTTGTTCTGAATAATAAGTATAACTTATATTATCACCATCAATAACAAATGTAACGTGGTAATTAATAGATAAGTAAGAAGTAGTGATAGTGTAAGTGTTATCATTTACTTTAGTAGCGTACCATCCAGTTTGAGTAGATAAGTTTGTACCACTTGTTGTAACAATACTATTTAATGTTCCTCTTATAACTACGGATTTTTCGCTAAAATTAATAGTAATTTGACTATTATCGCTAGCGGTAAATGTCTTTGTATAAGGAATAATAGTAGTTTTATAAGAGAAGGTATTATCGGTATTTAAAGTAAATGTATATTTTAAATTACCAATATTAGCGTATACTTCGGAATAAGTAGCGTTAAGAGTAATATTAGTATCATTAAATTTAGCACTATAATAATATCCTTGTCCTAATTCTTTTCTTCCGATAGTAGTATCAATTTCTAATACATCATTATTAGAAGAAGTATATGTTAATTTTGTTCCTTCTTTAACGAATTTAGAATCGCCAATTGTAAATGTTGAATTGATATATTTACCAGTTGAGGAATATAATATTCCATCATCTAAGTAATATAATGTAACATTTTCGCCTTCGATTTTATAAAAGTAAACAAAGTAGTCTGCGACTTCCATACGTCCATCAATATGCATTAATAATAGTGAGTTACAATCAACATAATCGCCTTTTTCATCTTTTGAATCGATAAATGTATGACGGAAGTAGTAAGCCCAGTTTTCTCCATTATTATAGAAATTAAGTGCAACATCTATATTATTTAAACGGATTTTAACACTTGTACCTTCAAATATGCTTACACCCATTTTTGGTGGAATATTACCTTTGAAAGTAATAAAGAATAATTTGTTTTGTAATATTTCTTCATCAGTGCTAGCATCGTATTTAACTTCAATTGAACACTGAGTAAAGGCACGATCACCAATACTTTTAATGTTTTCTCCAATAATAATGTTATTTAAAGCATAACAAGCGGAGAAAGCATTAGTGCCAATTATTTCAATATTAGGCAATGTTACATTATTTAATTTAAAGCAATCTAAGAATGCTGATTCCCCAATCTCTTTAACCTTATTAGCGGTTATAGTAGTTAAAGATTTACATCCTAAGAAAGCATCTTTGTTAATAACTTCAACATTATTTAAATCAATTAAATTTATACCATTAACATTTCTAAATACTTTTTCTCCAATTGTTTTTACTTCATCTGGAATAACAATATTAGTTATATCTGTATCTTCTTTTGGATTAAATCTTACTAGTATATTATCTTTAATTTCAAATAAAGGACGATTTTCCATTTCTTGTTCACTAGTAATATAACTAGCAAATTCTTTCCATCCTTCGGCATTACGATAAGTATCTTCATAACCATTTGGCACAATAATTTGGAAATCGCCACTTGGCCAACGGAATGAAGTTTTATCAATCACGGCTGGAGTAGTGGAATTAACTTTTACTATTTTTAATGTACCATTGTTTTGGAATGCTCTTTCCCCAATTTTAGTAACACTACTAGGAATAGTGACTTGAGTAACATTAACATTGGTATATAAGTAATTAAATGCATCATTAGCAATCGCTATAACTGTATCAGGAATTTCTACAATTGCAGATGTTCCATTATATCTAAGTAATGTATTTGTTTCATCAATAACAAAGCCAGAATCATCAAGTGTAAATGTTCCAGTCATTACATTGATATTAAAACTTGTAATAGAAATAAGTACACCTTGATCATTATAGAACCTAGCAATTACTTTATTATCTTGGAATATGTAGTAGCCACTTAAAGTTTCATCTTCATTAACTTTATATTTGCAACCCATATATCCATCTAAATATAAACTTGGATAATCGTTATCGCTATCTTTTAATTTAAATTCACCAGCTGATTTAATGTCATATACAATATAAACATATGTGCTATCGCCATTATCATCTTCTAAAGCATAAATACAAAATAAAGTTGTTTTTTTACTACCATTAGGAGTGAAGGCATATTCACCACTTAGCGAATTATAATTCGATGTAGCCTTATAAGTTCCATTTTCCTTTTTACGATATGTTTTAGTTTCTTCATCATAGTCACTTTCCAAAGTGGCTTGGCCATATCCATCAAGTGTTAATCTTTCTTTTAAATATTCACCATTTTTATAACGGGTATATGTACCATTTTCTTTACCTCTAATCGTAAAAGTACCATTAATTGAATTATCGTTATAATTTTGTTTATAGAAGGTAAATGTAAAGAATTCATCAGTAGGCTTTTGTGTTTCTATATCTATTATGTTAAATATATATTCCTTATCTTGATTAGCTTCAGCAGGAGTTAAAACACTATAATTTCCATAATATTGTGCTTTAAATCCTTTTTCAGTCATTGTACCAAGTATCCCGGAACGATAACCATCTAGATATAAAATAGTAGAAGTATCTGTAGCGCTGCCATTTAAATAACTTTGGAAAGCATACATTCCTTTTTCGTCTTCGTTTCTAAGAGAAAATGTATTGTTTTCTTCATCTATTTTACCAGTAATGTCGTTATTAAAACTAAATTGATCATCGCTTCCAAACAAAAAAGTAAATTCTTTTGTTTCTTTATCATAGAAGCCTTCTTTTTCCACACCATTAATAATAACTACAGCGGATCCTTTGCCTATGACATTGTCATAAATACGAATATGATATGGGAAAGAACCATCTGGAGAAGTATATTCTTTATTCCAAATTGCATAAAGCGTGGTATTACTATTAATTACTATTCTTTGATCTGGATAAATGGTTGTACCTGTTCCATCTTTAGCAATATTCCAGCCAATAAAATAATAATCTTCACGAGTATAAGAACAAGTACTAGTGGTAGCATAACCTCCAATATCGTATTCTTCACGGATGTATTTTTCTTTATATCCTTCGATGTTTGGATTATATGTTAAATAATACTTATCGTTTGGTTGATAAAAAGCATAAAAATCATAATCTTTTGATGCCGTGTAATTAGATTGAGCTTTTGATTCAAAATTAAAATCTTCATACCAACTAACAAATGTATAATTTTGAATATCAATTGGTGACATCAAATCAAATGATGTACCTTCTTTATATTTAACAGTTTTTACATTGTCATCAGTAAAGTGATAAGTTATTTTATAACTTTTGGTATTATTACAACTAAATAGACTTAACATAACTGTAGAAAACGCAATTGCTTTTAATAATTTATTTTGGGTCATAAAATACTAGCTCCTTTCTTAAGCATATAATAAAAATTATTATTGTAGTGATGTTTTTTGAATTATATCAATAAGTTAACTTTATTGCAACTTTATTGCAACTAATAAGTTGTTTTGTTCAAATAAAAGCGCTTAAATAAATAATATTTATTTACAATTTTATCCATATATTACCAAAAATATTACTTTTATTTGTAAATAAAAATGCCATGTGCCAAGAGCACATAGCATTATATTAATTAGATTAAAATAATTAGTTACATTTCCGCTACAAAATCTATTTTGCAAAGTCCGCCATAGGAAAGTAACACATTACCATCTGCAGATGTTATTTTATTATCTGCATTAGTGGCATTTTTAGGATAATATACTTTAGCAGAATTATTCGTATTAAAGTGTCCAATAGTAAATGCTCCCCCAGAAACAGTAACTCTACTTGTATCTTTTAAATAAATAGCGGATTCTGCTTCAGCAAAGCAAATACCAGTCTTTCCAGCAACAGCATTAATAACAACGGTACCAAATAAATGTAAATTTCCTTTATTCTTAACAATAATAGCATCGTCCTTAGTTGCTGTTACTTTTAAAGTACTTCCATTTTCAACAAGTAATGATTTTGAAATAGTAAGAGAACCAGTTATTGAGATTGATCCTTTACCACTAATTGTAAGAGAATTTGTTGAGAAATTACCAGTTAGTTCAATGGCTTTATTCTCATCAACTACAAATTTATATCCAGTATCTTCTGAGTAATTGATTGTTAGACCATCAATTTTTATTTCATTTGTTTTATCGAATGATAAATCGACATCAATGCTTGTTTCTTTATGAAAGAAAGTTAAAGTAGTACCATTGATTTTGACTTTATAATCGTTAAAATTAAGAACAGGAAGTGTAATATTATTACCCTCAGGACCTTGAGCAACACCTGGATTTGTAGTATCAGGTTTTGTAACTAAAATGTATTTATCACTTACTTTTCTTATGTCAATGTTGCATAAGTATTTATTTTTGCAAAGGCTAAGATCTAAAATACAATTTTCACCAACATAATAATTACCATCTTTTGCAACACTATCTTCAGGAACACGTAAATAACCTAGTTTTAAGCCATCTTTATTTGCAACAAATGTTCCAACAAAGAATTGACAATTTTCACCAACTACTCTACTATCAGCATTTAATGATAATGATGCGCCTCCGCCTAAGTCAATAGCGGTATTCTCTCCCGAACCAGTGAATTTAGCTTTACCATATAACTTAATAAAACCATTTTCCCCAATGGTAATACCATTATACCAACCGGTCTTAAGAAAATTAATATTCAATTCACTATCTTTCTCGGCAATCATATTATTAGATGTGATTTTTCCAGTAATGTTAAGTTTTACATGAGATTTTAATATTAATTTATCAGCATTTATTGTGCCTTTTATAGAAAACTCACCTGTTTTAAATTCAATAGTGGTATTTTCACCATTAATAGAACCGATAGAAACTGCTTGCTCACCTTCAGCAGTTAAAGTAAATGCGTTATCAATAAAAGCAATTTTTAATCCTTCTATATCATTAGCGAAGTGACAATTTATATTGTTATAATCTTTTCTTGTTCCAGTATAACTATCAATCATCAAATTATTTGTTATTGCCTTTTTAATAACAATCCCAGATGCTTTATGTGTAAATTTGGCTATAGAAATGCTAGTTTTTTCTTCGTAATCATAATCCGTCATATTTAAAGGCTCGAGGTCTTTCTTCGCGCCTTTAATATTTTCAGCATAGCCAGCTTCAGTAAATGTTGGCATTTTTACGATTTTAAATACAGTTTCATCTGGCTCAATAAGTTTGATTGTTAATTCTGTTTCTTTTGTAATAGAATCTGGAGTTTCTGTTTCTCCATCTTTCTTTTCAGGCGTATAAGTATAAGTGAATTTTATTGTTCCGCCTTTTTTAGCAAAATCTTCAGGTACAATCATTTCATAATCATCTACAGAAACTCTTTTAGAGAATGCTTTACCTTTTTCTGTAAAATTAGCTCTTACTATAAAATCACTTTTTTCTGGATCGGCAGTCTCATTATCATAATACTTTATTGTTTTATCAAGTTCGGCAGAAATGCCAAGAAATTCTAATGGCAAAGCATTTAGACGTTCTTTTTCAGCTTTTTCTGCCATAACATCATCATAATAATTTTTCCATTTTACATATGAAGGAACCATAACTGAGACAGAAGTGGTAACTGCAATTAAAGCAAGAGATATGCCACTAATTAAACGAATAAAGAACCCTTTTGAACGTTTTTTATTTTTAACATTGTTTGCCATTAGTTATTTTCCTCCTTGTTCTTTTCAATAAATCCTGTTGATGCGCTTATTAGCCAATATAAGATTACACAGCCGACGACAGCATCAACAGAGATTAAGAATGGTTTCCACCAAACCCATGAGTTAATAGAAGTAGAAGAAATATATTTTCCATCGGTTTCTCCACTTTCCTGATATGTTCTTACATTGTAATCTGCACGTAGCCACATATATAGAATTTCATGGACTGATTCTCTCATTCTATTTTGCATTCTACCTGTTGTTTCAGTTTCTGAATATTTCATACCAGTTACACCAAGTGCAACATTCATACCAAAGTTTCCACCACAACGAACCAATCCTTCAAATTGATAGTCTGCTCCTGCACTAGCATCTGTTGTAATAGCGCCTTTAAATTGCCATTCTTTTCTAAGAACACCAGATATTAATGCTTCAGAATAGTTAGATTGTTCAGCACCAACTGATTGATAGCTTGTCATTGCACCAAGAGCTCCGCCATCTACGAATGCTTTTCTAAATGCTTTAAGATGTGTTTCTCTTAGAGTTTGTTCACTCATATATGTTTGATCACAGTATGCGTTATAAACTGCAAAATGTTTAAGGAATGTATATCTTCCACGAGTATTAATTCCTTTTACAGCTTTAGCCATAACAGTTCCAGCAAGGAAAGCATCTTCAGAAGGAGATTCATTATTTCTTCCAAAGAATGCATCAATATGTAAATCGCAAGCAAACCCCCAAAGTCCAGGAACATTTACTGATATCATATCTTCACCAAATGATTGGCCATATTCATAAGCAAGTTTTTGATTCCAAGCTTGAGCTAAAACAACCATTGATGGATATCCTGTTCCACGAGGAGCGCCATTATAACCTTTTATTTGGGTAGGACCATCATAATCTTGTAAAGCAGGTTTACCTACTGAATCAATACTTTTTGATCCATAGTAACGATTCATTACATTAAGTGCTTCTTGGAAAGTGACTTGATTTAAAACTTCTTCCCATTCAGGTGCATTAAAATCGGCACCAAGTTTTTTGCCTAATTCAGTGATAATACCATTCTTGGCAAGCATTTTATCGCCTTTTGCACCCCATGTAGGTTTAGTTTGATTAACTTCATTACCGAATTTATCAATTGTTTGATTATCCCATTCGGTCCATCTTGCATAAGATTTTTTATCATATCCTTTAAGTATAGGGTTTCTTTCACGATTATAGTTTTTACGAAGTGATAATAGTTCACTAGGAGTAGAAAATTTACTACGTGTAAGCCATGGAATTTTTGGATCAAATGTATCAGTAGTATCATCAATTGGAACCATATCTATTGTATCTTTGCCAGTGAAAAGATTTTTTACTGTTTGTTTTGTAACAGGATCTTTATCAATATTTTTTGTTTCAGCAAGATTGAAATTAAATTCGCCTTTTTCAACTGTGCCTTTATAGTTAACTTGATTTACAATGTGACAGTTTTTAGAAAGCTTAAATACATATTCGCCTTTATCAAGCTCATAACCTTTATGTCCATTGTTATTTTTGTCATAGCAATCATAAGAAGCAATATCATACATATCAACAGTTATTTTAATAGTTTCACTTGCTCCTGGTTCGATTTCATTAGTTTTACCATAAGCTACAAGTTCAACAGAACTCTTTTCAATTTCGCCGTTAATATAAGGAGCAGTTCCGAATATTTCAACAACATCTTTACCTTTTATTTCACCGATGTTTTTAACAGTAACAGTAAATTCAATTTTAGAATCTTCTTTAATTGCGGCACTTTTATTAACACTTACATCATCAACTTTGATATCATCTATAGTCCATTCAAAGTCAGTATAAGAAAGTCCATGTCCAAATGGATATTGAACAACACCTTCATAGCCTTTTTCATATCCATTTGCGGCAGTCCACATTCCCATTGCATCAGCAGTTTCATACCATTTATATCCGATATAAATACCTGCAACTTTATCTAAATAACTACCATCAGTTGAAGACCATATAGGTGTATTCCAAATTATTGATGGATTAGTGTATAAATCATAAGCAAAAGTATCCACTAATCTTCCAGATGGAGTAGCATCTCCATATAATAATTTTGGTAATGAACTTGCACCACGTGTTCCAGTATAACCAACATACATACAAGCATCAATTCCTGGAATAGTCTCAAGTAATCCTAATTCCATTTGATTACAATTGTTAATCAAAACAATTACATTTTCAAAATTTGCACCAAGATAAGTTAATAATGATTCTTCTTCAGTAGAAAGTTCAAGATAAT
Source organism: uncultured Mollicutes bacterium (assembly GCA_900549975.1). Lineage (GTDB taxonomy): Bacteria > Bacillota_I > Bacilli_A > RFN20 > CAG-826 > RUG131. Next base: position 15,512 of record URQK01000009.1, read on the forward strand.
GACGGCTAGTATCAGTTGTTTTGCCTTTTGGACCTTCTTTAGGTTGATTAGTAGGGTTACTACCACCTTCACCACATAAGCGAGAAATAACCATTATTGCAGTATCAGAATAACTTTTAGCATTGTTAAGAAGAGTATCAGAATAATAATTTTTGTCATTAATATCTGGTTCTACAAGATAATTGGAATCAGTAATTTTGCCAACCTTTAATCCTCGACCTAAGTAGAATGGTTTAAAGTAATTATGATACATATCATATAAGTCTCTATTATATTCGACACCATAATCATCAAGAGCATCATATAGATCTATATTTTTGCTAAAATCATCATCTTCGGGTAAAACGCCACCTGAACCGACTTGGTCGCCACCAGTGCCATAAATCCAGTCAATGGAATGCCAACCAAATACATTTACTTTTGGTGTGTCTTCTTTGTTTAATGGAAGAGTTTTATTGTCATTTTTTAAAAGAACACTACCTTCTTCTACAATAGAAGCAGACATTTTTTGTCCTTTAACTGATGTTTGTTCTAATTCGGTTTTATCAACAATTGGTTGAACCAGTAAACTATTTATCTCTGGCTCATAAAAGAATGCAATTTTTGTTCCAACGGCAAGTATTGTAACCATAGCAATGCTTGCAACATATTTAATTGTTAATGATGTAAAACCTTTTTTCTTTATAACACTATTAAGTTTATCTTTGAAATTCATGAAATTTCTCCTTTCAAATTTTGTTTTTATTAATTATTTTCTTGTTCAAATGTTATTTTACAAGTATTTCCATAAGAAAGTAATACATTGCCATCTGCGGAAGTTATTTTATTATCTGCATTAGTGGCATTTTTAGGATAATATACTTTAGCAGAATTATTCGTATTAAAGTGTCCAATAGTAAATGCTCCCCCAGAAACAGTAACTCTACTTGTATCTTTTAAATAAATAGCGGATTCTGCTTCAGCAAAGCAGATACCAGTTTTTCCACTTGCAGCAGTAATGGTTGCATTACCCAATAAATGTAAATTTCCTTTATTCTTAACAATAATAGCATCACTATTAGTTGCTGTTACTTTTAAAGTACTTCCATTTTCCACTAGCAAATTAGTTGTTTGAATTGACCCATTTACTGTTAAAGTACCTTTATTAATCACATTAATATTATCTACTGATAGAGAACTATTAGAGATATAATTTGCGCCATCTATTATTAATTTTTTGGCAATAAACTTTGATGTTTCAATACTAGCATCATTACCTTTTAAAGTTAAATTGTTAACAGTTAAATCACCAATTTTAAACTTGCCGTTTTCAACAATCAAACTATCAAGTGTTGAAGCAAGTTGATTTATTTCTAATATTGCATTACCAGTGATTTTTAAAGAAGGTAGTGCACCCTCATTAAGCATTGAAATATTAGGTGCAGTAGTATTTTCGTTAATGGTTAGAACGTAAACGCCATCAATATATGCACCAGTAATTTCTTTTTTTGCAAGACGCCAGTTAATATCGACGTTGTTATAATCAGTCCAACTAAATGTAATAGTATCAGCGCTTATTTCTTTCGTAAATACAATTTTACTATATTCCTTGTGTGTGAAATAAGCTACGCCTGCTTTACCATTGTTATATTTATATTCGCTACCATCTTCAGCTTTTTGCACATAACTATAGTTGGTCGCATTAAGAATAGGAAGAGTAACTTCTTTATCATTGATAATTGCAGTTCCTGTTTCTTTATATGTCGGTTCTTTAATAATAAGGTATCCATTTGTTTGATAATCTTTAAGAGTTTTTGCTCCTGCACCATAACAATATAGTGATTTAGCAAGTGTTTTCATTGCTTCGTTATTACTATTTTGCATACGAGCAGCGTAATCATTAATAGAATATTTAAGTGTTTGAGTATTATCGCCATCTTTTAATGTAACAGTATATTGTTTATTAAAATCAAGCGCGTAAATACCAGTAAGCGTATAAGTATAAATTCCTGTTTCATCATAAATAAGTTCAGAAGTTACATCATTTCCTTCAATAGTAATAGTAGCGGTGTCGCTTGCTTTTTTAAAGCCAAAATTAATAGATGGAAGTGAGTCAAATTTTATAGTGGCACTATAAATTTGAGTGTCATCAGCAAACTTGCTAGATAAACTCATTCTATCTTCATTTGCGTAAGCTGTACCTGGTAAAGCCCTAACTTCTCCACCATTTAAGTATGCATTTGCGGCTTCTCCATAATAAACAAGATCTTTGGCAACTCTTTTATATGCTTCTGAGTGTGATCCGTTAATAATTTCATTTAAATATGATAAAACACTATAATTAGATTCCATTAATTGGTCATTTACTTTAATAGAAAAACTAGCGTCAATATATTGTGGAGTAACTTCGTCGTAAACGAATTCCCATTTATCATCTACTTTATTACCTTCAACTGTTTTGCTATTTAGAAGACCAGTTTCACTTTCAAAAGTTGCAGTAGCCTTTGTAATAGAAGAATCAAGGTTAACATAGTATTTTACGACTATGCTATCTGTTAATATTACTTGAAAATCACCATTATTGGCGTTCTTTTTTTGCAGGTGTAGAGTTGGTAATGCTACTTCGTTATTATCAACGCTAACAGTTTTCTTTTGTGTATTTGTGTCAGATACAATTGTTGCACCTAGTGCAACATTAGATATTAACATTAATGCAACTAAAAATTTATTTTTTAAAGTTTTCATCTGTTTTCCTCCTTTGCTAGTCTCATTAAAGACTTTCATCTGCTCCGCTAAAGACATCTGTTTCACCAAAGAAAGTATTATCCTTGTTACTATCTCCGCCAGAACTTGTCATAATTACATCGTCCATGTGAATTGAAACTATTTCTATTTCACAGCGAGTATAAATTTTCTTTTCCATTTTTGTGTTCCTTCCCTTGAAAAGTATTTTTAGGGGCGTATTTATCCCTTTTTTGTATTTTCATTAAAACGCTTTCATTTGTCAACACGCGTGTCGTAGATGGTTATAGCACCATCGAATTTGGTTAGAAAAAATGCAAATTTTAACGCTATAAAGCGCTAACAATGGCTCAAAACAAAAAAAACAAGATGCAAAATGCATCTCGTCTTATGAAAACGTAAAAATTGGGTAAAGATTTTATCTAAAAATAACAATGCTTAATTGGAATATGTCTTTGCTAGTATCTACACGCATGACTCCACCATACCGTGAAACAATTTCTCTTATACTCTTTAAACCATAGCCATGATAAGAAGTATCTCCTTTAGTTGTTATTGGTAAACCATCTTTCATTTTTAAAGAATCACCAATGAAATAGTTGTCTTCACGAATAAGAATAGTATTTTGTTTTTCTTCCACAACAAAATTAATACAACGCTTGGTTTTATCTTTAATTGGATCAACGGCTTCAACAGCATTATCAAGAATATTGCCTAGTAATGCGTACAAGTCGCCTTCTTTCATAAAATCAAGAATTTTACCATTAACAATACAAGTAAAATCAATACTTTTTTCTCTACAAGTGAGGCTTTTTTCCGTTAGAATAATATCAATAGTTTTATTACCAGTAGAAATCTCTGCATCATAGAAGGAAATAAGTTGTTGCATTTCATCAATTGTTTCCTTGTCAACACTCCTTTCGCCACCTAAATCACGTATTTTATGACGAAAATCATGGCATTTGATATTAATTAAGTCAATTGTTTCTTTGCGTATTTTAAAGTGCTTTTGTTGTTCTTCATAAAGCCTTGAAATAAATTCCATTTCATGCTCAATATCTTTACTTTTTATCATGCTTGTTTGTAAGCATAAAAGCGCAATACAAAGAAGAATGCTAATTACATAGTAAATAACTTGTACGAAAGTAGTGACACCCTTTTCAAATCTAAACATATCAGAAATAATTATATCTGCGACAAGCGCAAATCCTGTAAAGCCAATAACAACTGGACTTTTAAAAGATAAATTTCCTTCTTTACCAATGCGTGGCTTTAAAATTGTTTGCATAGCAATTAAAACAACAACAAAATAAATAGAGGCATAAACAACAAAACTAAGAGCAGTCATTCCGCCTATGTTTCTAAGAGAAATTTGCGTATTTTCATAAGCAAGACTAATAAATGCCTTGGAATTAAATAATGTTACATTAACAAGAGAAAATAACAAAAAGGTAATATGTTGTACAGTGTATGCTGCAATACCACAGAATAAGATGTTAATAAAATTTACTTTATAACACATAATAAGACCCACTATTGTGACAATAAAAAATGAAATGAACATTAAAGATGAAGAAAACCATGTATTAACTAGTTTTGATGGGTAAAATATTGCGACAGCATAACATAACAAAATTGCAATTGGAGCAAGGTAGCTGATACCTTTTCTTTTTGGATAATGAGATGTAAGAACTAATTCGGCAATAATAAGTTCTGTCATAAAAATTATTTTATAAAGGGATAACCAACTCATTATTTAATCACCTCAAATTTTATAACTTCCAAAAGAAATATATTCCGCGATTGCAGATAAAAATTCATTACGACGTCTTCTTGAAATCTTTATTTTATCGTTTCCAACAAAACAGTCTTCCTTATTTATCTTGGTAACAAATCTTAAATTAATAAGATAACTTTGATCGCACATAAAAAATCCATAGGGGCTGAGCTTTTCACGTACCGTTTTCATAGATCCATCTCTTGTGACAAAATCTCCATCAGTAGTGTGATATGTAATGAGGTGGTTATATACTTCCACATACTTAATTTCTGAAGCATTAATAATTTTTTCAAAACATCCACCATGATTTTCTTCTCGGATTGTTAATATTAATTTTTGGTCGGATACATTTTTAATTCTATTAATTGCTCGATCTATTTTTAATACAAAATTATCATAATCGATAGGTTTAACCATAAAGTTAAATGCTTGAACTTCATAACTTTCAAGAGCGTATTGTGAAAGATTTGTTACAAAGAAAAGAAGTGTTTGATTATCTTTTGTACGGATAATCTTAGCGGCTTCCATACCATTTGTACCTGGCATCTCAATATCAAGAAATATCATTTGATATGAACCAGCACTAAAGCATTCTAAAAATTCATCAGCGGTTGCAAAGTGTTTTGTTTCTATAGCTAAACTATTATCAATTTTGTAACGTGTGATAAAAGTTTGTAATTCACTTGCACAATCTATATCATCTTCGATAATGGCTATTTTAATCATATATGTTCCCCCGCTTACTTATTTTTTTTATTTTAGCATATTTTTTAAATAGTGTTAGTAATTTTATTAGCATTATACTATGATAAATTTTGCCGTTTTTGTTCTTGTTAAGCAAATGAAAAAATTAAATATGAATATTCATATTTATATTTGAAATTATATAAAAATCATACAAAACAACGGATATATAAAAAACAAAAAAATTATTATTATGTTGCTTTAATGCTTGAATTTTGAGCCATTAATCTATTTTATTAACTTCTTGATCTTGATATTGAAGACGGTAAAGATTGTAATAATATCCATGATTTTTAAGTAAGGCTTGATGATTACCTTGTTCAACAATTTTACCATTTTGTAAGCAAATAATATTATCAGCATGTTGAATTGTAGATAATCGGTGAGCAACTATTAACATAGTACCAATATTCATCATTTTTAATAACGAATCTTGAATGATTTTTTCTGTTTCTGTATCGATGTTAGCGGTAGCTTCATCTAATATTAGTATTTGTGGCTTATGTACGACAGTACGAGCAAAACTTAATAATTGTCTTTGTCCACTAGAAAAGTTACTTCCGCCTTCATTAACTTCGGTATCTAAGCCTAATTCTTGTTTGTTAATAAATGAATCAGCGTTAACGTATTTACAAGCTTTTCTAATTGCTTCATCACTAATTTCATCATCTCTTAAACTGATATTCGATTTAATAGTTCCAGAGAATAAGAAGACATCTTGAAGCATTTGTCCAATACCTTTTCTTAGTGATTTAATCTTAATATCTTTAATATCATGTCCATCAATTAAGATTTGTCCTTTTTGAATATCATAATTTCTTACAATTAACTGCAAAATCGTAGTTTTTCCCGCTCCGGTAGCGCCAACAAAAGCGACAACTTGTTTTGGAAGAATATGGAAAGAAACATCTTTTAAAACCCATTCATTTTCTTTATAAGCAAACCAAACATTTTTAAATTTGATATCACCATTAAAATGTTCAATTTCTATAGCGCCTTCTTTATCTATAAAATCTGGCTTTGTTTCTAATAAGTTATATAGTCTTTCACAAGAAGTAAACGCTTTTTGCAAGGCATTTAATTGATCAGCAAGATTTTGTATTGGATTAAAGAACTTACTTACTAATGAGTAGAATATTTGAATAACACCAATCGTAGATAAACCAATAAAACTTAAAGATACAACACCATGTTTTAAACAGAAATAAACGCCAAATCCTAATACTAACGCTAAGGCAATATAATAAACTAAAGTAACAAATGGACGATAAGCAGCGAATATCTTAATGTCTGTTTTTCTATTTTTGATAATTTCATCATTTAATCGTTCAAATTCCGTTTCTTTTTGTTCTTCTTGATTGAATATTTGGGTAATTTTCATTCCAGAAATATTTTCATTTAAGAAAGCATTCATTACAGAAAATGAGTGTCTTACTTTACGATAATTTGCTCGAGATTTATTTCTAAATATCCAGCTAGAAATTAATATAATCGGCATAAATGCTACTAAAATCAAAGATACACGCCAGTCGATTGCAAACATTACTACAGTTACGCCAACAAGCATGAGCATATTCTTAATTAAATTAACAATAGTGTTAGTAAATAAATCGGATAATTGGTTAGTATCAGAAGCAACACGTGTTACTAAACTGCCAACCGGAATATCGTTAATTTGGGCAATAGACATATTATCAATATGTTCGAAGACAATCATACGCATATTGTAAATAATTTCTTGTCCAATTCGTTGGAGAGCCATTGTAGTAATATAAACAAATACGTTGTTCATAACTGTAACTACTAAAGCAGTAATACAAAGTGCAAAAGTCATGTACATATCACTTAACTTTAATAAATTAGGAGTTTCTATAAATTTTTCGGAAATAACACCAAGTTGAGAAGTAATTGTACCAGGTAAAATAGAAGAAGCTAAATCTAAAGCAATCATTAACAACATTATTAATAAGACACCTACTAGTTTCCAAGCATAAGGCTTAACATACGGCCAAGTCTTTTTAATAATTTCTAAATCTGACATTTTGCGGTCGTTTTTTTCATAAATGTGTGCCATATTATTTTCCCTCCATTTCTTTTTCTAAAAGTTGGAGTTCAACCATTCTTGCATATATTTTAGATTTTACTAAACATTCTTCGTGTGTTCCAAAAGCATCAACTTGTCCATCACGTAAAACTAATATTTTATCTAAGTGTTGGACGGTGGAAACTCTTGAAGCAATGATAAGAGTTGTTTTACCTTTTCTAATATTTTTAATATTTGATAATATTGTTTCTTCCGTTTTAACATCAACTGCACTAACGGAGTCATCAAGAATTAATATTTTAGGATCTTTAATAATGGCACGGGATATGGAAATTCTTTGCTTTTGTCCGCCAGAAAGCGAAACACCTTTTTCACCAATTAATGTATCATATTTATCTTTAAATCCTTCGATATTATCATCGACTGACGAGAATTTAGCGGCTTCTTTAACTTCACTTAGCTCTATATTTTCATTAGAAAATGCAATATTATTTTTAATAGTATCCGAAAATAAGAAATTATCTTGAGGGCAATAACCGATGTTTTCTCTAATCTCTTTAATTGGTAAGTGCATAATATCAATATCATCAATGAATAATGTACCTTCATTAACATTATATAATCTAAATAACATATTAACTAATGTGGATTTGCCTGATCCTATCTTACCGACTATACCAACAGTTTCTCCAGCATTAATTTTAAGAGTGATATCTTTAAGTATTAAATTATTAGGATCATCAGGGTAAGCAAAGTTAAAATGCTTAAACTCGATTTTTCCTTGATAATCAATGTGAGTTATTATATCCAAATCTTTAATTTCTATTTCTTCATCTAATAAAGCAGAAATACGTTTAAGTGATGCTTTAGCGCGCGCGATTAAGTTAATTGTTCCTGCTAGGGCAAATACTGGCCAGATGATGGTATCCGCTAAGCCGATAAATGTAATTAATTGACCTACAGAAATACCTACTTTAGGATCTCCGCCACTTTTAATATGAAGATAAACTAAATAGGATCCACCAAGTAATATTAAGCCAAAGACAAAATAAATTAATATTTCAAATACTACATCTAAAATAGCGCTAGTTTTAGCAAATTCAATATTTGTGTCTTGATTACTTTTAGCAACTTTAGAAAATTGTTTTAATTCTTTTCTTTCTTTTACAAATGCTTTGATAACACGAATTCCAGTAAAGTTTTCTTGCGCAAAATCAGATAAATCTTCAAATGCTTTTTGCCTTTTTCCCCATTTTGCCTCCATAACACGGTCAATGGTTACAGCAAAGACACATAAAATGATTAAAGGTATAAGTAAGATAAGCGTTAATACCCAATCAATTAAAAACATTCCAATAAGCGAAATAATTAATAAAAATATGCCATCCACTAATTGGACAATACCAAAACCGAATGCCTCTTCAATAGTTTCTAAGTCATTAGAAAAATAAGATAAAATTGCACCTGTTTTATTGGCTTTATAATATCTTTGCGATAGTTCTTCACATTTTTCAAACATATCTTTTCTTAAATCAGCTTGAACTTTAACTGATTCACCGAATATTAATATTCTCCAGCAATATCTTCCAATAAACATTCCTATACCAATTAAGAAAATTAACAAAATATCTTTAATTAAATTAGCGTAGTTACTTTCAATACCAAATATTGTTCCGGCAAGGTTTTTATCGATAACATTATCAGCGATATTACCGCTAAGTTTAGGAATAAATACTTGAATAACATCGACAAAAATTAAAAATAATATGCCAAAGAAGAAGTACCAAAAATACTTTTTATAAAATTTATTAACATGTTTTCCGAATACCATTATTTTTGACCTCCTTATTTATATTCTTTTTAATATTAAAACTAATATACTATTAAAATGGTTATTTTGAAAGGAAAAGAAGTTTTTCTTAAAAGAAAGTGCTTAAATATTAAAAAATATTTAAAATTATCTTACTAAGCAATTGATAAAAGCGTTACATTATAAATAAAAATAGTTATGCAAAATTATCCCCCCATTGAAAAAAAAAATATAAAAAAATGATGGTAAAACAATTAGAAAAGAGGCAATAGAAAATGAAATTTAATCAGTTTCATTTTCAAAAGATATGCATGAAAAATGAATTGATTGTAGAAATAATAAGAAAACAATCTTATTATGGTGGCGAAACATTTATTAAAATAATCAAAAGCTTTCTAAAAAGAAAAGATAAGGATATTAATTTCCTATTTGAATCTGCAAGATTAAGAAAAATTGAGAAGAAGGTTTTTGAAATATTGGAGATAGTTATTTAAATGAACTTACGTTTCAAGTGCAATTTTTATTAGTTTTTGCACTTGAAATGCATAAAATAATATTGGATGTGCAATTTATGAGCGTTAAATCCAATTATTTTAAAATGAATAAAGAAAATATATAAAGTAATTTGCTAAGTTTCAGCGTTATCGGATTTTGGTGTATCTAATGAAGAAATATTAAATGAAACTGGTGTATCTAAAAGAACTTTAATTTATACTCTTAATAAATTAAAAAAAGAAATGAATATGATTGATACTAATATAGGAAAATTTAGTTATCATAAATTTAATATTAATAAATAACATTATTCGGTTTTAAACATTACTTTGGTGTCTATTTTCTTTAAATTAGCGGTTTTACCATTAATTTGTTCCGATGTTGTGCAAAAAAAATGCACAAAACCGAAAATGGAGATAATAAAAAATCAGTTTTATTAAAGAATTTGTCAAAAGTGCGGATATAGATATAAGTGATTTTGAATATAATGATGAAGCCTTCAGTGAAGTTAATGGCCAAATTAATGAAGAAGTATTAAATAGATTTAAAAAATTATTGGTAATGCTCCAAATCATAATTTTAGTGCTTTATGTAATCTACTTTTAAAATAAAAAACTTGAAAAAATGCGGATTATCTCGATGAAAATTATTATTAACTCATGAGTTATTAACTCTCGAGTTAATAATGTTAAAATCGCTATGAATATAACATATATTGTCAATTTACTATATAAATTTAATCACTTGGTTAAGAGCGCTACTATAGTTCCATTAAAACTAAAAAGAGAATATTATTTATTTTCTAAGAGTGGATTTACTAGTGATTTAATTGATTCGAATATCGATAATATTCATTTATATACTTTAGATGATTTATTTAATATCTAATATTTCCCTTCACTTATTAATAGGAAGTCATTATATAAAATGATAGGGTAAAAAATAAAAAAATTAAATAAATGTGTTTTTTGATACTCAAAGTGAACATTGAGCAATTTTTACGTTGTGTTGATATGTGTTTTCATTGTATAATATATGTAACAAACGGAGAGAAAAATGCATGAAATCAAATTTTAGAACACTAATTGTGGAAGCTTTAAAACAATTAATAAAGTTATTATCGCTTATATGCGTGATAGTTTTTCCTTTTATAAATATTGTAATAAATAAATGGGTGCTTCTAATAATATTTTTTATTGCTACAGCTATTTTTTCACTATCATACAATGATTTTAAAAATGTCAAATTTGCTAGATTATTTTATTTTCCTGTAATTAGTATTTTTATTTCATTGTTTATTATAAAGTACTTTACAACGATTGGCACTTATTGGACAATATTTTCAGTAGCTTTGGTTTGCATAGTTGTTTTTTTGTTTTCAGCACTGAGTTACTTTGCTATAAATAACCAAACAATATTCAATATACATTTATCACAAAATCGTATTGTGTTAATTACTATATTTTTTATTTCATGCGATTTCTTCTTTATTGCAAATTTTGAATTTAATAATATAGGCGTTTTTATAACTGGCGGCATTTTGGCACTGATTTTATTGATTAATTTATTACACGCATTTATAAATTCGTATTCAAAATCAAAGATGACACTTTTATTTGATTTTTTATTTCTTGTTGCGCTTACGATATTGTTAATACGAAAAATAGAAGACGCAAATTTAACCAATATTATTACGACAATTGTTAGTGCTATATATGGTGGATTTATGACTTTGGCTGGAGTTATATTAACAATCAATGATCAGAAAAATGATAAAAAAGAATCTAGAAAATTATCTGTTCTTCCTTATTTTAATTGCACCCCATATATATGTGATGTTGATGGAAATGATAAACTACTTCATTGCGTTATGTTCAAAAGTATATTGAAAAAAAGTGATGACTCTATAAGTCAAGATGAAAAATCTATACTGAAATTGGGATATATATTAAACACAGATAAAATAGAATTCACAATAAAAAAGATAATTTTTGATAGCAAAGAATACTTATGCTTTGAAGATTCAATTGTTTACAAAAATGAGCTTTTTATGATATTGGTTTATTTGGATGAGAATGAAGTGAAAGAATATGAAAAAATACAATTAGTTGTAGAAGATATAGACATGAATTTACACAAATATAATTTAATTATTGATACTAGCAATAGTATGCCTCTAATAAAAAATGTGCAATTAGAAACAGGTGATAGTAATGAATATTAGTAACCTTACAAAGATATTAGATAGTTTTTATTCAAATAATAAAATAAAGTCAATATTAATCGATGGACCATGGGGGTGTGGAAAAACATACACAATTAAAAAATTTATTAATGATAAGAATTCAATTTGCTATGTTTCTTTATTTGGTATAAAAAATGTAGATGAATTAAATACTTTTATATATAAAACTGTACATACAAATAGAATAGTGTCAAAATACTCATTCAATAGTATTTCGAAAATTGTTAATCCTTTATCAACTACAATATATGCTAATCCATATGTATTACAAAAAATAGAAGATACAGAAAATCCAATTATTGTATTTGATGATCTAGAGAGAGTTGAACAAAGCTTTTCATTGACTGAATTGTTTGGCTATATAGATAAGTTTATTAATAATGGCATTCGTATAATTTGTTGCTATAACAAAGAAAAATTAGCTGAGGACAAAAAAATGTCATTCAATTTTTTAGAAAAAATATTTGATAGAATTTTTGTTATAAGTGAAACCAATACTGATTTTTTAAGAGAGCAATTGCCAAATGACATTGATTTAGAATTTTCTGATTTTTATATGGATTTGCATGCTTTTTTTGGCGCTAATTTAAGAGCTTATATCAAAACTATACGATTTTATGACTATTTAATTGAAAACACAGATAATCTAGAAAATGATATAAAAAAGATTGTTTTATATAATATTTC
>URQK01000010.1 GCA_900549975.1 uncultured Mollicutes bacterium
ATTGGCTTTTGATATATAGCGTTAATAATATCAATGTTAGAAATTTTTTCTTTTAAATCATTAATAATTGGTCCAAAACTTACGATAACATCGTCACTTTTAGTATCTCTTACTTTTAACCATTCTCCAAAGTTAAATGACAAAGCATCATTATTTGCCGAACTAATTTTTGCTTTTGGAAAACGTATGGCAAATGCACCATGATTATTTAAAGATTCATTTAATAAAATTTTTGCCTCTTCATTATTAGAAGGCATAGTTATTACTGTATTAGGAATAGTATATAGCATTGCTTCATCAAAAATTCCTTGATGAGTTTCACCATCCGCGCCCACTAAACCAGCGCGATCGATAGTAATTGTAACATTAAGATTCATGCGCGCTAAATCTTGTTGAATTTCATCGTAAGCACGTTGCATGAATGTTGAATAAATTGAAATAATTGGGTGATATCCGCTTAAGGCTAATCCAGAAGCCATTGTAAAGGCGTGCTCTTCACAAATTCCTACATCGAAAGTGCGACCTTTATATTTTTTAAATATCCCATTTAAACAAGATCCTTGCACCATGGCAGGATTTATAAGTACAGTTTTTTCGTTTTTAGCAAGTATTTCATCTAAGTCATTAGCGATAGCTTGACTCCAGCAAGTTACTTGGTTGCATTTAAATGTACCAGTATCTTTATCAAAAGGTGGTACACCATGCCATATACCAAGATGATCTTCTTCACTATATTTATAACCTTTTCCTTTAATTGTTTGAACATGAATTACAACCGAGCGGGAAGCTTTTTGTGCTTGTTTAAGGGCTTTTTCCATGGCTTTTATATTATGTCCATCAATTGGTCCGATATAAGCAAACCCCATCGTATCAAAGATATTAGAAGATAAAAACATCTTTTTAAAAGTATTTTTAATATTGGCAGAAATATTATAAAGCCATAAACCAAAACGTGTTTTACACATAAATCTTTGGTATGACTTCTTCTTTCGATTATAAGAAACGGATGTACGAATACGTTGTAAGAAACGCGCAAATGCACCAGTAGGCTTAGATATTGACATATCATTATCGTTTAAAACAATAATAACTTTATTATTTAAGTGTCCTAAGTTATTTAATCCTTCAAAAGCCAAACCACTAGTGACAGAACCATCACCAATTACAGCGACTATATCATAATTTTCTTTATTTAAATCACGAGCAACAGCCATACCAAGTGCGGTTGATATACTTGTTGAAGAGTGTCCAGCTTCAAAACAATCATAAATGCTTTCATTACGCTTTTGAAAGCCGCTTATGCCATCTTTTTTCCTTAACTTATCTAAAGAACGTCCAGTAAGTATTTTATGAGTGTAACATTGATGACCTACATCAAGTAGTAATTTATCTTTGCTAAAGTCAAAAGTGCGATGTAAAGCCACTGTTAGTTCAACTACTCCTAAATTAGAGGCAACATGACCTCCATTAACAGAGGTTGCATTAATTATTTCTTCTCTTATATTTGCACACAAAAGGTTAAGTTCTTTATAAGACAATGTTTTTAAGAACTTTGGATCATTAATCGTTTTAACGTTAATTTCTTCCATTTTTTAGCCTTTCTACTAGTAATCTACTAATTATCTACTATTTTAATACTTCATCAATTAATTCGCCGCTATCTTTGATTTTTAAGAACTTTTCGTTTGCAGCATTTAAAGTTCCCTCTAAGTCTTTAATTAAAGACATTCCTTCTTCATAAACCTTTAAACTTTCTTCTAATCCTAGTTTATTATTATCAATTTGACTAACAATTTCATTTAGACGCGCTAATTTTTGCTCAAATGTTAAGTTTTCCATAGTTTACTATCCTTTCTTAACTACTGTACTAGTTATTATACCATCTTTTAAGGCTGTTTTTAATTCTTGATTTATTGATATATCATTGATACTTGTTATAACTTTTCCCTCTTCATTAGTGGTTAATGAATAACCTCTTTCTAATGGCTTAGTGGGACTTAATGCTTCTAATTTGATTTTTAAGGCGTTTAAGGCGCTTTTCTTACTTTCAAGCATAAATGGTAGTTTATAAGATAAATTGGTCTTATAATCGCTAATAACGCGCTTATAATTAGTAATTATATTTATAAAGTGTGTATCAAGACGAAGTTTATAGTTTTTGACTACTTCTTCTAATTTATCATAATAAGAAGTTGGATTTTTAAAAAACTGCATGCTTTTAATTCGATCTAATTGATTCTTATTACTCGTTATAACATTATTCATAAATTGCGTTAATATGTATTCTTTTTCATTTAATGTAAGTAAAATATCATTAATGTTTGGTGTTGCTTTAATTGCGGCATCTGTCGGTGTTGAGGCTCTTAAATCGCTAACATAATCAATTAAAGAATAATCTGATTCATGTCCCACTGCGGAAATAATAGGAATATTTGAAGCATATACTCTTCGCACTAATTCTTCATCATTAAAAGCCGATAAATCTTCTTTATCTCCTCCGCCCCGACCAATAATAATTACATCTGGTTTAGCATCAATTGCTTTTTGTAAAGCAATATTTAATTCTTTGGGCGCTAATTCGCCTTGAACTGATGAGTTAAAAAACTTGATGTTAACAATTGGAAAACGGCGATATATATTTTTAATAATATCGTGAATTGCGGCACCAGTTCTTGCCGTAACTATTCCTATTGTTTTTGGATATTTAGGAATTGATAATTTGTGTGATTCATCAAATATACCTTCGGCTTGTAATTTTTTACGTAATTTTTCTAATTCAATTAATTTAGCGCCATCACCAAAACGTTGCATTTGTTTAACAATTAATTGGTAGGTGCCATTTTGTGCATAAAGTTCAATGGAACCATACATTAATACTTCATCACCAATGACAGGTTCAAAAGATAAATAATTACGATAACCACGAAATAAGACGGCTTTCATTGTACTTCCGTCTAAATCTTTTATCGTCATATATATATGTCCGCGATCTGTTAAATTAGATATTTCTCCTTTAACAACTACGTTTCTTAAAAATTCATCTTGTTCTATTATTTCTTTTATGCGCTCATTAACTTCTTTTACTGTTATATATTTATAATCCATTATAATACTTCATCCAATACTGCATTGATAAATTTATAATCGCCATCGTCTAAATATTTTTTAGCTAGGCGAACAGCAACATCAATGACAACCGGTTTTTCGACATCTTTAACATAATAATAATGAGCATATGAAAGCAATAATATCGATTGGGCAAGGCGGTTTAAACGATCAAACTTCCATTTATTTAATTTTGGTTCAATAACTTCAACTATTTCGGATTTATGTAATAATGCTTTAACCACTACTTCTTTAACATAGAAATCTGCTTCTTCAAATGTGGAATCTAAAACATCACCAATCATTTCCTTAATGTCATAGTCATAGCCAATATGTTCATATGTTAACGCATCATAAATGATGGTCATTGCTTTTTCTTGATTTGAATTTCTTGATGATGTAGACATAATTTAATTCCTTTCATAACTACTTTTTGAATTTTCGCTCAATAGCGAATACGTGATAGTAATTTAAGATTCCGGCAATCAAGAATGCGATTATTATCACATGTAGAAATAACTGAGGTATCAAATAACTATCTTGCAAATAAAAAATAAATAATAAAATGGTATCAAGTAAATATAAAACTGATCCAGTAATAATAGCTTTTATATTTCCTGATTTAGCAGGCACCCATACTAAAATAAAGATGACACTAAAAATAATCCCAATAATTATAGTGAGCATAATATAAATTGCATCACTAATACTCGTGTTGCTTAATAAACGGAAAATAAGGACATTACTTATTAATGAAGGAAAGTAACCTGTATTTCCCTTAATTAAATACAAAATTGGGCCTAAAAAATTCATGATAGCTATAAACGCGAACGCGGACATAGCTTTTCTAAAACTTCTAACTGCGCGATTATGTAACTCACTATAAGTATAAGTTTTATTTTTCATTGCTACTTAACGCTAACAACGCGGATATCAACTCTAAATGGAACCATTTCTGTTTGAGCGGTTAAGGCATTAGCTATTTCTTCTTGTAATGATTTACAAACGATAGCAACGTTTTCGCCTTTAGCGATAGTAACATCGACATTAACAAGTACTTGTCCATTTCGAATAGTAATACGCGCTGGAGAATTTAAGGTAATTCTTTTTTTGCCTGCTTTTGTTCCGGAAGATTGATTCATGACATTATCAGTGACGATATGCACGATTTGTTCAAAAACGGTCTTAGAAAAGGCCATTGTTCCTAATTTGTTATAATTTTCAATGTATACGTATTGTGCCATAAATTTCACTCCTGTTTATATTATAAATATAAACGACATTATTATCAAACAAAAGTTACTTACTGTCAACAATTAATTTCGTGAAGTAGCACATTAAAAGTATTATTTAGGGCTAAAATTAAAGGATTGTCATAACTTTCACAGTCAATAAAGGCTTTATCATTAACAAAAGTAATTTTAGATACTTCATTTGTTATTTGATTTTTATAAATTATTATTTCGTCATCAATAATTATGTCGTTCCTTGTACTTAGTTTATCTTTAATAACTTGAATTATTTGTGATTTATCTATTGGCAAGAAAAAATATTGAAATTGTTTGTGATTGAATTCATCATCTTTCATTTCAAGCATTTCTTGCACTAATTTGTCATCAATAATTTCTTTAAATTCGTTATTTACAAATAAAATTTCGTATTTCATTATTATCACCATTTAAAGTTTATTTAATTAAACGTGAAAATAATGTCGAAGATAGTTACTATTTTTGATAAATTGTTACATACTTTAACAAATAGTTTTTACCAAAAAGTTGTAAAGTAGTATCTTGATTTTTAAATTCATAGATTATTTTATATTTACGAATATTAACATTTGTAAACTCAAACAAAATATCTTCAAATTCTACATTAACCAGTCCCTTTTTTTGGACTTTTTCTAATTCATTACCATTTTCATCGTAACCAATTACACTAAAAATATTAGCTTCACCATGGCTAGGGTTAGCGTTATTAGAACTCCAAGCCATATTTAATTTTACTACTGTTGGACCAGTTATATCATAAACACTTGTTTCAACAGCATCACCAGTTTTTGAAAAATTTAACCATGTCCCGCTATAATATTTTTCAAAGTTTGCAGTAAAACCATCAGGAATACTACCATTAAACTCTACTTTTTCTTGAATGATTTTAGAATAATTTTCTCCAATATTTTGAACATCTAAATTTAAAGTAGCGTTAACTTTACCATTATAGGCACTAATAGTCACTTTTCCTTCACTTAACGCAATCACTTTTCCATTTTTTATAATGGCTTTTGAACGATCTGAGCTAGAAAAATTAATTAATTCTTTTTTGGAATTAGGATTAACATCAACATCTAATACAGCTTCTTCTTTTACTTTAAGTGTTAAACTTTCTTCTATATAAGAAATATTAGTTATTTCTTTATCTTCTTTATAGCGATATTCAATGCCTTGATAACTTAAATTATATAATCCGATACGAACATCGCCAGTAGCATTAGGAAAATCAAATGCTAGACGAAAATCGGTAACATCATTAGCATTAATTTCTTGAGTAAATGGTGTATATTCATTTAATTCACCAATGGTTATATTAGTCAAGTCGACTGAATCTAATCTTGTCCAAGTGTCATCTAATAAATACTCAACGCCAACATAGTAATCGTTACCAATATGAGCAAAATCACCAGCATTCCACATACTAATAGCAAAACTAACTTTATTTATATTAAATGGAGTACTGGAAAGTAAGGTAACGTAATGACATTTTTCGTAATTCCCTTTGACAGCGCGAATTACTGGTGCATTAGTTATGGTGTTTTTTTGTTTAGAACTTTCATCAAATGTAACTAAAACATTATTACTAGTTACTTCAGTATTATCTTCAAAAGTAGATTCTTTCACTACTTTAGTGGCATCTTCATAATTATTATTAAATGTGTAAGCCACATCATAAAAATCTAATTCGCATTTTTTATTAATAGTGAGAACTTTATTATCATCTATCACACTTGTTGATGGTATATTATTAGTATTTTCGCCACTTCTTTTATCACTATTAGATGGCATAGATGAAGTAGATTGGCTATTGTTAGTAGAATTTGAATCACAACCAATTAAGAAAATTGCACTTAAAATTAATAAATATTTTTTTGACATAATTATCACCCAAAATTATTTTAGCATAAATATAATTATTACGCATTTATTAAAGCGTTTTTATTAATGAAAAAACGAAGGACTAGCCTTCGTAATTAATATTATTTACCAACAACTTTTTTAACTAAATCAACTAGCGCATCACTAGTAAATCCAAATGATTTAATCGCATCATTAGCAGGTGCTGAAGTGCCGAAACTATCAATACCCATATTAAATCTTGCAAATCTTCCCCAACCAAATGTAGTAAGCATTTCAACAGAAATACGATGGTCATAATCATCCCCTAAAACACTTAATTGGTATTCTTTGTCCGTTTTTAAGAATAATTCTTGTGAAGGCATAGATACGATACGGACATCAATTCCTTCGTTATATAATTTAGCTTTTGCTTCCATAGCAAGGCTAACTTCGCTACCTGTAGCGATAATAACTGAATCTGGTTTTTCACCTAATTCTTTTCCAACAATGTAAGCACCATGCGCAACACCATCATAATTACTTGCTTTCATTTCTGGTAATCCTTGACGAGATAAGATGATAGCAGTTGGTGTCTCACTTGATAATAAACCAAGTTTCCAACTAGCGGCAGTTTCTGTTGCATCACAAGGACGGATAACATCAACGTTAGGCATAGCACGTAACATGGCTAATTGTTCAATTGGTTGATGAGTTGGTCCATCTTCTCCTACAGCGATTGAATCGTGTGAGAATAAGTATATAGCAGGTAACTTAGATAAGGCTGCCATTCTAATTGCGGATTTCATATAATCAGAGAATACTAAGAAACATCCGACATAAGTACGAAGTCCGCCATGAAGTAACATGCCATTTTGAATACATGCCATAGCAAATTCGCGAATTCCAAAGTTAATATTGCGTCCTTCCGGAGTTTCAGGAGTGCAATTTTTTTCATCTTTAATGATGGTACAAACAGATTTTGCAACATCGGCTGATCCGCCAATAAGATTAAATATTTCTTTATTTAAAATATTTAAAATAGCTTGTGATGTATTACGTGTTGAATCTTTAAAATCATCATTAAATACTGGTAATTCTTTAAATATATATTTACTCACATCATTATTAATTGTTTCTTCTATGCGAGTAGCTTCCGCTAAATGAGTTTTTTTGTAAGCTTTAAATGTACGTTCCCATTTTTTAATAGCTTTATTACCACGAGCAATAAAAGTATTTCTAAATGTTTCGTATACCGTTTCAGGAATTTCCCAAGGTGCATAGTTATAACCATATTTTTGTTTAGCTAAAGCGCCATCTTCATCTCCTAATGGAGCACCATGTACTTTACATGTGTTTTCGTTTTTAGAACCATAACCAATGATGGTATGAACAATAATAAGAGTTGGTTTATCTTTTGATTTTTTCGCTTTTTTAATAGCGTTATCAATTGCGTCAACATCATTACCATCACTAACTTCTAAAACATTCCAATGGCAAGAGGCAAAGCGTTTTTTTGTATCTTCATTACTTGATAAATCTAAATTACCATCAAGAGTAACTTTGTTACTGTCATAAAGCAAAATTAATTTATTAAGTTTTTGAATTCCTGCAAAAGATATTGCTTCTTGAGATAATCCTTCTTCTAAGCAACCATCACCGCATAAAGCATATGTATAATGATTAAATACTTGATTTCCTTCTTCATACATTGCACTTAAAGAACGTTCCGCTAAAGCAATACCAACGGCTTGCGCAATACCTTGTCCTAATGGTCCTGATGTTGCATCAATGCCTGGGGTATGACGATATTCTGGGTGACCAGGAGTTAATGAGTCAAGTTGACGGAAATTTTTCAAATCATCAAGAGTAATTTGATATCCGGCAAAATGTAAAACTGTATATAAAAGCATGGAAGCATGTCCAGCACTTAAGACAAATCGGTCACGATTAATCCAATTTGGATAAGTTGGAGCACTAACTAAATGTCTTGTAAATAAAGTATATAAAATTGGTGCACTTCCTAAAGCCATACCTGGGTGTCCAGATTTTGCTTTGTTAATTCCGTCAATACATGTAGCTCTAATCGCTGCTACGCAAAGTTGATCATCTTTGTTCATTGTTAAATTTCCTTTCAATAATTAGTTTTAGTCTTCGTTATCAATTTTAATATGTAAATCTTTTAATTGTTGTTCATCAACTGGTTGAGGTGCATTTGACATTGGGCAAACCGCTGATAAATTCTTAGGGAAAGCAATAACATCACGAATGTTATTGGTACCAGCAAGAATCATTGTTAAACGGTCTAAACCAAATGCCATACCACCATGTGGAGGTGTTCCATAATTGAAAGCATTGATGAAGAAACCAAATTTATTTTTAATATCTTCATCAGTTAATCCTAAAACCTCAA
Source organism: uncultured Mollicutes bacterium (assembly GCA_900549975.1). Taxonomy (GTDB): domain Bacteria; phylum Bacillota_I; class Bacilli_A; order RFN20; family CAG-826; genus RUG131. The sequence continues at coordinate 8,626 of URQK01000010.1, forward strand.
AGATCTTCTTTTGTACTTTTCCATCATAGATTCTTAATGAACCACCACCGGCTTCATAACCATTAAATACGATATCATAAGCTTGAGCATATACTTTACTTGGATCAGTATCTAAATATTTTAAGTCTTCATCACATGGACGAGTGAATGGATGGTGATTTGAGACATAACGATGTTCGGTTTCGCTATATTCAAATAATGGCCAATGAACAACCCATAATAGGTCATAAGTATCAGGTTTAATAAATCCTAATTGTTTAGCATAATTACTTCTAATTGAACCTAAACCGAAGCATACATTAGTGTTATTGTCGCTTGCGGCCATAATAATAATATCATTATTGTTATAGTTTAATGTTGCTTTTAATGCTACTTTTTCTTCTTCACTTAAATACTTAGTAAATGAACCGACTAATTCATCATTTTCAACTTTTAAGACAGTTACGCCATGTAAAGAGAATTTTTTAGCTTGCATATTAAGTTCATCGATGACTTTTCTAGATGTAATATTAGCAACTCCTGGGACAACAATTGCTTTCATAAATTTAGCATTTTTAAATGCTTCAAAAACGGAATTAGCAAATATTGATTTAACATCTACTAAATGCATTCCAAATCTTGTATCAGGTTTATCACTTCCATAAACATTAACTGCCTCATCATATTCCATACGACGTAAAGGTAAATCAATCTTAATACCTTTAACATCTAACATGATTTTAGCAATTAATCCTTCCATAAGAGTTAGGAACTCTTCTTGATCTAAGAAAGATGTTTCAATATCAATTTGGGTAAAGTCAGGTTGACGATCAGCACGTAAATCTTCATCGCGGAAACAACGCGCTACTTGATAATATCTTTCAATACCACCAACCATCAATAATTGCTTATAGATTTGTGGTGATTGAGGTAAAGCATAGAAATGTCCTTTATGAATTCGAGATGGAACCAAATAGTCTCTTGCTCCTTCTGGAGTAGATAAACATAAAATTGGTGTTTCTACTTCTAAAAATTCATGAGCATCTAAATATTCATGAACAGTTTTAACAATTTTTGCTCTTGTACGTAATATTTCTTGCATACAAGGTCTTCTTAAGTCTAAATAACGATATTTTAAACGAGTATCTTCTAAAGCATCGGTATTATCATCAATAATCATTGGAGTAGTTTGTGCTTCATTGATTAAAACAATTTTTGAAGCAATAACTTCAATTTTACCAGTTTTTAATTTAGTATTTTCGACTTCTTTTTTTGCTACTTCACCAAATACTTGGATAACATATTCATTACGGATATCGGGTAAATCAGTTATTTTATCAGTATTAACCATAACTTGAACAATACCAGTTTTATCACGTAAATCAATAAACATAATAGAGCCTAAATTTCTCCATTTATGAACCCATCCTAGTAAGGTGACTTTTTGGCCGACTTCTTCTAATCCTAAACGGCCATTATAATGTGTACGTTCCATAATTAACTCCTATTCTTCGTGATGGTGATGATGGTGATGACAACAACATTCATGCCCATCTTCTTCCTCACAATATTCATCTTCATCATATTCTTCGTGATGTCCACAACAGCAATCGTGTTCTTCTGTGTGATCATGTTTTGAGCAACATCCATCATGATGGTCTTCCTCTTCATAATTGTTAAACATCATATCTAATGTATCAATTAAATTAGCTAAAGGAATATTTACTTGTTTTTGAGTATGTAAGTCCTTTAATACAACCTCATCTTTTGCTACTTCATTTTCACCAACAATAACTGCTAGTTGTGCATTAGCGTTTTCAGCGCGTTTAAATAATTGCTTGAATGATTTATTTTCTAAACAAACTTCCACTTTATAAGCATTAGCTCTTAAGTATTCTGCAACTGATAAAGCATTTTTAACACATTTTTCACCAATTGGCATAACGTATAAATCGGTTTTTAAAGAGGTATCTTTTAGCAAGTTATCTTCTTTCATTACGGCATATAATCTTTCAATACCAAAGGCTAAACCAACACCTGCTAAAGCAGGACCGCCAACTTCTTTTAATAAGTTATCATAGTGTCCGCCTGCTCCAATTGCACCTAAATCCATACCACTTTCAGTGCGATAGTGGAATTCAAAAATAATATGTGAATAATAATCTAATCCTCGAACTAATCCATCATCGATTTCATATGGGATTTGGAATTCATCTAAAGCATCAGTAACAATTTTAAAACGCTCTTTTGCGTTTTCACTTAAATAATCACGCATTTTAGGTGCATTATGAGCAATCTCTTGATCACTTTCTACCTTGCAATCTAAAATTCTTAATGGATTGATTTTAAAGCGTTCTTTACAATCTTCACACATTTCGTCAATATGACTAGCAAAATATGCTTTTAAAGCCTCTTTATAATTATCACGTGATTCTTGGTCACCTAAAGAATTAATTTTTAATTTAATGTTTTTAAATCCTAAAAACCTTAAGGCATCATAGCCAAGCATAATAACTTCAAGATCTTGATAAGCATTAGTGACCCCAACGCTTTCAACGCCAAATTGATTAAATTGACGATATCGACCTGCTTGAGGTCTTTCATATCTAAAACATGGTCCAATATAAAATTCTTTAATTGGTAAATCTTTTGTTGCGTATAATTTGTTAGATACAATTGAACGCATCACGCCTGCCGTGACTTCAGGACGTAAACTAATTGAACGATCACCTTTATCTAAGAAAGTATACATTTCTTTTCTTACGATATCAGATGATTCACCTACTGAACGATTAAATAATTCAGTATGTTCAATGATTGGTGTACGGATTTGGTTAAAAGCATACATTTCTGCAACTGCTTTTAATACCATTTCTATGTAGTCAAATCCGCGAGCTTCATCATCATAGATATCATGTGTTCCTTTCACAATATTAATGGCCATAACTTTCCTCCTTAAAAAAAATAAAAACGCCCATTCATAAGGACGTTTATTAACGCGGTACCACCTTAATTCATATTTCTATGCACTTAATCGCGTTAACGCCGCTTACGTTTTCTCTACTTACTCAAGAAAATGTCTCCATAGTGTCCATTTTCGATTTTATAAGTTCTTTCACCAAGCGAGCTCTCTCTAAAATAAAATCGTAAAACTAATCTATTTCTTTGACGTATTAATTATAATATTTTGAATATTATAAAGTCAATCAAACTACTTTCTTTTTTCATTAAAAAATGGCTAATTAATAAAAAAGAACAAATTTTTAGGTTTGTTCTTAATTTTTTTCCTATTAATGAATAGTCCTATTAACTTCATAAACGCCATTAACGTTTAATAAAACATTTTTAATATTCTCATATTCATTATTATTTTTTAATAAAATTGTCGCTGTTATTGTAGCGGTAAGTGTTGTTTTATGTGATTTTGCGGATATATTAGTAACACTGACTTTATGTATTGAGAAGGCAGTCATGATGTCCATTAACAAGTTGTTACGGTCCGTGCATTCCATTTCTATATCGACAGGATATGTTTGTTCTTTTAAGTTTTCATTCCAAAATACTTCCACTAGGCGTTTTCCATCTTTAATGTTAGGACATTCACGTCTATGAATAGTAATTCCTTTTCCTTTGGTGATGTAACCAACAATATCATCACCAGGTATTGGCGTACAACATGATCCTAAATTAATAGCAACTTTACCAGCATTTTTAACTAAAATTGGATTATCACTATCTTTATCATTTCTTGCCTTAGCAAATACTAAGTTTGTTTTCTTTTTTATATTTAAAAACTCAATAACATTACCAGCAGCAGGATTACGATTAGAAATGGCAATAAATAAATTATCAAGAGAATCAACACCATAATTATCAAAAACTTTTTGACTATTTAATAATTCAAGCGCTTCTTTTTCTTCAATTCCACGATCCCTAAAAGCATCAAATATTGCTACTTTTCCCTTAGCAATCTTATCATCACGCATCGCATCAGCGTTTTTCTCTTTTAAGAATTTACGAATATGGTTTTTGGCTGATGCTGTATAAACTAATTTTAACCAACCTTCATTAGGTCCAGGTGAAGTTTTTGATGTTTTAATTTCCACCATATCACCAGTTTTTAAAACAGTTCCTAAAGGTACTAAAACATTATTTACTAATGCACCTATTGTTGTATCACCAACATTTGTATGAATACGATATGCAAAATCTAAAGGTGTTGAGCCATTAGGTAAATCAATTACTTTACCTTTTGGAGTAAATACATAGACATTTGCATCAAAAATATCATGGGTTAAGGAATCCATGTATGCTTTTGCATCATCTGACATCTCGGTAGACATTGAGACAAAATCTTTAAACCAATGCAATTTTTCAGCGATTTCTTTTTGCTCTTTTTGCGGATTATAATTACTATTTTCTTTATATCTCCAGTGCGCGGCGATACCATCTTCGGCGATTTCATCCATTTCTTTTGTTCGAATTTGGATTTCAAAGAATAATCCTTCACCTGTTACAATCGTGGTATGAAGCGATTGATACATATTTGGTTTAGGCATAGCAATGTAATCTTTAAATCTACCGACAACTGGCTTATATAATTGGTGAATAAATCCTAAAATTTCATAACAATTTATCTCGGTTTTAGTAATAATTCTTAAAGCCATAATATCATAAATTTCATCAAAACTACGGCCTTTTTCATACATTTTTTTGTAGACTGAATAAATAGATTTATATCTAGATTCAATTTCTAAAACCGGAATATTTTTTTCGTATAACATATCGGCGATACGTTTCTTTAATTGAATGAGATTTTCTTCTCTATTTTTAATTCTTGTGGCAATTAACGCTTTAATTTCTTGATATTTTTCTGGTTCTAAATAAGATAAACATATATCTTCTAGTTCTCTTTGAATAGTATTCATACCTAGGCGGTGAGCAATAGGAGCGAATACCTCAAGAGTTTCTTTTGATAAAGCCTGTTGACGATCTTTAGATAAATATTCTAATGTACGCATATTATGAAGACGATCCGCTAATTTGATAATAATAACGCGAATATCTTTTGCCATTCCTAAGAATATCTTTTTATGGTCTTCTGCTTCAAAATTTTCACTATATTTTTTGGACAATTTCATTCTTTGAATTTTAGTAACTGAATCCACTAAAAAACAAACATCTTTTCCAAATCTTTTTTCTATTTCACTTAATGGATAATCAGTATCCTCAACAACATCGTGAAGTAAACCACCAATGATTGTAGCAGGTCCTGCATGAAGCGAAGCTAAAATATAGGCAACTTCTATTAGATGATTAATATAAGGTTCCCCTGATTTACGCAATTGACCATCATGTTGTACTCTTACAATATCATATGCTTCTTCGATTTTTTTACGGTCTTCTTCATTTTTAATATATTGACAATATAATTCTTTTACTTGATCAAAAGTATGATGAATTTGATTATCCATAATATCACCTCATTAATAAGTAACTATTGATTTAACATTATAATTTTTTAAACGTTCTCTTCCGCCTAATCTAGAAAGTTCGACAACGAAACAAATTCCAACAACTTCCGCGCCTAGTTCTTCTAATAATTTAATACATGCTTCAAGTGTTCCACCTGACGCTAATAAATCATCTACTAAAAACATTTTGTCTCCTCTTTTAATATCATCTATGTGTACTTGCAAAACATCATTACCATATTCTAGTCCATAACAAACAGACATTGTTCTTCTAGGTAATTTATTTGGCTTTCTAAAGGGAATAAAACCAATTCCTAATTCAGTTGCCACAGGACAACCAAATAAGAAACCGCGAGATTCTGGAGAAGCAATAACATGTGCCCCACATTCTTTAGCAAAATTAGCAATTTCTTTAACGACATATTGATAAGCTTTTCCATCTCTAATTAATGGAGTAATATCTTTAAAATCTACTCCGGCTTTAGGAAAATCTTTAATTTCATAAATATATTTTTTTAAATCCATATAGTTTACTCCTTCTTTATGAATAATTATAACCAATTTTTATTTTAAATAAAAGAAAAAGGATACGAAGTTAATCGTATCCGATGTTTCGAAAAATTGTATAATTACTTATTATTAAGCTTGTGCTAAAACAAGTGATCCTAAGCCAACGTTATAATAAGTAGTACCATTAGTAGGGTAACCTGTCATAACAACTTTAAGCGTTGTTGCGTTGGTTACATCAATTTTGACTGTGTTTTCACCAGCAGTAACTGAGTCAAAATATGCAACACCAGCTTCTTTACCTTCAGCATTTAGAGCTGTGACTGTGAATGTATGTTCACTAGCAGCAGAAGTTTTTGTATTAGGGTTTAATGTGAGGCTGATAGTTACATTTAAAGATCCAGTAAATGTGCTAATTGCAGCAGATACACCGATTTCTTCAAATCTAATCTTTAAACTACCATTGCCGTAGAATTCAGGATCTTTTCCTGCACTATTAATATAGGTTAATCCTTCAGGTAATGCTTTGTTAATTGTATATGTTGCTGTTTCAAACTTTGAAGGATCACTTTGAGAAGCTTCTTTAACAGTAACAGCTACTGTAGCAGTAAATGATGGGTTTTCTTTTGAAGCAACTGTAATTGTTGTTTCACCAAGAGCAACACCAGTTACGACACCATTAGCGTCAACAGTTGCTTTAGATTCATCATTTGATTTATAAGTTAATCCTTTTTCAGTAGCATCTGCAGGTGTAACAGATGCAGTGATTTTTTTAGTCTTTCCTTGTTCTACTTCTAATGTAGCATCAGCAGTAACGCCAGTAACAGCAACTTTTTCTGCTTCGATTACTGGTTCTTCCCCTTTAGCGCCATCAGCATAGAAATGTGATACATAACTTGTTGCAGCTTTTGAAACTTTTGAAGCACCAAATGTAACATAGTCACCATAAGTTCCAAGGAATACGTCGCCTGATTCTAATGTGTAAAGTAAGGTTTTCCATTCTGCTTTATACTTCCAAACACCAGTTGCAGAGTCTTTAATTACTGCATTAAGGTGTGTTCCACTTACTGCTGCTTCAATATATTTTTTAGCAGTTCCGCTCATAAAGTATAAGTGATATCCGCCATCGGCAGCTTCAATGTACATATCAGCAGCTTCTTCAGCATTAGTAGTTGAAGCAATGTAGTAACCACTCATTTCGCCTTTCATGTAATACACAGCATTCTTTGCAGTTTGCTTAAAGCCAAACTTATAGGCTGTTCCGACTACTGGAGTATCAACAATACCATACTCTTTAGCAGGTGCTGGTGTACTAGATGTTGATGTACCTCCGGTGCTAGTACTTGGCTTTGTGCTTGTACTAGGTGTGTCAGATGTTGATGGTGCAGGTGTTTGACTTGTGCTATTTCCGCCACAAGAAGCAAGAGCCATCATAATTAATGGTAATAGAATAACTTTCTTTTTCATAATAAAAATATATTTCCTCCCTTTTCTACTACGTTTTTATTATATCTAGAAAAAACAATAAAAGCAAATGCATAAACATTTTGCTCTATTGAAAACATTTTCATTATCTACTTGTTGTAAATATTTGATAAATGTGCATATGAACAAAAAAAGGATACGAAACTAATCGTATCCATATAAATTATTGAGCCTTAGCTACTGTTAATCCTTTAAAATTAACGTTATTGTACTTATCCCCATCTTTTGGATAACCTGTCATAACAACTTTAAGTGAAGTTGCTTTTGTTACATCAATTTTAACAGTGTTTGCACCAGCAGTAACAGAGTCTAAATATGCAACACCACAATCTGAACCACTAGCGTTTAAAGCAGTGATTGTAAAAACATGTGTACTTGCTGCAGAAGTCTTTGAATTAGGATTTAATGCAATATCAATAGTAACATTTAATGATCCTGTAAATTCATTAAATGTAGTACTTACACCAATGTTTTCAAATCTGATTTTAATACCTGATTCTTTGTAGAATTCTGGATTTGGAAATTTTTCATTATTTGTAATGTAAGTAAGTCCTTCTGGTAATGAACCAGCGATTGTATACGAAACAGTCTCAAAATTTTGTACAACAGATGTTGCACCAGATGTAGATGGTTGCGCTTGTCCACTGCCGTTGTTATTACTATTTCCGCCACAAGAGGCAAGAGCTAACATCAATAATGGTAATAGAATAATATTCTTTTTCATAACTAAATTATATTTCCTCCCTTTTCTACTACTTTACTTAGTATATACATAAAATTAGGTAAAATCAAATAGAAAAATTTGACTCTTCCTAGTTAATTATATGATTTTCTTTATCAGTAATGCGTTTTATATTAAAATCAAATGATTCTCTTGTTTTAAATATTGAATACCCTAATGTACCATAGATATCGATGTAATCGTATTTGTCTAATAATTCTTTAGAATAATTAAATCCTATTATTTTTTGATTAACTGATAACGGATAAAGAATATGCAATTTAGACTTTGAATAGGCTAAATTACTAACTTTAATATTGGAAATTTTTAATAATGGTAATTTAAATCCTTCGCCAAATGGTGAAAGAGTGCGAATAAAATTATAATTATCTTTATTAATATCGGTAATAGATATATCAATATAATCTTCTTTTTCGGCTTCAAAAGGATTTTTCGTAGCATATTCTTCAAAACGTCTTTTAAGTTCATTAATATTTTCTTCTTCTAATGATAAACCGCCTGCTTGTTCATGGCCACCGCTAGTAAGAAGGATATCTTTGTTTTCTAATAAAAATTTATTAATAGCTAATCCTTTTTTACTACGAGCGCTTCCCTTATATATATTAGGATTAAGATGATCTTTAGTTAATACAATTGATGGTAAATTATATTTATTCATTAATGCATTAGCAATAAGGCCGATAATTCCTTCTTTAGAATCGCTAGTAAAGATAATTGAATGAACATTGTCTTTTATTTCTAATGTGTCTGCAGTACTCTTAGTTAATAATTTACGTTTTTCATTTGTTTCATTAATGAAATTATATATTGTATCAATGCGTTCTTTATTATCGCTAACAAAATATTCAATTAAAGAATTAATTGAAGTTGTTTCAATCATTCTTCCAACTGCATTAATTTTAGGCGCGATTTTTAAGCCAATTACGTTTTCATCAATAACTGAATTATCCGCTAATAAGGAGATAGGATAATAACGATTTTGATTCATATAATAGATACCCAAACGTACAATATCACGGTTATACTTTCTTAATGGCATCATATCAGATATTGTTGCTATTGAAGCAAGAGATAATAAGTATTTATCACATTTATTTAATAAGCTACTTGCAAGCATAAATGCTACATAGGCACCACAGCAAACAACATCACCATAATTAGAAATGAGCGGATGTAATATTACTTCTGCCTCAGGTAAGGTTTCTTGTTGCTCGTGATGATCAGTAACTATTACTTTCATACCTAAGTCATAGGCTTTTTTTATGGCATCAAATTGAGCAATTCCATTATCGACAGTAATAATTAATTTATAACCTTTATCATAAAAATCTTGAACACGTTTTTCATTAAGTCCATATCCATCAATATAGCGCGATGGTACATAATATCCTACGCGGTAATTAAGCATATTAAAGCATTTTACCATGATCGAAGTAGACATTATTCCGTCACAATCATAATCACCATAAATGACGATTTTATCGTTATTTTTCATTGACTCATTAATAATACTTTTTGCTTTTTCAATGCCTTCAAAATTGCTAGGATTAGGTAATGTAAGTTCATTAACAGGTTTTGATAATTCTTTATATAAATTTTCATCGATATTAAAATAATTTAATAGTTTTGTTTTAAAATCCATACTTGTCCATCCTTAAAAGAAAAGGACTGATAAACAGTCCTTAATATAATTAGTCATTAATACCTGGGAATAATGATTCTTCAGGTTCAGCAGATTTATGTCCGCCTTTAATATTACCAGAAACTTCTTTTTGTTTCTTCTTTTTAGCAATCTTAGGTAAATGAACATTAACATCACCAAATAACTTAATGAAGAACATTTGCATTGGTACGAAGGTTACTAAATCTAATAAAGTAACAACGATTGTTCCAAGACCCATTACGATAAATAATGAGCGGAATGCAGGATGACCAAATCCGATAAAGTCAACTGATAAAGCAAATGTAATTGAAGAAAGGATTATAAGCGCTGGAGCCGCTAAAGAAAGAGCGTTAGTATTATTATCAATAATAGATACTTCAACATTCTTACGATCATCACTTACTTCTTTGGCTTTAGCACCAATAATAATTGTTAAGATAGCATTAATAATAACCATAGCAATTAAAGTAACAAATGTTGTAGCAGTTACTTCTAATCTTGTTAAGCTGAATAAACCAAATGGAATAAACGCAACAACAATAGAAATAATTAAGTTAGCTAAGCCACGAGCTAAGCCATATCTAATTAAAACATATACAGCACTTACTCCTACTAAGATAGATGTAACAATTAAGATATTAGATAGCGAAGGTTGACTTACATTGATATTTGGGTTAGTACCAGTTTGGCGAACATCTTTTAAAGTCATTTTATCAGTCTCAGTAGTATCAGTAACGATCAATGAAGATAAATAATCATTAACTGTTGTTTCGCTGTTATTAATAGTAACTTTTGTTTCTGGATTAACCTTACCAGTGAAATCAACAACATAATAATAAGTTTTTTCATCGTTATCATCGGTAGTATTGAATGTTGTAATATTATCAACTTTTACATTAGCGTCTTTTAGTGCATCAATATCAATCTTATCTTGGAAATAAGTAATTCCGTCAATAATGATACCTTTATTATCAGCATATTCATGAATTTCATAATATGCACGAGTAAATGATTGGCCTGATTCGTTATTGACAACACCATTACCACTTACGCCAAATCCAACAATTGCGGCAATACAAATAACAGTTGCAACTAATGTACCAATTAAGCTACCTTTAGCGTTTTTAGTAAAGTTTTTATTTTTATAAGGTCCATAGTATGTTTGTTTTTCTTCATCAGATAATGAAGGAACTAAATCTTTATTAATTTTGAAATAACTATATTTTGTTTGTAATGATGTATCATTGGTAATTAACCATGTCATTAAGCGATTAATTGAAACAGTTACTAAGAAATTAATTAATGTTCCAAGTACAATTGCAACAGCCATACTTGCAATAGCGCCTTGACCAACGAAATAAGCAATACCAGCAAGAATTAAAGTTAATATGTGAATATCAATTAAAGTAATGAATGAACGTTTGTGAGCTTCAGTATTAGCTTTCTTTAAAGTACGTCCGCGGTACACTTCATTTTTGAAGTTTTCAATATAGATAACTGATGAAGCAATAGCAAGAATAGTAACAGCAACGATAGCAACTAATGCGGAAGCATTGAATGTCATACCAATTGCATTGAATATTGCAAATGTTGTAAATAAAGTAATAATTACATTTAAGAAAGCATTGAAGCCTTGTAAGCGATAAGCAAATATCATAGCGAATGCCACGATTACTAATAAGACACCAATAGCAAGTAATGTACGTGAAGCACTAAGAGTATTTGGCTTACCAAAACTAATGAAAGATTCAGCAGTTGGACTAATATAATCATCATGCAAGAATGTTAATTTTAAATCAATATTTTTAGCATTGAATAAGTTAGCATACATTTTTGCTACATTGGCATTTAATTCATAAGCATTAGCGTTAGAATCAGTTGCATTATCAGTGATTTTGATAGCAATAGTATTTTTATCATTATTGAAGTTTAAACTTGCAGGATCAAACATACATAAGATACGATTAGCTATATCATCATTACCTTCATTTTTAGAATTTTCTAAGGTATCAGTATCAGGATTAAAATCTGACCATAATATTAATTTAGCTTCATCTGATGTTGTTTCATTTTCACTGCTACTTGTTGAACCTAATGTGCTAGCATGTTCAGTTAAAACTTTTAATGAAGTTAAATCAGTAACAGGTATAACGAAGTAAGCTTCAGCCCCAATAAAATCTACACGAGCGGTACTTCCATCAAAGATGTTGCCGTTATTAGCAAATTCTGATTCGCCTGATGATTCTTGAGCATCACTTGTAGCTAAAGTGAACGAAGAATTGAAACTCATTAATTTTTTGATGTGATCATATTGAGCACTATAATCTTGAGCGACTGAAACACGAATTTGGTTATGAGCATTTTCAATGAATGTATCTTGAACTTCTTCAATAGTAATTTCGTATTTTGTTACACCAGCATCATTTAAGCGTGATGATAAGTCATTAGCAAGTTTGTTCATTTGGCTTTTAGTAATTGTTGTATCATCGTCATCATTAATATTCTCGACGGTATATACAAACTCTCTTCCAGAAGTAAAGTCTAATGACAAATTAGCATTTTTCATCATTCCCGGAGTGGAAAAACCAATTCCAAATAAAATTGTTACTGCTAACATAATAAAAGCTATAAATCTACGCATATGTTTATTCCTCCAAACAACTATTTACTCTTTTAGTAGTAAAAAATTAATACATAATGACAAGTTATATTTAATATAAATATACTGTACCTTGATACTCTACACTTTTTTTAGAATTAATGCAATAATAAGGACAAAAAAATGAACAAAAAATCAACTATTAAAACTATTATTACGCTTTTAGGACTAGGATTTATCGCTAAACTCTTATCAACGATTGCGCGAATTCTTATGACACGCGAATTAGGAATTAACGGCATGGGCTTATATCAATTAGCAACTCCATGTATGCTTTTAGTTATTACTTTAGCCCAATTTGGTTTACCAACTGCAATGGCCACATTAGTAAGTAGACATCGAAACAAGGCAAAATTAATTCTAGGATCTGGTTTAACGATAGCCTTTATTATCACCATACTCATGATGATGCTAGTGATAGTTTTAGCACCTACAATTGCTAACGTAATTTTAAAAAACAATGACTTACTTTTAACTATTTATGCCTTAGCATTACTTATTCCGTTGGTTAGCTTATCCGCGATTATAAAGGGATTTTTTCTAGGATTAAATGAGATAGAATTAACTTCTACTTCTACGATTATGGAAGAAGTTGGACGTATTATATTTATTATTTGTTTTTTGAATTTTTTTGTAAGCAAGGGCGCAAATTATGGCTCATTTGGCGCTATGTTAGGTGTATGTGTTGGAGAGATATTTCAAACGTTATATATGGTAATATTTAATGATAAAAAATTATATAATCGTGTCAACGAATTAATAAGCATTAAAAAAAGCGAACGTCTTCAAGAAGCAAAAAGTATTGTAAGATTATCTTTACCTTTAACGTTATCGCGTTTAGTTGGTTCTATTACTTATTTTGTTGAATCAATTATTGTTGCTAATTTAATGCTTAAATACGGAATGACTACTTTAGAAATAACTCATGATTATGGAATTCTTTCTGGATATGTTATGCCAATGTTACTAATGCCAGGATTTTTTGCTACTTCTTTTGCTAATTATTTGTTGCCTAAATTATCATCATCAATTGGAAAAAATAAATTTAAAGAAGCAAAGAATATATTTAAAAAAATCACCTTATTATCGGGGGTTACGGGATTATTTTTCTCAACTATTTTCTTCTTTTTTGGTGATAAAATTATGCTCATTTTATATGGAACAAGTGAAGGATATAATCTTGTTAGAATCTTTGCTTTTCCATTCATGATTTTTTATATTGAAGCCCCGATTGTTGCGGCAATGCACGCCTTAGATTTAACTAATAAAGCATTTTATGCAACAGTGATAAGTTCAATTGTGCGTATTGGTTTATTATTAGTGTTAGCTAAGAAATTACATATAAGTGCCATTGGTGTATCTACAATTGTGGCTGTATTTGTCGATATTGCAATTAATGGATTTTTTGTTATTGACCGACTATTTTTTCACAACGAAAAGATCGTCCTTAAGAGCTAAGCAAACAAAGACATCTTTAATATCTTTGATGTCTTTGCTTAATAATTGTTCTTTAAGCCATTCTTCACTTTTATTTAATCTTTTTAAGGTTTGTTTAAGTACTACGCCGTCACTAATTAATGGTTCAGGGTCTAACACACGACAATCCTTTTTTGTTATAACATTTAAAGTGCCATTATCCTCTAAAATAGCAAAACTTACTTCATCGGGAGATTGAATATCTTTAGTGCGTAGTTGACACATTAAATCTTCTATCGTATAGCGTTCTTTTTTCATGACTTTTTGTTGAATTTCTCCGTTATAGATAATATAACTTGTTTTACCTTCTAATATCGAACGCATTTTATTTGATTTTAAAGAAATAAAAGCGGAAATTAGTTGCAATATGACAATTACAGATATTGGAATAATAGAATGCAAAATACTTGTATCAGGTTCATTTAATGATAAAGAAAATAATTCAGATATTACAAAAAAAACAACAATATCAAATGTTGATACTTCACCTATTTCTCTTTTACCCATCACACGTAAAATCACCAATAAAAACACATAACAAATAAAAGTTTTAAAAATTATATTTAATATCTCAGTAATAGTCATAATTTGCTCCTTTAAGTAATACATTTAATTGAGTAGCGGGGTGTAATAATGAAAAAATATTTATCCAACATTAGTGTGTCCATTTTATTTCTTTTTATAGCAACATTACTTTTATCTTTAGTTTTAACGATTTTATCTTATAACAACGTTATAAGCATGGATGCTTGTAAGATAACAATTATGATTTTGAGTTTTATAATTTTTTTCACTTTTGGCATATTGTTCGGTCGGAAAGTACAAAAAAAAGGACTATTTAATGGTTTAGTCCTTGTTGTAATTTATGGATTATTTCTTCTTGTATATTATTTACTCGAAGGTAAAGAATGGACAAGTTATTCCACAGTTGTTAATGCTTCACGAGCCTTGTTAATTCTTACTGGTTCAATAATTGGTGTAAATACAAAGAAAAAATTAGAATAGAGAACCTTGATGGTTCTTTTTTAAATGTTTATAAGCAAAATCAGTTGCCACACGTCCTCTTGGTGTACGGTCAATTAGACCAAGTTGTAATAAATATGGCTCATACACATCTTCAAGATTATTAGTTTCTTCTCCTATTGCCGCACTTAAAGATTCTAGTCCGACTGGTCCACCTTTAAAACGATCAATAATCGTATTTAAATAACGGATATCAACATCATCTAAGCCTAATGAATCAACTTTTAAAGCATTAAGGGCGTCAAGAGCGTCTTTATAAGTAATGTTATCAGTACCTCTAAAGTTAGCAAAATCTCGAACTCTACGGAATAAACGATTAGCAATACGTGGGGTTCCACGTGATCTTTTTGCAATTTCTAAACTTGCTTCATCATCAATGGTCGAATTAAAAACTAAAGCAGTTCTTTTTACAATTGTTTGGATTTCTTCAATAGTATAGAAATTTAATTTTTCCATAATACCAAATCTTGCTCTTAATGGAGCGGTTAAATCACCCGCTCGTGTGGTTGCACCGACTAAAGTGAAAGGCTGAAGCGGTAAAGTAATAGTTTTAGCACCGGCATCACGTTGTACAACAATTGATAACGTAAAATCTTCCATGGCGCTATATAAGACTTCTTCAACAACACGAGGAAGACGATGTATTTCATCAATAAATAAAATATCGCCCGCTTCTAAATTTGTTAATATTGAAGCTAAGTCACCAGTTTTTTCAATAGCGGGTCCATTAACACATTTAACATTACCATGCATTTCATTACCGATAATATAAGCCAAAGTGGTTTTACCTAAGCCTGGTGGACCATATAATAAGACATGGTCAAGTGTTTCATTACGATTTAATGCCGCACCAATGAATACTCGTAAGTTATCTTTTAAGTCATTTTGTCCAATATATTCATTTAAGTGTTGCGGACGTAATGAGACTTCAGATATATCATCATTATTTTTATTAGCATTTAATAATCGATCCATCTTATCACCTCAAAACTTTTAAAGCATCACGAATAATTGTTGAAGAGTCTTTCGTTAAATCGATTTTCTTAAATGCTTCATCAATTTGGTTTGCTTTGAATCCTAACGCTTTTAATCCTTCTTTAGCGTCAAGAGCGTCATTACTTAATCCTAGTTCTTTTGGATCATTAACTTGTACTTCTCCTTTTAAATCAAGGATAATTTGTGCGGCCGCTTTAGCGCCAATACCAGGCAACTTCTTTAAAAAACTGACATTAGAAGTTAGAATAGCTGTTTTCAATTCCGTTGGTCTAGTTTGACTTAAAGCATTAATTGCGGTTCTTGGTCCAATACCTTTAACCGAAATTAAATTTTCAAATATTTCTTTTTCTTCTAGAGTTAAAAAACCAACTAAAAATTGTTCGTCTTCTCGAATAACTTGGTAAGTATAAACACGGACTAATTCATCAATTTTATAATCTTCGGAATGGGAGACAAGAAGTTGATAACAAACATCATGTACATCAATTACTATATAATTTGGTTTAATAGTATCTATATAACCTTTTAGAGAGTAAAACATAATATCACCTCAAATCAAATGATTAATTAATCATTATGATAAATATTATCATTAACGCTATGATAATTACTGCCGATAATAATGCAAAAATAATCTTATTTTCATTGTTTTTATCGTCCATAAAATCACCATTATTATTATATACAATTTTTGCTATAAATCAAAGAAAAACATCATTAGAAAATGATGTTTAAAGTTACTTAAAAAGCACAAAATAAATAAAACTTTTGTGCTAATAATAATATTTTTAATAATTATGCAATATACTCGAATTCAAAGTCACATAATATGACGGTGTCTCCGTCTTTAGCACCCATTGCTCTTAAACGATCATCAACACCAATTTTACGCATATAGTTGAGTAGTTTTAATAAACCTTCATCAGTAGAAAGATTGATTAATTTATAAGTACGTTCAATTCTTTCTCCTTTAATAATATAGGTATGATCATTTTTCTTAACGATTTCAAAGTCACCATCATTTTCAGATTTAGCTTCATAAACTTTAACGCCGCTTTGAATGTTTTCTTCGTTATATAAACTAAACATTGGTGTTTTATCTAATAAATCAGCGATTTTATAGCATAATTTATCAATGTTTTCATTAGTTAGAGCGGATATACCAATTACTGGTTTACGAATCTTTTTATGCAAATATTCTAAACGTTCTTCAGCGCCATCTTCATCCATTTTAGAGCCGACGACAATCATTGGACGTTTATTTAATCCATAGCCATATGCCTTTAATTCTTTATTGATTTTGCGATAATCTTCAACTGGATCACGTTTACCAGACATATCAACGATATGAACAATGACACGGCATCTTTCGATATGACGTAAAAATTGTAATCCTAACCCTTTGCCTAAATGTGCGCCTTCAATTAATCCTGGTAAATCCGCAGCGACAAATGATCTACCATCGGGTACTCTCACAACTCCTAAATTAGGAACGATGGTAGTAAAATCATAATCACCGATTTCTGGCTTAGCGGCAGAGATTATGCTTAATAAAGTTGACTTACCAACACTAGGAAAGCCAACAAAACCAACGTCCGCTAAAAGCTTTAGTTCAAGTACTAATCTTTTCTTTTCTCCAGGCATGCCGTTTTCGGCAATTCTAGGAGTACGATTAGTAGGTGATTTAAAACAAGCATTTCCTCTTCCACCTCTTCCGCCTTTAGCAACAACAAATTCTTTTCCTTCTACTGATAAGTCGCAGATGAAATTACCTGTTTTTTCTTCAGTTACGACTGTACCAATTGGTAATTCAACGATAACATCGTCCGCACATTTGCCATATTGGTTCTTACCCATACCTTTTTCACCATCTTTAGCAATTATACATTTAGAATGGCGAAAATTCATCAAAGTAGTAACACCTTTAGAAGCACGGAAAATAATAGATCCGCCTCTTCCACCATTACCACCTGATGGGCCACCACGAGAAATAAATTTTTCACGATGGAAAGCAATCATTCCGTTACCGCCATTACCGGCACGGACTTCAATAGTCGCTTTATCTATAAACATAATTTCATCTCCTAACTTTAAATTCAAAAAAAGGCCTGTTTTGAGCAGGCCTAAATTAACTATTCAGCAATTTCGTAAACTGATACGCGTTTTCTATCTTTACCGACACGTTCGTATTTAACGATTCCGGATTTTGTAGCAAATATAGTATCATCTCCACCACGCATTGTATTGACGCCTGGATAGATTTTAGTTCCGCGTTGACGATAAATAATCGAGCCTGCTGTAGCAAATTGACCATCTGCTTTTTTAGCTCCAAGACGTTTTGATTCAGAATCACGTCCGTTTTTTGTAGATCCAACACCCTTCTTAGATGCGAAGAGTTGAAGATTTAACTTAAACATCATGGCGATGCACCTCTTTCTTACTTAATAATTTTTATGTTGTTTGGATAGCTATCTTCAATAGTTCTTAATTGAACAACCATTGTTTCGATAACTATTTCATCATGAGTAGTAATTTCATGATTACTAGTTACTTCTACTAGTCCATCAGTAACTTTGATGTCATAATTTTTAGCATCTAAATTATTTAGTGCTCCAATTACGATACTAGATACGCCAGCACATATTAGGTCTTTACCATAATCAGCGCTTT
>URQK01000011.1 GCA_900549975.1 uncultured Mollicutes bacterium
GCTCTTACAAAATCAGAAAATTTTCCTAACCAAATAATTTGTTATAACGGCGGTGCATTTTTAACTGCTGAAAATTCAGAAGTCCTTGAAGATTTAAAGTACCTTGAAAGTCAAGGAGTAGATATTTGTACTTGCGGTACTTGTATCAACCACTATGGTCTGGATAAAACTCCAGCAGTAGGCACAGTATCTAATATGTATGAGATTTCTGAAAAATTAATAGGAGCAGGCAAAATAATAAAGCCTTGATAATATGATATATCTTGATAATTCAGCTACAACATTAATCAAGCCACCACAAGTTGCACAGGCTGTATATGATGCTATAAATACAATGGGAAATAGTGGCAGAGGGGCTTACAATAGCTCTATTAGTTCATCAATGGTTTTATATGAAACCAGAGAATTAATAGCTGAAATGTTTAATTTACATTATCCTGAGCAAGTTGCATTTACTCTCAATGCAACAGAGGCATTAAATACAGCTATTAATGGACTTATATCTTATAACGACCATATTATAACTACAGAGTTGGAACACAATTCTGTATTAAGACCATTGTATAGACTTGAAGAAAAAGGTACAGAATTAACAATTATAAAAGCAAATGATTGGGGCAATATAAATTATATAGATATTGAAAAAGCTATTAAATATATTGCTAGTGAAAATAAGAATTATATTGTCGTATCATCTAAAAGCATGATTAAAAAAATTGATATAGATGATATTTGTTATATTGAAGTTAGTTCTCATATTTTAAAAATAGTGACCACTAATGAAGAAATATTAATACGTGATCGTATTAAAAAATATGATGACATTTTAAAAGATTATTGTTTTGCAAGATGTGATAATTCTTATCTTGTTAATTTAAGGTATTGCACCAATGTTGATTTAAAGAATAGTACAGTTAGTATAAAAAATATTGTCTTACCAATATCTCGTGCTAAAAAGAAAAGTTTTTTAGAAGCATTAACTAAATATATTGGAGATGCTATTTAATGTACGAGAACTATGAGTTTGAGCAAGCAATATTTTATTACTTGTATCGTTTTATCTTGCCACTTATAGTCGCAGAAACCATTACTTTTACTTACGCTAAAAAGAAAATGTATTGGATATTGCGTTATATTTGCTTTACAATTTTATTTATTTCCTTATCTGCAGTATTTGTCTATTGGAATATTGATTTTAAAATTGGTTGGTTTCGAACAATTTTCTTGATTATTTTTATACTTTCATTATTTCCATTAATGATGACATATGATATAAAATTAAAACAACTATTATTTCTATCACTTTCTGCCTATGCCATCCAAAACTTTGGCGATAATTTTTGGCAACTATTAACTAAATTCCTACCATTAACTAGTATAAAGAATTGGGATATTATCTCATTAGTGCTTTCATATACAGTAATTTATTCTTGTTATTTCTTTGTGTTTATTAAATTAATCAAGAAAAATGATGTTAGTAATTTAAGTAATAATGTTGTTACTTTAACCTCTTTTATTGCCATACTTGTCGTTAACATATTATCAATGTATGCCCAACAATTAAAAGATGATGTTGGATTTATTTCTGCAAGAATATATGCCATGATTGCTTGTTTCTTCATTTTGGCGGTTCAATATAATATTTTTCATACTCGTAAGTTAAGTAATGAGAAAGAAATATTAGAGCAAACATTAAAATTTCAAGATGAAAAGTTCAATAGTAGTAAAGAGACAATGGAATTAATTAATATTAAGTGTCATGATTTAAAGCATGCTATTGAGGCGCTTAAAGATACTTGCTCTACGCCAGCACAAATTGAAAGACTTAATGATTTATCTGTTACAGTTGATATTTATGATTCTAAAATAAAAACCGACAATCCAGTTTTAGATATGGTCTTATCAGAGAAATCTTTAGTATGTAAACAAAATAATATTCGTTTAGTGCCAATAATTGATGGAACATTGTTATCATTTATGGAAAATAATGATGTTTATTCTTTATTTGAAAATGCTTTAGAAAATGCAATTAAAGCACTTAAAGAAGAAGACGAGCAATATCGTTCAATTTTTATAAATATTATTAAAAAAAATAATGCTACAGTGATTAAAATTGAAAACTATTGTAGCAAAGGTGTTGAGTTTGAAGATGGAATGCCTAAATCAAAACAAGATAATAGATTTCATGGCTTTGGAACTAAATCGATAGAATACATTGCTAAAAAATATAATGGCCAGGCAGTATTCAACTATAAGAATAATGTGTTTAGCTTAACTATTTGTTTCTTTAATTAATCATAATTCAAAAACCGATTATGACATTTCGTTGACTAGTTATGACAATTTTTGTTTCTATATATTTCAATATGTAAAAATGTAAACGCTCACATAGTGCATGGGCGTTTTTTAAGTGTTTATTAAAAATAAAATTTAGAAAGGATAAATAAACATAAGCGCACTAATATGTTTATTAACTAGATATGAAGACAAAAAACAAATTATGGCTGCTATCGATTATTTTTGCAAGTGCACTTGCTGGTTTAACAGGATGTAGTGGTAATAATACAAATGATGATGGCGAGTGGTATGGTGTTGGTATTGATGTTAATTTAGGCTCACGCACTAATTTTCTAGTTGGTGAAAAACCAAGAGCATCAATGTTTTCATTTACTGCTTATGACGACGGAGACGAAGTAGAAGTTGATCCAGCTGATGTAAAAATCGAACCAAGCAGATCACTAAGAGCGGAAGATAAGCAACTTACATTTAAGTGGAGAAAGTATTCTACTACTCTAGACATTAATGTTTCTAACACTTTAGTAAGTGAATGCGAGCAGATGGGTGATGCTCCGGTAAGATATAACGAAGTAGAGCATACTTTAAATGAAAATGGTACTGAGCCAGATCCAACAAGTGATGATCCAAAAGTTAATGCTGTTGATAGTCGTACTGCAACAGTAGAAACAAAGAAAAATACTGATGGTTCTATTACTTCATACTTAAGCGATGTTTCATATGGCTCAAGTTTTTCCTATGATTTTGATACAGATAATGAGGGTGATGAAATCTATTTATTTGCTTCTGTTGCATCTAATAGTTATTGTTGGGGTAATGTATCTTCTAAATATGCAACTGGTGTTAAAGGATCATATAAAATAGACTTAGCAGATGTTATGCAGATTAGTAATAATGGTAAAAATATAGAAACTAAGAAAACTGCAAATATCAAAGAAACAATGGTTACAGAAGCTGATTTAGATGAAGAAAAAGATTTATCTACTACAACTCTTCGTTGGTTTGCGGTCGTTAATAGAGCAATGCGTAATTTTGAAAGAAGATGGCTTGGCAAAGTTACTCTAGAAAAAGGTATGAATAATATCAAAATAGATTTAAACCAAGAGAAAGTTAGTGGTGGTAGATATGCTTACCAGGGATTAGCTTGTGGTAACTGGGATAAGATAGAATTAAGATATGTTAAAAAAGGTGAAAAACTTAAAAATGAAACATTAAAATTTTCGTCTTACCCTAAACAAGAATATATTGTAGGTGAAAAGTTCTCGTTAGATGGTGCTTATATGTATTTAGAAGATAGCACTGGATTAACAAATGATGTAGATATGTCAAAAGTAAGAATATCTAATACAAAAGCATTGACACCAAGCGATACTTCTATTGAACTAACCTATAATAATGCAAAAGTATCTTTACCAATTTTAGTTAAATCAAAGATTACTTCCGACTTGACAAGTCCAGATTCAGTAATAAAATATGTCGAACCTGTTCATGATCGTAATAAGAAAAATGAAGTAGTTGGTGCTGATTCTAATGATGTTGATACAAGAGCAGCTAAAAACAATACATCATTAGATGGTACAAGATTTATCGAAAATGCTTCTGCTTATGGTAAATTCCAATATGCATATGAATCAAGTGAAGCAAAAGGTAAATTTGATATTTACGCGAATGTTGCATCAAGCAAGTATATTAGTGGCGATGTATCGACAGTTTGGCCAGGAGCAAAAGGCGGATTCTTAGGTTCGCAAGCTATTGACTTCACTCAATTCTTAACACTAAAAAATAATGATAAAGAATTTGAAGTAAGTAAAAATGCTAAAATTCCTGAAACAAGACTAACTAGCGATATGGACCCAGCGATTATTAAGCAAGAAGAAAATATTAAAAAGTCAGCTTGGGGAGCATGTACATACTTCTTATTAAATAATTTTAGAAGAATACATATCGGTACAGTAGATATTGCTCAAGGAACTAACAATATTGAAATTGATATTGGTTATAACAATGGACAATTTGGATATGCTGGTTCTGGCTGTGGTAACTGGCAAAATATTGAAATTATTTATGTTGATGAAAATGTAGATAATGTTATTACCTCAATAGAAATGAAAACAGCGCCAACAAAGACAAGTTATGAAGCTGGAGAAAAATTTGATATAACAGGAGCAGAATTTGTCGGTTATAACGCTGATGGAGTATTAGTTGAAAAAATTGATAATTCTAAAATTGAAATTCTTGATAATCAAAGCTTATATGTAGATACAAAAGTAAGACTCAAATATCAAAATGTTGAGTTTTATGTGGATGTTAAAGTTAGTGGCACAATAAAACAAAGTTTAAATTCTTTAAAAAATATGGTAATTCAATATCATGATCAGACAGATGAATCAGATACTAGAAGAGCAGGCATTGTTACTGCTAAAGGCGGATATTTAGAAAAAGTATCAAGCGGATCATATTTTGAATATGTAATCGAAGCGGATCGTGAAGTAACAATTTCAATTTCTGCGGAAATTGCCTCAAATGGTTATGTGTATAAAAGAGGAGATTATAAAGATTACAATACAGGCATTGAAGGATTTACTCAATCTTGGATTGGCTCTTATGATTTAGATATGTCAAGAATAGTTAAATTAACAAATACAATTAATGGTGAAACCAAATCATTTGAAACTAATAAAGACGCGATTGCATATGGACATATGATTAATGCTGCTGATGATTTAGAAGCATCTAAAAATTATGATTTAACTACAGCCAAAGGACAATGGGGCATGGCAGATGATTTATGTATGAGACAGTTCAAGAATATTGAACTAGGTGAGATTAAATTAAGTAAAGGAACTAATACAATTCGTATTTCAATGGAAGGTTACTTAAAAGAAAATAGTTTTGCTTATGGCGGCTATGCATGTGGTAACTGGAAGAGTATATCTATTACATTTAAATAAAGGAGAATAAGACAAATGAAAGAATATTTAAAACCTACAATAGTAGTGCAAGAAATAAGTGTGGAAGACGTTCTTGCAACTTCAAGCAATTTTACAATTAACGATACAGAGCCATCTTGGGATGGAGATACATTTGGAGAAAAATAATATGAAAAAGGTAATATCAATTTTAGCAGTTAGTTTGTTTGTTGGTTTGATTAGTTTCAATCCAACAAATGAAACTAAAGATCATTGCTTTGATGAAAGCGATGATTACGCATTAAAAGAAGAAAAAACAATTAAATTCAATAAAAGAATGTCTAAAAATCCTAATGTTTCATTTGTTGGAGCTATAGAAGATGGAGCAAAGGTCTCTAATGCTAAAGCACAAATATTAGATAATGGGAATAAAACCTATAACATTCGTTTTGTATCTGCAGTAGTTTGGAGTGATACAAGCACTTTATATAGCAGAATTGGATTTGATGTAAATTATTATTACAATAATGAATGGTTTAGTTATTCTAGAGATGTATCAACTCTTTACACAACTTTAGTAGCGGGTAGCAAAACATATAATGAATCAAATATGTCAGAGTTTGATAATACTTCTAATTATAAATATTTTGTTACTTATACTTTAGTTAATGTTCCTTCCAGTGCATTAGATACACATTTTGAAGTAAGACCATATGCTTATTCTTTAGATGGTACACTTTATAGTTCTAAAGGAAGCAAAGTAACTAGTGTGAATAGTGTTAAAGGTGGTTATTCTACATATAAAGTATTTTCAAAATTTGAAAATAATGATTCATCAGAAATTAAATATGTTGAACCAGTTCATGATCGTAATAAGAAAAATGAAGTAGTTGGTGCTGAGTCTACTGATGTTGATACAAGAGCAGCTAAATTTAGCAAAGCAGCAGATGGCACAAGATTTATCGAAAACGCTTCTGCTTATGGTAAATTCCAATATACATATGAAGCAAAATCATCTAAAGGTAAACTAGATATTTACGCGAATGTTGCATCAAGCAAGTATATTGCTGGCGATGTATCGACAGTTTGGCCAGGAGCAAAAGGCGGATTCTTAGGTTCGCAAGCTATTGACTTCACTCAATTCTTAACACTAAAAAATAATGATAAAGAATTTGAAGTAAGTAAAAATGCTAAAATTCCTGAAACAAGACTAACTAGCGATATGGACCCAGCGATTATTAAGCAAGAAGAAAATATTAAAAAGTCAGCTTGGGGAGCATGTACATACTTCTTATTAAATAATTTTAGAAGAATACATATCGGTACAGTAGATATTGCTCAAGGAACTAACAATATTGAAATTGATATTGGTTATAACAATGGACAATTTGGATATGCTGGTTCTGGCTGTGGTAACTGGCAAAATATTGAAATTATTTATGTTGATGAAAATGTAGATAATGTTATTACCTCAATAGAAATGAAAACAGCGCCAACAAAGACAAGTTATGAAGCTGGAGAAAAATTTGATATAACAGGAGCAGAATTTGTCGGTTATAACGCTGATGGAGTATTAGTTGAAAAAATTGATAATTCTAAAATTGAAATTCTTGATAATCAAAGCTTATATGTAGATACAAAAGTAAGACTCAAATATCAAAATGTTGAGTTTTATGTGGATGTTAAAGTTAGTGGCACAATAAAACAAAGTTTAAATTCTTTAAAAAATATGGTAATTCAATATCATGATCAGACAGATGAATCAGATACTAGAAGAGCAGGCATTGTTACTGCTAAAGGCGGATATTTAGAAAAAGTATCAAGCGGATCATATTTTGAATATGTAATCGAAGCGGATCGTGAAGTAACAATTTCAATTTCTGCGGAAATTGCCTCAAATGGTTATGTGTATAAAAGAGGAGATTATAAAGATTACAATACAGGCATTGAAGGATTTACTCAATCTTGGATTGGCTCTTATGATTTAGATATGTCAAGAATAGTTAAATTAACAAATACAATTAATGGTGAAACCAAATCATTTGAAACTAATAAAGACGCGATTGCATATGGACATATGATTAATGCTGCTGATGATTTAGAAGCATCTAAAAATTATGATTTAACTACAGCCAAAGGACAATGGGGCATGGCAGATGATTTATGTATGAGACAGTTCAAGAATATTGAACTAGGTGAGATTAAATTAAGTAAAGGAACTAATACAATTCGTATTTCAATGGAAGGTTACTTAAAAGAAAATAGTTTTGCTTATGGCGGCTATGCATGTGGTAACTGGAAGAGTGTAACAATTACTTATAAATAGGAGCGGTAACAATGAGTAAAAAAGAAAAGAAAATGATGTCTACAAAAAAATGTGCTTCAATATTTGTACCTCTTAGCGCATTCACATTAGCTATTGCTATTGCAGTACCTATTTTCTCAAACATATTTAGTCCAACATTAAATACAGTATTTGGACAAGGTGAACTTGTAACAGAAGAAAATAAAAATATTGATACAGATTATTATAAGAAAAAATCTGACACTGAGGCACTTGAGGAAAGTGTTAATTTAACAGCCAAAATTGCTGAAGAAGGTGTAGTTTTATTAAAAAATGAGAACTGTTTACCTTTAAACGAAAATGATGTAATTGCTCCATTTGGATATAGTTATTATCGTTCTGGTTTTACAGGAGGCTCTAGCAACTGGAATGGTGCTAAATTAGAAACTAAATCTTTATCACAATCTATTAAAGAAAGTTTTAAAGTAAATAGTACAATAGAAAATTTAACAAGAAGTGCTAAAGTAATTGCAGTAAAAGAAGCTGCAAATACATCCCCATCAGTTGTTGGAACAATTGTCGGTCATACAAGAACCTCATTATATTCATTAGCGTTTGATTCGTATGTTGGACATGAAGCGGATTTAAATGGCACAATTGGTATTATGGCTGTTAGTAGAGGCGGTGGCGAAGGTGCAGACCTAAAAATGGATGGCTATGAAGGTGGTTCTAAGCACGCTCTTCAATTAACAGAAGATGAAATGAAAACTTTGCGCTTTATGAAAGCAAATTGTAAAAAAACAATTTTAATTAGTACTTCTGTTAATATTATTGAGATAAATGATGAAGTTAATAATTTGTGTGATGCTATTTTATATATGCCAAGTCCAGGAAGTGCTGGAGCTGGAGTAATAGGTGATATTTTATCTGGCAAAATCAATCCAAGTGGAAAAACAGTTGATACTTGGGCTAAAGATTTTCTTAAAATGCCTGTAAATGAAAATTTTGGCTTTTCTGGAACTAATCCATATAAGAGTGGAAATCCATATATGACTTATACAAATGTTAAACAACTTAATGGCTCTTCTAATGGTACATTTGTACAATACGAAGAAGGCATTTATGTTGGCTATAGATGGTATGAAACTGCTTATAAAGAAGGAAAAATTAATTATGATGAAGAAGTTGCATTCCCATTTGGTCATGGCTTAAGTTATACATCATTTACGCAAGAAATAGTAGACCAAAAAGTAAGTGGTAATAAAGTAACATTAAGCGTAAAGGTCACAAATACCGGTGATGTTGCGGGTAAAGACGCTGTTCAAATTTATTTTGAAGCACCTTATACCGAATTTGATAAAACAAATGGTATTGAAAAGTCATCAAAAAATTTAATTACATTTGATAAAACTGATACTATTGAAAAAGGTAAAAGTCAAACAATTGATGTAAGCTTTAATATTGATGAGATGTCTTCTTATTATTATAAGAGAGATAATGGCGATGGAACTAAAGGTTGTTATTTCTTAGAAAAAGGTGATTATACTATTCACTTAGGAAAAAATGCTCATGAAGATTTCGATACTTGGACATATAAAAATTCTAAAGATATCTTCTATGATAATTCTAATCCAAGACAAAGTGAAAAAGACGGACAATCTAAATTAGATAAAGAAGGTAATCCAACAGGAGAAACTAAAAATGGTAGTGAGTTTGTAGCCGCTACAAACATGTTCCAATCTAGTAGTGATTTTATGAACGAAGATGGAATTACTAATTTATCGAGAAAAGATTTTACTGCTACTTATCCAACCACTCCAACTGAAGCAGATAGAACATTAAAAGATGTTTACAAAGAAGAATTTGATTCTTATAAATCAAGCGTTATGGATGTTAGAAAACATCCGGTTCTTGGTAATCAAAAAGGTTCTAAAGTTCGTGATACTAGACCATTTAAGATTGAACAAAAAGGATTAGTTTTGTCTAGTTATCGTGGTGTTGATTATGACGATGAATCTTGGGATGATTTATTAAATCAAATTTCATTTAGAAGCAAAGAAAATCTTGATCAAATCGGTAAATTATTAGGTTATGGTGCTTATAACACTGGTGCGCTTGATGCAATTAATAAGATTTCAACCGAAGACTTTGATGGTCCAGATGGATTTTCAACATTTGGTTCTAAAAAAGATTGGAGATGGTGTAATTATTCATCTCAAACAATTACTGCTTGTACATTTAATCCCCGTTTAGCTTATGAAAGAGGAAAAACAATGGGACAAGAAGGAATATCTAACAATGTTCAAGGTCTATATGCTCCTGCAATGAACTTACATAGATCTCCATTTGGCGGAAGAAATGCTGAATATATTTCAGAAGACCCAGTAATTTCAGGTGTAATAAGTGCAAATATTATGTCAGGCGCTGCTGATGGTGGTATTTATACATATATGAAACATTTTGCACTAAATGAGCAAGAATCTAATAGACAAGAAATGGTTATGACTTGGGCTAATGAACAAACAATTCGTGAATTATACTTAAAGCCATTCGAAATTTGCGCGAAAACTGCACGTCAAAAATTATATTATTATAATACTGAAACGAAACAAAATGAATATAAAGTTATTCGTGGTTGTAATGGCGTTATGACTGGATTTAATTGTATTGGTCCAGTAATGGCAGCACAAAATTGGTCATTAAATACCGGCGTATTAAGAAATGAATGGGGATTCGAAGGCATGGTTATTACGGATTATGGCCCAAAAGTGGAAAGGGATCAAATGATTAGAAGTGGTAACGACTTCTACTTAACTGCTTTCTCAGGAATTAAAGGTCAATCAATGACTGACATATTTAAAGATAGCTCTTCAATTACATCATTACATGTCATTAGAAAAGCAATTAAAAATATTTGTTATACTTTAGTTAATTCTGGCACTTATAATGGAATTGCTCCTAATGCTAAATCTTATCGAAAGATGGCAACATGGGAAATTTGGATTAATTATGTATTAACAATTTCTATGTATGCTTTAACAGCTGGATTCCTTTCTATAGTAGCTGTCAATTATGTACAAAATCGTAAAAAAAAACAAGTTCTAGCAACCACTGATGCAGTAGCGGAGGATACAAACATAAATATTATTCCTCCTATAGAGGAAGAACAAGAGCCTAATAAAATGATACTTATTCGTAAGCCATTTAGTGATAAAATAGAAGCGGCAAGCGATGAAGTAAAAAATTATTACAATACTTTAAAAGAATTGCTTCTATCTTATGGACTTAGTTCTCGTATATCAATGAGTGGAGAGACATTTAAGTATAATAAACAAGAGTTAGCAAAAATAACTCTTGTTGGAAAAACATTATGTTTACATTTAGCTTTAAATCCAGAAGATTATCAAGGATCTACAGTTAATGTTAAAAATGATTCTGGTAAGAAAACTTATCAAAGCATGCCAACATTAATTAAGATTAAATCTCTATTAGCGTTTAAAAGAGCAAAAATGCTAATTATTGATTTAATGCAAATGAATCAAATAAAAAAGGTTGATTAATAAAAAATAGGTTATTTGAGTGAATAATTCTCTTATAACCTTTTTTTGTGATAAAAAGCAACAAAAAAACAGGTAGAAGGAGGATAAGGTTGGAGTTTGTTTTTTGGTTCTACCTGTTTTAGTTTTAATAAATGCTTAGGACATTTATTATTTGGAATGCTTTGATTATTTGCATACTATAATTATAAAACAATTAATTATAAAATCTATTGCAATTAATTTGAAAATATATTGCAATAGTTATACTTGTTAAATAAATAAAATATTTATTTAGACTATAAATTAATTATTATAACAACCAATCGATTGCTTATAAGGATTATTATTAAAGTCCAATAATATTCCATCAATTAGAACTGAGTTTTCTTTTTTAAATAATTCTTCTCCATTCATAATTGCATACTTTTTAGCGTTATCAAATCCAATTCTACTTTCAATAGTAAAACCAGTTTCATATTGTGGAAGAGGATTATAATTAAATTTACTAGTGTCATTACTTGCTTCATTTGATTTAGTAATGAAATTATTTAATCCCTCGATTTTAGCGCCATTTACACTATAAATGAAATTATGATCTAATGTTGTATTGATTAAATTACCAAATCTAAATGAAGCAGTACTAGATTGATTATAAATTAAGTTGTTAAAGAAATGTATTTTACGATTGTCTTTAATTTGCAATATAACTGGAGAAGTATCGCTAGATGTAATAATAGTATTGTTATATATTTCATAACCAGAAGAATAGTAATTCATATAGATAATACCATTATTTCCTTTGTCATTAACGGATAAATTATACCGAACGATTGTTTTATCTTCGCCCATTACATCATTTTCATTAGCAAAATTGCAGTTAATAAATAAGCCAAAAGCATTATCATGAGAATAATTATATTGCCAAATAGTATTTTTACTTTGTAAATCAGCATCTAATAATGATCCATCCATAATTGTATTTGTATTGTTAGGCAATGGATTTTTCATTGCTTTATTATTATATCCTTCATTATATTGAATGATTGTTCCATTAACATAAGAGGTAACAATTTGGTTACCAGTATAACATCTTAATGCAGTATCATGAATGGTATTATGTTCAATAACCCCACCTAATAAATTTCTTGCAAAAATAGCATTTTTTCCAACATTAGAAATATTGTTATTAGATATTTCTACGTTGGTGTAAGCTGTTTTTGAAAATTTATCACTATATGGCGAAACTTTTGAAACAGTATTACCTTCTTTATACCAATAAGTAGATATGCCAACATTATCCACATTTTCAATGATATTATTAGTAATTGTAACATTATCATATTTAGCATATTTGCTGCTAGCCCACATTTGAATGCCACCAGTGGACTTAGAAGATAATGCAGAACCATTATTTTTAGCATCTAAATATCCTTTAATATGATGAATATATAAATTTCGAATAGTAATATTTTTATAAGTTATATAGTTATTTTGATTACCACCATCAATGTCAATTAATACACCGCGGCGGTTACCTTCAACTTCACTAGAATCGGTAATGTCTAGATTTTCTACTATGATATTGTTAGAATTTTTTATATAAATAATGCCTTTACCATTTTCATTATTGTAGTCAAACTTTGGTAGATCACCTTTATCATAACTAGAAACAACAATAGGATTATCATCATCACCATTAACATTTATTAATGATAAAGAAGAATTAAATTCGCTACCTCGTTTAAATAATAATTTATCGCCACCAGCGAGTTTAATATTATTTATGGCATCAAGATTATTAAATGGGCTAGATATTGTTCCAGTGCCATTAGTTTTAGCATTACTATCAAAGTAATACTTTTTATTTGTTTTATCTTCATCGGATTCGTTATATTTTAAAGTAATTTTATATTTAGAGGCTAATTCACTAGCTTCACCAACTAAATATGGTTTACATTCTTTAACTATTTCATTATTAATATAATATCCAACATTTTTTCCAGCATCTAAACCAGTAACATTATACGCTCCTTGATGGAAATATGGATCTTTTCTTAATCCACTAGGGACATTATGAAATTTATTACTAGCTAAAATAAAATTATCATCAGTTTTGCATAAATTAATTTGTGCATTAGCTAAACTTAATTGATTGTCATTAACTTCATCATCTAAATATTCACTTGTTGGAATAACATAACATTTATTAACTTCTAAACTAGCATCACTTTTAAATCCATTAATCGTTTGTTTTAATATGTCAAAGTAGTTTAATGTTCCACTTGCATATTTATCAGCATCCATAATACCTTGGCACCAAACAATATTAACATTTCTTGCTATAAAAGAATCGCGAGTAGCTAAATAATCTAAACATGAAGAAAGACGAGTCTTAGCTTCAATAAAATAATTACTTCCAACTTTCCAATCTTCAATAGAAGAATTTGTCACGCTAGCGGAAATAGCCACAACAGGAACATTAGTTTCTTCATAATATCCTTCTACAAATGAAGAAACCATACCGCCAGACTTATTCGAATAATCATTTAAATTGGCATTATTTTCTTTTAAGCCAAATGGTTCACTTATTTCAGAAAGTGAATTATTACTAGCTTTATACTCATAGCCATGATTATTTTTGCATATTAAAGCATCACTAGCTTCGCCTAATCCTGACATATTTCCATCACCCATAAAAAGAAATACATCGACAAAATTGTATTCTATATCAGGAATGGAAGAACTATTAGAGGCACTAGTATTCATACAACTAGATAGAGCCAAAATGCATGGCAAAATAAATAATGCTTTAAATTTGTTTTTCATAGAAATATTTTAAACTAAATTAGTCCGCTAAGGCAATAAAGTGAATGTTATCTAATGTTAATGTTCCAGTACCAATTTTCATTATTCTTTACCTTCTTCTTTCTTTGATTTAATAATTTCTAATAATTTATCGAATGGTTTTTCGAACCATACCGCAATTAAACAAACAATACTAACTGCAAATATGATATCAATAGTTATTTGACTACCTTTTAATACTTTTACCCAAGTAGGAGTAACTGGAATAATTTTCATGCCTGGAGCAATATAGTTCATTTGGTTAGAGCGACAAACAGTATATAAAACACGATGTACTGATTCTCTCATTGCCCACGCTAATTCACCATAATCTTTTGAATATTGTTTTAATGCATCAGCGCTTGTTGTACCATCTGGAAGGTTGCTACCATTAAGTAATCCATTTTCCACGGACATATATTTATTCCAGAAGTCCGAAATGATAATACCATTTAATCCATATTCTGCACGTAAAACTGTATTACAAAATCCTTGTGATCCGGTCCATTTAGCGCCTAATCTATTTAAGCCAGTCATTAAGCCCATCATTTGTGCTTCATCACCAACTTCAATAGCAACTTGAATAGGTAATAAATAGTTTTCTCTAATTGATTGCTCGTTAGCGTAAGAAGATACACCATATCTATTAGTTTCTTGGTCGTTTAAGATACCATGTTTTAAAATCATGAATACACCTTTAGACTGTGTACCTTTTGTTTCATATCCACTAGCCATACCAGTTAAGAAACCATCTTCACTATAATATTCAAATGCACGGCCATTATAAGCACCGCGATGTAAGTTAATACCATATCCATACATTCCAGCATAGCCAACCCAAAGACATTCTTCACCAATTTGCGTTCCTAATCTTTCGATTAATTCAGTGTTAAATGTAGAAGCAACAATACCATTACATGTGAATATTGTTGGATATTCTCCAACACCTTCTTCATAGAATTTAGCAAATCCTTCAAAAATGTTATCAGTTGAATTATAACCATATGCTTGAATTGGACCAACAGAACCATTTTGTTCACAAGTAATAGGGGCATTAATTGATTTGATTAACTTAGTACATCTTAAGCCATCACTTAATAAGGTTACATAATCATCAAATGATAATTGATCAAGTAATTGATTCCATAACTCGTTATCGTATTCAATTAAATTACCATTTTCATAATTTCTTATATCAATTAAAGATAATCCACTAGATTTATTAAATGTTGGATATTCGATATTATCTTTATTAACTTCAAGTATCTTTTGATCATTATCATAATCCTTTGTAACAGTTAATTTGATTTTTTTATTTACTGTTCCTGACCAGTTCTTACGAGTCATATAATCAGGAGTAGAACCATCAATAGCAGAAGCGTTAACATTAT
Organism: uncultured Mollicutes bacterium; assembly: GCA_900549975.1. Taxonomy (GTDB): domain Bacteria; phylum Bacillota_I; class Bacilli_A; order RFN20; family CAG-826; genus RUG131. The sequence goes on from URQK01000011.1 coordinate 15,263, forward strand.
CATAAGTTAAATAATCAGTATCATCAAATTGATTAGTAATCTTATCAACGCCAAAGTTAGCGGCTTCTCCTTTATAATTTTCTTTAAATGAAGCATTGGCTTCTTTAATATGTTCGTTTGTAGAATATTTTACGTTATCAAAATCAATATGAATTGGATTTGATACTAAATTATCTTTACCATCAACATTATAGCCTTTCTTTTTAAGAATGTTATTAGTGGCTTCATGAGCATCACTTGCGACAGTTAAATAATAGTTGTCATTAGCGTTATTAGATCCAATTACATAAGTTTTAGCTTTATGTGAATCATAACTTGCAAAATATTTTTCATCAACAGAAATAGTAACTACATCACTTTCATTTTGTTTAAGCAATTTTGTCTTACCAAATCCCACTAATTCGACAGCAGCCTTTTCAACATTATTGTCCATATCATATTGGGTATATGGTTTTTGTAAATATAATTGAACGATATCTTTACCTTCAGTTTTACTTTTATTAGTTACTTTAATAGATACTTCATATGTAGTTTTATCGTTTTCAGTAGAAGAAGTAGTTTTATAATCAGTCCATTCAAAGTTTGAATAAGATAAACCATATCCAAATGGATATTTAACTACTTCATCATAATTAAATTCACCAACATTTTCACGTTTCATAATAACGTCTTCGTATCTTGTTTCCGTATATTTATAACCATTATAAATACCTTCTTGATAAGCAACGTAATATTTGTTTTCTCCATTACGATAATTAGTAATAGAAGCAGAATTACCATATTCATTAGCGCCTATATTGGTATAAACTGGATTTAAAGAGTGTTTATTAAAGAATGTGGCAGATAATCCACCGGATGGATTAATAGAGCCCGCTAAAGCCTTGCCAACAGCAATAGTACCAGTAGATCCAGTGGTACCGCACCAAATCATAGCATCAATGCCATATTTTTCATCATCAACGAAATCACATTGTATTTGATTGGCGGAATTCATTAAAACAATAATCTTTTTAATAGTGCCGTTTTTCTTTAATGTAGCAAGATTTTCTAAAACATCTTTTTCATTATTAGATAAAGCTAAATAGTTATTTGAGTCAGTAAATGGCTCATTATTTTTATAAAACATATCGCAGTTTTCACCAGCTGATCTAGATAAAACCATAATTGCGGCTTCAGCTTTATCATTTTTACTACTTGGTAATTCAGACCATTTAGCATCTTTTGTTTTGAATGATTTATTTTGTGATTGGTTACCACTAAAATCTGTTCCTTGCCAATATTCTTGGTGTTCACTATAAAACTTCCATAAGCCATCATTAACAACAAATCCACTTTTTTCTAATCCAGATTTTAAAGTTGTGGATTTGCTTACAATTTTAGGGTTAGATCCACTAGATCCTCCACCGGTATAAACAAAGTTTACAGAGTTTGCACTATAAAGATTAACTTTAGCTTTGCTAGAAAGAGGTAAAGCATTATTTTGATTTTTAAGCATTACTAATCCTTCAGACATTACTTCTTCAACCATTTTTTCGCTAGCAGTTCTTAAATCAGAAATATCCATATAATCAGTATCATAGAAACATTTAATTTCCGCATTAGGATCAAATTCTACTTTTTGAAGAGGAATGTTAAATGCTCCATTAATTGCCGAGGCATTATCCATAGCAATTTGTGCACCTAAAGTAACAACACCAAATAAAATTGTAAAGGTGTTAGCAAATACTTTTGTTGTAGTTTTAAATTTCTTATTCATTATTTTCTTCACCTTTCAATTTTTCTTTATTTTGTTTTTTGTAAATTGCAACATTACCAACAATGCCACTAATTAAAAATAATACGATGCAAACAACATATGTCTTATCAAGAGCTTGCAATGTTTCTTTAGATATTCCACTATAGAAAACTTCTGATAAATACATATAAGAAGCATTAATAAATACTAAAAATGCTATAAAAATTAATACTGAACTTGCAATTGGAGCGAATTTAGAAGTTTCTTTAAACAAAGATAAACCAATAAATAATAACGCAGCAATAAAAGGCAATATAACAGCAACACTACTATAATAAGCAGTGCCAGTGTAATGGACTTGATAGATAATTGCGACAATAATACCTATTACAATACTAGAAACTCCTAAGTAGAAGCCAATCCACTTAGAAGTTATAGTTTGTTTGATATTATCTAGCAATGATTTAAGACTAGATTTATTATTCATAAGCAATTTCCCTTTGTTTTATTATTTTGTGTATGGAATATAATGGATGTTACTAAAGTTAAAACTTCCAATACCATATGATTTAAGTTTAAAGTTTACAATATCGCCATTTGCACAATTAAATACATGATCTACAGTAATAGTTTTACCAGCCTCAACTTTCACATCAACTGTTTTACTTTCGCCACGAACATTAAATTGAACGTAAACTTCTGAATCAGTGTTATTTGTGATATCAAATGACATAAAGTATTTGCCTTTATATATTTCACCATTGGCATCTTTTGCTAAGTACATCAATGTAGGAATTTTGTTACCAGTAATATTTTCTTTAAGCATTGTTGATTCTAGACCAATAACACCTTCAGTTAGGCTAGAAGTTAACCCATTAGATGTACCAACGTTCATACGATACCAACCAGGTGCAGTAATAGAATTTGGTCCCTTAACATTGCTAATTGTTCCATTATCAACAAATTTACTTTCACTAGATATAACAACTACTTCACATGTTTGAGATAATTCGCCTACTTTAGCGGTAATAATAGCAAATCCACCTTTAACAGCTTGAATTTCACCGTTATTAACAGTTACAACTTCATTATTAGAAGAAGTCCATGTAACTTCACCTTCAACATTTTCTAAATTAGCATTAAGAGTTTCTTTAATAATTCCTTTTTCTAAGTTTAATACAACATTAGATTTAGATAATGTCAGAGTTGATGCAATAACATTAACTGTTACAGAAGCACTTAATTCACCATTTTTAGCAGTGATAATAGTTACGCCGCCACTTACTGGAGTAACAACACCATTATTAACAGTTGCAACTTCTGTATTAGAAGATTCCCAAGTTGTTTCTTCGTTTTCTCCACCAACAGCAACAAGGTTAACATCGCCTTCATCTAATTTTGTGGATATTGTTTTATTAGTTACATTAGAAGGAGTAGTTGTTTTAATAGCTAAAGCTGGTTTAGTTACTAAATCGGTTACCTTTAATTTATAAGGCCCACTCATAAAGCTTGTTAATGTAGCTTCTTTAGCCATTGTTATATTAAATGGCTTATTAGTAGTAACACTAACTGCATCAATAGTGATAGTTTTGCTAACATTAGCTTCAACTGGTACGAAATATACTTCATCTTCAGCAGTAGTAGCACCAAATCTTAATAAACCATCAACATTAGATTCTACTTCAAATGAAACAGAAACAATGTCTCCAACTTTTAAGTCTTTTGGAATATAACGTAAATAATGTTCGGCACTCTTATTAGACTTATTTTCTAATACTACTTTTCCGTTAGCGTGATATCCACTAATACCGCTTACCATTGTTTTATCCTTATCATTACGATAATAATACCAATGACCAGGTTTGCTAAATACTACATCATTTTTGCCGTTTTCTAATGGATAATAATCTTCAGGCACTTTTACTGTTAATGCACAAGTATCACTGGCATTACCTTTAGATACAGTAATAGTAGCAGTTCCTTGCCCTTTAGCGGTTACAAGTCCGTCTTGATCAACAGTGGCAACTTCGGTATTTGATGATTCCCAAGTATATCCGCCCATATTTCTTGAGTCAGTTGCAGACAACTGGAGAGTTGAACTTTCAGAAATATCAATTGTTGCTTCTTTCATAGATATTGTAATAGTGATATCTTCAACAGTTACAAGACATTCTGCTGATTTACTTCCCGCTGTAGCGGTAATTGTAGCACTACCAACTTTTTCGGCTTTAATTCTTCCGATGTCAGATACTGAAACAGTAGTGGAATCGCTACTTGTCCAAGTGACCTTAACTCCTTTTGGGCTAGTGATAGCTTTTAAAGTTTGTTCAGCACCAACAACAAGTGTGGTGCTTTTCTTGCTTAAAATAATAGTAACATTATCATTATTAGAACTGTTATTATTGCAACCAGATAACATAAATGAGAAACAAGATAATGCTGCTAATACAAATTTAGGAAAATTAGATGTTTTTTTCATTTTTTTGCTCCTTACTAGACTTGAAAAATATATAAATATATTTGTAAGCCCTTTTAACACAGTTAATTATATATAAAATGATATTAAAAAAATATTGCAACTATTGTAGAAATATATTGCAATATATAAAGCAAAACAATGTTGTTTTTAGATAATAAGGATTTTTTATTTTTTTCTAGAATTATTTCTATCGTATGGAGGTTTACCAATAATCTTTACATAATTACGATAGAATGTTGAATATTCTTGGAAACCATATTCATATGCCACCTCATTAACTTTTACATTTCCTTGTAATATTTTTTGATGAGCGGCAATAATCTTTTTATAACGAATATAAGTCATTACTGTTACGCGCATTACTTTAGAAAATTCATTAGAAATATGCGCTCTTGAGAAATGTAAAGCATCACAAATGTCATTAAGAGTTATATTCTTTTTAATGTTATCATTTATATAGTTTATTACTTGAGCAACAACACGATTATGTTGAATGCCTTCATCTTCTTTTTGATTGTTATTTTGCATATCAATTAAAATACGGATAAGTTGGTTAACAAATAAAATATAAGCATGCTCAGTTTTATAATTATCCACGATAGTATCTAATTCTTTAAAATAACGATCTAAAAATGAATAATTACCAGAAAAACCTGAAAACTCATGTAATTCTTTAGCTAGACTTTCAGGTATAATAGTGATAGGGAATTTTAAGACATAGCGTTCGTATTCATGATGTTGATCTGCTACACCATAGTGTAATGAACCAGCAGGAATAAGAATGATATCATTTGGAACTAATTTCTTTGTTTTTGATTCAATCGTGTAGTCAACTTCCCCTCTCACAAAGAAGATTAGTTCATAGAAATCGTGCATATGCTTTTTAAAGTCATCGGATGGCAATGTATGGCCATTTAATTTGTGGGCGAAATCAATGTCGCGGTATTGAAAGTTAAACATACTTTTATGATATAATACTAATCTACATTTTGCAATATTTCTTTGAAATAAATGCAATTAATATTAATTATGCTTAAGTGTACAATATAATTGTAAAGAAAGAGAGAATCAAATTATGGAAAAGAAAGATTTACCATTTACTATCAATCTAAAAGATAAAGTAGTAGTTATTACTGGAGCAGGAGGAGTTATATGTTCTTGCTTAGCTTCAGCAATTGCTCTTTGTGGCGCTAAAGTGGCATTACTTGATTATAAATTAGAAAATGCCCAAAAGTTTGCTGATGAAATTAACGCTAATGGGGGTAAAGCTATTGCCCTACAAGCAAATGTTTTGAAAAAAGACATGCTAGAAGAATGTCACCAAGAAATTTTAAAACAATTAGGACCTGTTGATATTTTAATTAATGGTGCTGGTGGTAATAACCCATTAGCAACAACAGATAATGAATTTGCTGAACTTGATGATGATATGAAGAGTATGAAAACATTCTTCAACCTTGATGTCAGCGGATTTGAATATGTATTCAATTTAAATTTAATTGGTACATTACTTCCAACTCAAGTATTTGCTAGTGATATGATGGGCAGAAAAGATTGCTCAATTTTAAATATTTCTTCAATGAATGCATATACACCTCTAACAAAGATTCCTGCATATTCTGGAGCTAAAGCTGCTGTTTCTAACTTCACAAGTTGGTTAGCAGTACACTTCTCACATGTTGGTATTAGAGTTAATGCTATTGCACCTGGATTTTTCTCAACTAAACAAAATGCAAGTTTATTGTGGAATCCTGATGGCACACCAACCGCAAGAACTGGCAAAATTTTAAGATCTACACCAATGGGAAGATTTGGCGAAGTAGAAGAATTAATCGGTGCTGTATTATTCTTAATTGATGCTAAAGGCGCATCATTTATTACTGGAATCTGTGTCCCAATCGATGGCGGATTCTCTGCTTATTCAGGAGTTTAATTATGAAATTAACATTTAGATGGTATGGAGAAACTGATTCAATACCTTTAGACTATATTAGACAAATTCCTAATATGTCAGGGGTTGTTAGCAGTTGTTATGAAGTTAAAGTTGGTGAAGTTTGGCCAATTGAATCTTTAAAAAAGCAAAAACAATTATGTGAAGATAAAGGATTAAAATTTGAAGTTATTGAATCTATTCCTGTTCACGAAGATATTAAATTAGGAAAACCAACACGTGATAAATATATTGCTAATTACATTGAAAATATTCGTCGTGTTGCTTCAATTGGAGTTAAAGTTATTTGCTATAACTTTATGCCTGTATTTGATTGGACAAGAACAAATTTACATTATCAAAACGCGGATGGTAGTGAATCACTTAGCTTCTCATTTGACGATTTTAAGAAATTAGATCCTAAAAATCTTCATTTACCAGGATGGGATGAAAGCTATACTAAAGAAGAATTAAATAGTCTTCTTGATGAATACAAAAACATTTCACATGAACAATTATTTAATAATTTAGTTTATTTCTTAAATAAAATTATTCCAGTTTGCGATGAATTAGATGTTAAAATGGCTATTCACCCAGATGATCCACCAATGGATATATTTTCACTTCCTCGAATTATTTCAACCGAAGAAGATTTAGATAGATTATTTGAAGCTGTTAAATCCACTAATAATGGATTAACGTTTTGCACTGGTAGTTTAGGAGCAAGAAAAGATAACGATTTGGTTAAGATGGCGGATAAATATTCCCGCGCTAATCGTATTCATTTTGTCCATTTAAGAAATATTTGTTATACCGATAACAATAACTCTTTCTATGAATCAGGGCATTATTCCAAAACTGGTAGTTTACCAATGAATAAAATTGTTCAGGCATTAGTTAAAAATCATTTTGATGGATATGTAAGACCTGATCATGGTAGAAACATCTTTGGCGAGAATAAAAAACCAGGATATGGCTTATTTGATCGTGCTTTAGGATGTGCTTATATTAATGGCTTATTTGAAGCTTACCAAGACGATTTGGAGGATAAATAAGCAATGAAAAAGTTTTATGATGATAATGTTTTATTAACAAATGAAACATCAAAACATATTTATGAAGCAATTAAAGATTTGCCAATTGTGGATTTTCATTGCCATTTAGATCCTGAAGCCATCGCCACTAATCCATTAGTGGAAGATATCGGAAAATTATGGATGGGTGGAGATCACTATAAGTGGCGTGCGATGCGCTTAAATGGTATTGAAGAAAAATATATTACTGGCGATGCTAGTTATAAAGAAAAATTCATTAAATACGCAAGCATTATGCCTAATTTAATTGGTAATCCATTATATTATTGGTCACACTTAGAATTAAAAGAAATATTTGGTATTAATGAACCATTAAATGAATCAAGTGCTTTAAAAATATATGAAGATGCGAATAAAATCGCAAAAAACATGCATATTCGTGATTTATTTAAAAAATTTAACGTTAAATATGTTTGTACCACTGATGATCCTACTAGTGATTTAAAATATCATGGTATTTATGATGGAGTAAAAATCCTACCTACATTTAGACCTGATAAATTATTTAGATTAAGCGAAGAATATTTAAATGAACTTGCTAAAAGCGCTAATAAAGAAATTAATGATTTAGATGATTTATTAAGTGTTATTAGTAGCCGTTTAGATTTCTTTGTTTCTAAAGGCACTGTTATATCTGACCAAAGTTTTGAATATTTCCCAAGTATTTATCCTACTATTGAAGAAGCTCGTGCTTTATTCATTAAAAGAGATAATTGGAAAGATAGTGATTATGAAGCTTTCTTAGGATTTATGCTTACTTATTTAGCTAAAGAATATAAAAAACGCGATATGACTATGCAAATTCATTTTGATGTTACAAGAAATGTTAATAGTGATGAATTTAAAGCATGCGGTCCAGATACAGGATTTGATATTATTTCTAATCCGATTGATATCAAAAATGTTATTAAATTCTTAAATAACATCAAAGATGAAGAAAGACCAAATATCATTCTTTATACATTAAATGATGAAAACTTAAAAGCTCTTGCTTGTTTAACTGGAGCGTTTAGAAATGTTAGTATTGGACCTGCTTGGTGGTTTAATGATACGGTTTTAGGTATCAAACATAATCTTAATGTTATTGCAGAATATTCATTTTTAGGGAATAATATGGGTATGCTTACCGATAGCAGATCATTTGCTAGCTATGTTAGATTTGATTTATTTAGACGTGTACTTGCAAGTTACATTGGCGAGTTAGTCGAAAATGGCGAATATGACGAAAACTCCGCAATTGAACTTGCTACAAATATTAGCTATAAAAACGCTAATAAATTAGTTAAAGGAGAATAGATTTAAAATGGAACATTATAAGATTATACCTGTTGTGGTAGTTAAAGATGAAGAAGATACTAGACATAAATTATCTAGTTTATTAGAAGGCGGCATTAAAGTAGCAGAAATCACATTCCGTACTGCTTATGCTCCTAAAGCTATTGAATTAGCTATTAAAGAATATAAAGATATGTGCATTGGTGCTGGAACTGTTATTAATAAAGAACAAGCTCTTCAAGCTATTAACTTAGGAGTTCAATTTATTGTTTCTCCGGGTTTTTCTAAAGGTGTAGCGGAAGCTTGTAACGAACATAATATTCCTTATTTCCCAGGATGTGTCACTCCAACTGAAATTATGGAAGCTTTAGAATATGGTATTAAAGTTGTTAAATTCTTCCCTAGCAATGTTTATGGTGGATTAAAGGCAATCAATAACTTATCTAAACCTTTCCCACAAGTTAAGTTCTTACCTACTGGTGGAGTAGACGAAACAAATATTGATGAATATTTATCTAATGATGCAATTTACGCAGTTGGCGGTAGCTTTATGATGAAAGGCGACATCGTTGAAAACTGTAAAAAATTAGCCAAATGGCTTAACTAAGGAGAATTAAAAATATGAAAATTGTTACAATGGGAGAAATAATGCTTAGATTATCATCAGCAGGCAATTCACGTTTTGTTCAATGTCAAGAATTTGATGCTTGCTATGGTGGTGGTGAAGCTAATGTTGCTGTTTCTTTAGCAAATTATGGTCATGATGCTTACTTTGTTAGCAAAGTGCCTGCTCATGAAATTGGTCAATGCGCAGTTAACGCTTTAAGAAGATATGGCGTTCATACTGATTATGTGGCTCGAGGCGGAAATAGATTAGGTATTTATTACTTAGAAAGTGGTGCTTCAATGCGTCCATCAAAAGTAATTTATGATCGTGCTCATTCATCAATTTCTGAAGCATCAATAAATGATTTTGATTTTGATAAGATTTTTGAAGGTGCAACTTGGTTCCACTGGTCAGGCATTACACCAGCTTTATCTGACGAAGTAGCTAATATTTTACGTGAAGCTTGTATAGCCGCTAAAAGACATAATGTTACTATTTCTTGTGACTTAAACTTTAGAAAAAAATTATGGACAAGTGAAAAAGCAATTTCAGTTATGCGTCCATTAATGCAATATGTTGATGTATGTATTGGTAACGAAGAAGATGCACAATTATGTTTAGGATTTAAACCTAACGCTAATGTTGATAAAGGTGATACTGACGCTAAAGGATATTATGAAATATTCAAACAAATGCAACAAGAGTTTGGCTTTAAATTAGTTGTATCAACATTAAGAGAATCATATAGTGCAACTCACAATGGTTGGAAAGCATTAATTTATAATGGTAAAGAATTCTATGAATCTAAACATTATGACATTGAACCAATCATTGACCGTGTTGGCGGTGGAGATTCATTTGCTGGCGGATTAATTCATGGCTTATTAAAATATGATTTTGATCAAGCAAAGGCTCTTGAATTCGCAGTAGCGGCTTCTGCCTTAAAACATACAATTCCAGGTGATTTTAACTTAGTAAGTGAAGATGAAGTTTTATCTCTTGCTAAGGGAAATGCTTCTGGAAGAGTACAAAGATAATTAAATAAAATTCTATTTATAAACTATCCAATTTTATTAACAGTTGGGTAGTTTTTTTATTTAATAGAAATGTTGTTATTAAGAAGATAGTAACAATTAAGTATATAACTAAGTTGAGATATTGATTTAGTTAGTGGCATTAACCAACTGAAATTAAGTGTTAACAATTTTATACTTTATATGACGTTTCCTACAAAATACATTAATTTTTATACAAAAAGGGAATTGAATTCCCTAAAATACTAAACTATAATAATATTGGGTGATAAATATGATTGATAGAAATATTTTAAAAGTCGTGGAATTAAGTATAAAAACTAAACCAGTAACCTTAATTACTGGAGCTAGACAAGTTGGAAAATCAACTTTAGTTTTACTATTTGAAAAAAAAGGCTTTAATTATGTTTCTCTTGATAACTCACGAGAACGAGAATTGGCTAATAAAGACCCTAAAATGTTTTTATCTATTCATCCATGGCCTTTAATAATTGATGAAGTACAAAAAGCACCAGAACTTTTCGAAACCATTGAAGAGATAGTTAATGAAGAAAAAAGAGTTAATGAGAAAAATTATGGCATGTTTATATTAACTGGATCACAAATGTATAAATTAATGAATGGAGTAACAGAATCATTATCTGGCAGGGTATCAATTGTCCATATGATGCCATTATCGAGAAATGAAATTTTAAATAGAGAAGAACCTATATTTAATTTTGATATATTAAAAATCAATGAAAGGGCAAAGAACAATCCACTTAATCCAATTGATTTATATAATTTAATAGTAAAAGGATTTTATCCAGAATTATATAGTAATGAATTATTAACACCACAAAAATGTTATGCAGATTATGTGGAAACTTATATTGAAAGAGATGTATCCGACTTGATAAATGTGCGAGATAAATTTTTGTTTAGAAGATTTATGGAACTTTTAGCATCGTTAACTGGTGAAGAATTGGTTTATGATAATATTGCTAATATTATTGGAATTGATAAAAAGACTGTAATGGCTTGGCTTAGTGTTTTAATTGCAGGTGATATTGTTTATTTATTAGAACCATATAATGAAATATCAATATCAAAGCGCATTGTTAAAAGGCCAAAACTTTATTTTTCAGATACTGGTTTAGCTTGCTATTTAGCAAGATTAAATAGTGGTGAAATATTAGAGGCTAGTTCATTCACAGGAAGATTTGTAGAAACCTATATAATAAACGAAATTAAAAAGAGCTTTATAAATAATGGAATTGAACCTAATTTTTATTACTATAGAGATAATAATATGAATGAAATAGATTTAATTATCATCAATGATGGAAAATTAAATCGCATTGAATGTAAATCAGGATTCAAGTTCAATAATAGCGCTGTTAAAGGCTTTAAACAGTTAGATAAAACTAGTTACAATATTGGTGCAAAAGTTATAATTTGCAATACAGATGTAGTTTATCCATTAGAAGATGGAGTATATGTTTTACCTTTAGCAGGTATCTAAAAATTTGAAAAGCGTAAAAAATAACATATCAAATTTATTGAAAAGCGTAAAAAAAGTACTTCAATAATTATTGAAAAGCGTATTTTTTTAACGCTTTAATTATTTGAAAACCGGAGGAAAACATATGTATAGAAAGATTTCTACCTATATTGAAGAATACTTATTAAGCGATTCTCAAAGAATTTTATGCATTGATGGAGCAAGGCAAGTAGGAAAAACTTATATTATAAGAGAACTAGCTAAAAAACATTTTAAAAATTATATAGAAATAAATATGGCAAATGATAAAACAGGTGATAAACTCTTTGAAAATGTAAGGACAATAGATGTTTTTA
>URQK01000012.1 GCA_900549975.1 uncultured Mollicutes bacterium
TGGAAAATAGAAAAAAATTTGTTATGAAATATAGTATTTTTTTGAATCTAATATTTCTTAAAAAAGTGTAAATTAATTATTATAATAATTAAATTTAATAGTAATATATTTCTTATTAATTATACTTATTTTGTCTATGTTTGACAAACAAAATAAAATGTTGTACTATCAAAAAAAATAGTAATGGAGGCTAGTTTTATCCAATGAATGAAAATGCAATCGATAAATTAGACATCTATAAAGTATTGATACTTGAAGATAACTTAGAAGCCTCTAATACTTTACAAGAATTCTTTAAACAATATGGAAATGAACATAAAATTAAATTTCAGGTTGAAACATATAGTACCGCTAAAGGATTTATTGATAATTACACCAAAAGTGATTTAGTACTTATTGATATTGAACTTCCTGATGGTAATGGGTTTAATGTGACTAAGAATTTACGTGAAATTGATAAAGAAGTTATGATTATTTTTGTAACGAATATGGCGCAATATGCTGTCAAAGGTTACGAAGTAGAAGCATTTGATTTTGTGGTAAAACCAGTTAATTATTATCAGCTATCAATAAAAATGGATCGTGCTTTAGTTAAATTAGCTAGTATTCATCAATCTCGAGAAAAAACAATTTATTTAAAAACCACTAAAGAAATAATTGCTATTAAAGAAGCCGATATTATGTATGTAGAAGTTATTAATCATTCGCTTATTTATCATACAGCAAGAGGAAATTATGAAGTATATGGAACAATGAGTAAAGCTTCAAAAGAACTTTCTAGTAACCATTTTGAATTTTGTAATCGTTGTTATTTAGTTAATTTATCTTATGTTCGTAGTGTAAAAGGATACGAATGTCAAGTTGGAAACGATAAAATTGCTATATCTCATCTTAAAAAGAAAACTTTTTTAGAAAAATTAAGTAATTACTTTGTTTTTGGAAACTAGGTGCTTTTATGACAAATTTGATTCTTTATAAAATAATTTTCGTATTTGAAATTTATATATGTGAATTAATATTTGGAATAACTTTAAAAAAGCAATCCAAATTTGTTTTTCGCTTATTAGGTGGAATTATTTTAAATGTTGGGTTTGCTTTATTACTAGGACTTTTGCCTCAAGATAATGTCTTTGTATCTACATTAATATTTCCATTAATATTTTCATTTTCTATTCTAGTATTGAAGTTTTGTTTTAAAAACACATGGTCAACAGTGACTTTTATTGCGTTTGCGGCTTATACAGTGCAACACTTTAGTTATGAATTAACTAGTTTTATTATGTCTTTAATTGTGTGGGATCGACCGCCTTTATATAACATGTATAACAATAGTGAATTTTCATTTTGGACTTTTGATTTACATACTTTCATTTATTGTTGGATTTATTTCTTTTGTTTCGTTGGTACAAATATTTTATTCTATTACTTATTTGCTAAAAGAATTGAAAGAAGAAAAGATTTTTCCGTTAAAGCCGATGCAATGTTAATATTTGTAGGAGTAGGATTATTTATTGATATTTTATTTAATTCTTTAGTAGTAGCATTTGGCAATAATTTAGATATTGTTACCGGATTAATTAATAATTTATATAATTGCTTCTGTTGCTTATTACTTTTATATGCTTTGTTTACGATGATTGATAGTAGAAGAGTTCGTAAAGAAAATGAAATGTTACAAGCACTGTGGCAACGAGCGGAAGAACAATATAATTTATCAAAAGAAAATATTGAACTTATTAATTTAAAATGTCATGACTTAAAACATCAAATCCACGCAATTGAAACAAATAAAACTATTTCACCGAATGTTTTATCAGAAATAGAAGATTCAATTGGATTTTACGATTCATTTGTCAAAACTGAAAATGAAGCACTAAATGTTATTCTTACGGAAAAAAGTATTCGCTGCCATAAAAATAATATTGCCCTATCAGTAATTGCTGATGGTAAGAGTATGAACTTTATGAATGAAGTTGACATATACTCTTTATTTGGCAATGCTTTTGATAACGCTATTGAGGCAGTGATGAAAATTGATAATCCAACAAAAAGAGTTATTTCTTTATCAATTAAAAATGAAGCGGATATGCTTTCGATTGTTTTATCAAATAGTTTTACTGGTGAAATTAAATTTGATAATTCTGGTAATCCAATCACAACAAAAGATAATAATGGCTATCATGGTTTTGGAACAAAAAGCATCATTGCAGTAAGTGAAAAATATGGCGGTTTAGTCAACTTTAAAGTCGTAGGAAATGTGTTTTATTTATATATTCTTTTCCCAATAAATAAAAATTAATTAACATTCACGAAGAAAATAAATACGTGTATGAAAAAAACTTGCTTAGGAGTAGCAATTTATTGTAAAACTTAAATGTAAGCGGTTTATTAGCTTTTAATATGCGGCTTGCTTTTACAAATTGAGATTTCAGCAAGTTTTTTTAGTTTGTAAATAGTTTTTTATAAGAAGGAGGAATTTATGAAAAACAAAAAGGAAAATTGGTTTACCAAAATTTATGGACCAGTAACGAAAGGATGGATTATTAATCGCTCCATTTGTTGTGCAGTTATGATTGGATTAATTGTGGCAATTAACATTGGTAACTCTGTTATTAACACTTATGCTAACCAAATTACTGCATATTTATGTCCACCAATAACAGATAATTCTGCCGTATCGAAAGCCCAAGCTAAAGCAGCGGAATTAGCTAAAACCGTGGAACTAGAAGGTGCAGCATTATTAAAGAATAACGATAATGTTTTACCTTTATCTAAAACTGATGACAAAAAAGTTAATGTGTTTGGATATGGTTCTGTTGATTGGTCATATGGTGGTATTGGTAACGGATCATCAGGCCAAGTTCGACCAGAAGATGATAACATCAATAGTGTAGTTGATTTAATGAAAGCTTTGAAAAGATATGGAATATCTACGAATAGTGAAATTCAAAGTTTTTACAAAAAATGGTGTGAACCAGTTAATTTAATTAAAGATCCAAATAGTATTGATCGAGCAACAGCTAGAGCACTAAGAGAGCCAAGTATGGATAAATATTCCACTCAACTCTTAGATAATGCTAAAGCGTATTCTTCAACTGCTATTGCGGTAATTTCTAGAACTTGTCATGAAAATAATGACTTGCCAAATATTCAAACTAAAGCTGGACCTGGACAAGTCAATGATGAAACAAGACATTATTTAGAGATATCTAGTGAAGAAGAGGAAATGTTAACTTACTTAGGCAAAAATTACGAAAAGGTAATCGTAGTAATTAATGCAGGAAATATCATGGAACTAGATTTTATGGATCGCATTCCGGGACTAGATGCTTGTGTATATGTAGGAGTAACAGGTACTCAAGCAGCATCTTCAATTCCTAGTTTGCTTTATGGAGATAAAAGTTTCTCTGGTAAATTAGTGGATACTATTCCTTATACTTTTAATGATCACCCTGCTAGTTATTCTACTTGGTTTGGCGCTAATAATTACGCTGGATCTGATATAGGCGGTATTGACTATGTAGAAGGCATCTATGTTGGCTATAAGTGGTTTGAAACTGCTGACCATGAAGGTGTATATGATAATGTTGATCGAAGTGCTATATATGGTGAACACGCTAAAGGATATAACGGCGTTGTTCAATATCCATTTGGATATGGTTTATCTTATACCTCATTTGATTGGGAAATAGTAAAAAGTGAACCAGCAACTGGTACTTCAATTAACGAAAATACAAAATTTAGCATTGATGTAAAAGTAACTAATACTGGCACACATAGTGGTAAAGATGTTATCGAAGCTTATGTGACTTTACCTTATACTAAAGGTGGAATTGAAAAGTCTTATGTTAATCTTGTTGGATTTGCTAAAACGGAAGAATTAATGCCTAATGGCTCACAAGTAGTAACAATTGAAATTGATGCTGAAGATTTCTTGAGTTATGACTGTTATGATAAAAATAATAATGATTTTAAAGGCTATGAATTAGAAGCAGGCGATTATGAAATTAAATTAATGACTGATAGTCATAATATTAAACAAATTGCTGGTAGTGATGCAATATTAACTTATAAAGTTGATGAAACAATTAAGTGCCCTACCGATAAATATACTGGTGTAGAAGTTAAAAACTTATTTACTGGTGATGATGCAATTGATGGAATTTCCATTGATGGAATTGATAGTGAACATAACGCTAATATTCCATTTATGAGTCGAAATGATTTTAATTTAGATTATAAAATTCCAAAAAGAACAAAAGAAGTATATAATCGTTCATTAAGTGATAAAGAAAAAAGCGTAAGTGTTTATTCAGCTAAAAGAGCATCAGACTGGGATAATGCTACAGTTGATGTATTTGGAAACGAAGTAAATACTGTTATGCCTACTTGGGGTGCTTCAACATCTTATAAACTAGCGGAATCTTCAGGCGTTATTACTGAATTAGGTTTAGAACTTGGTAGTGACTATAATAATCCAAAATGGGATGAAGTATTAAACCAAGTTAAGTATAGCGAAGCTATTAATATGATTAATAACGCTCAATCTGGTAACAAGGGTATCGCATCAATTGGAAAACCACGTTTATTCTGTTATGACTCAATGGTCCAAATTAAAGGCTTTGCTGGAAGGCCACGTGGAACCGGTAACCCATCAACAGTTATTCTTGCTCAAACATGGAATGAACCTTTAGCGTATCAATATGCAACAAACTTTGCTAATGAAATGAACTCATTAACAGTACAAGCAGTATTTGGCCCAGGCGTCAACTTACATCGTTCACCATTTGGTGGAAGAAACTGGGAATACTTCTCAGAAGATACATTTATGACTTCTTTAATGGCTTGTACTATCGTACGTGGCTTACAAAATTATGGCTGTGGTGTGGAAATGAAACACTTTGCTTTAAATGAATGTGAATCATGGCGTTATGCTTGCTCTACTTGGTTAAGTGAACAAGCTTTACGTGAAACATATTTAAGGCCATTCCAAAGAGCAACAGAAAAAGAAAATTTATCTGGTATCATGACTGCTTTCAACCGTATTGGTAGTCAATGGGCTGGTGGTAGTCAAGGCTTAATTATGGGCGTATTAAGAAATGAATGGGGCTTTAATGGCTATATTGATACTGACTGGACAACAGGAATTAAGGGTACGATTGATGAACAACTTCGTGCTGGTGGAGATTTAGGTATGGCTTGTGCATTAGGACAATCAATTAGTTACGATTATTCACAAGGTGCAACTACAGCAAGATTCCAAAATCAAGTGCGTGGCGCAGTTAAACATGTTTTATATGGTTGGTTATCAACCAAATATCAAGCAAGTGTTTATGAACCAAGTGCGGATGAAGAAATTACAATGTCTTTCTCTATTGATAGATGGCAATGGTGGAAACCAGCAGTGACATGTTTAAATTGTGCTATTTATTTCGGAGTAGCAATTTGGTTAGTTTGTTTATTTGTTCCAAGTTATAAAAAAGACGAAAAAACAAAGAAGGAGAGTAAATAATATGGATAAGAAAAAAGTTGGATTAACTAAAAAGATTTCTGTTATTGCTCTTAGTGCTGTTTTATTTGCCACTGTTGGCACTGTATTTATTACTTCTTATACAAACTGGAAAAAGTATTATGAAGATATGGTTGCCCAAAAAGATAAATTTGATAAAGAAAACGAACCAGAAGTAACAGTTATGACTGGTATCAAGGTAACTGTTAAAGATGGAGTAGGATTCTTTAAAAACGGAAAAGCTAATGCTAATAAATCAAACTTTATAGTTGAAGGTTTATATACCATTGGCAATACCATTAATAAACGTGATTATGTTGAGGAACTTGAAAGTTCTGAATATGATCTTGAAGTTCCAGAAAACTTTGTTAATGAAGGTGGAAAATTAATCTTTTCTTACTTAAAACAAGAACCAAAAACTGATGAAAATGGAAATGTTATTAAAGATGAAGAAGGTAAAGAAATATTAGAAACCATTTATGATTTTAAAGAAGAAATGGATATTACCTTATTAGATGTAAAACTTGATCATCTTGAAGTAACGCATAAGCCTTATCTAATTACTTATGCAGAAGGCGATTATTTTAATTCAGAAGGAATGAGTGTCGATGCTATTTATAACGATGGAAGTAAGATAGAAAATTTGAATTTATCATTATTAGAAACAAAAACTAAAAAGTTAAGTGTTGATGATGAAATTATGACTTTCTCTTATAAATATGGAGAAAATGATGATGAAGTAATCTATGGAACATTACCAATTAAAGTAATGTCTAAAAATGAATTTAGTAATGGTAAATTAGAAAGTTTTGCTGTTATTAATTCTTCATCATTAGAAGTAGGGGAAGATATCAGTTCATTTAAACCAATTATTTATGGTAGTTATTCAAGCGGTAACTATTTAAAACTTGATCAATCTAAATATAAAATCACTGGTTTAAATGGTGTGGCGGAATTTGGTAAACGCTATAATATCACTATCACATCTTTAGAAAATCCTAATGTTTCAACTAGATTGCAACTTGATACAATAAAAAACATATCTGCAACTACAGCAACATTAAAAGGCGCAACCGCCTATGATGATTATGTTAAGGATTTCGATAGTGGTGATTTTATTGAATTTACTTATAATTCAAGTGAAGATATTGTTGCTAATTTGTATTTAAATATGTCTAATGGCTATTTAACATATGAAAATCAAAAATTCTACGCTAATCAAATTGCCTTTAATGATTTTGCTTACGTTTCTATTAATGGAAAAATCAAAGATAGTTCTTATACATTTAAAAGTGTAGGCCCATTTGATTATATATCTGAGGCTTATTTAGATTATCAAAGAATTAATATTGGAAGCTATGCTTTAAAAACAGGTGAAAACAAGATTCGTATTTCATTTAAAGAAAGCAATAATGATAACAAATCAGTATTTAATAGTTATGTGGCTGGTGCAATTGAAAAACTCGAATTATCATCAGGTAATAATAACAATGCTTACTCATGTATGGGTGAGTATTTAGCAGATGCAAAAGAAAATGGCTTCAATCCGACATTTATAGTAAATAAATCTAAAGACTGGGGCTCTTATGTTGATGGCAAAGGATTAAACTGGATTTATGCATCTTGTAGTGATGATGAATTTGTCTATTTATATTCATCATTTGAACCAGGAGCAGATAGCAGTGCTGGTAAAGAATGTGCAGTAATTGTTAAATATAATCCTAATAATAATGAAATTGTTGGATATTCAGCACCATTTGTTTTCTCTGGTGAAAAATCAACACCAATGTTTGTCAAAGATAACTTTATTTATACTATAACAAACGAAGGTGTATTTATGCGATTACCTACTTCATTTAATGGTAAAGGTACAGCAAAAGTAGAGTATTTACCAAATATGCAATTTGAAGAATTAAATACTAATTCAATTCGTTCAATGTATTTCAATCATGCATTAAGAAAATATGCAGTTTTAACAGATAATACTATTGCAATTTATGATATTGAAATGAAGAAAGTTAATTCTTATTCAGTTTCACAATCAGTAACTGGCTTAAATTCTGCAAATGCACAAGTAGGATGTGCATTAGCTAAAATTACTGGTGATGATCACTATTTATATATTTTATATAAAGCAAATAATGTTATTTCACCAATGATTGCTACTTATGATTATGAAGGTAACTTAATTAATCGAGTTCAGCCAAAAAATACAACGGAAATTATGGGATTTGATGCGCCTGCTAACTCTAACGTTCAGTCAATTTGCTCTTTTAACGGAAAAATGTATTTCACTATGCTTAAGTGGAGTAAAGGAAATAATTCTAGTATTTATGAAATTTCTTTTGCGGGTAATAACAACACTGATACTCCAAAAGAAACAATGGATTTATATGAATATGTGGCATCTTGCACTAATAAAGGTGTTACGCCTAACTATAATCCTAGTATTTTATCAGGCGGAAACATAAAAAATACTTATCAATATGCACATGGAATTTGTAGTGATGATAGTTATATTTATATATCGACTAATAATCCAAAAGGTGAGACCTTAATTGTAAAAGTAGATGCATCAACTGGTAAAACTATTGGTCAAACAAAAGCATTTATTCGTTCTGAAACTTGGTCTAATGGCGACTATATGATGTATAAGGATGGTTATGTTTACTTATTCACATTTAATAATGCTGTTAAACGTATTAAAACTGATTCAATTACTAGTGATAATACGCCAGAAGTTGAAGATTATAATCTAGCAATTGAAGGCATAACTGACGCTAAGAAAGCTGGTACTTACAATGCCACAATTAATAAAATGGCAATTAGGGCAGGAGATAAATTATATATTGTTGGTGGAAAATCATTAACAGTAGAAAATAGTATTAATTGCACAAGTAATCTTGGTTTAGCAAGTGATGCTAATTACATTTATGCATTTATCGAAAAGTCTAATGCATATGGCACTGCTTTAATGAATGTTTATGATTGGTCAGGCACACTAGTAAAAAGTGGAGTAACCGTGTCTAACTTAATTACTGAACAAAATAATAATAACGTTCAAGGAATGTGTGTTATTAATGGGGAATGCTATTTCTTAATTTGTCGTTGGAATGCCGGTACACAAGTTGTTAAAGTGAGTTTTGATACAACAATTTTAAAATAATAATTTAGGCTAAGAGCTAAATGCTTTTAGCCTTTAATAACGAAAGGAAAAACTTATGAAAAAATACGAAACGCCAAAAATTTTAGTTGATGAGATTAAGGTCGAAGATATTATTTTAACTTCAATTGTTCGTGATGATTCTAATACTGATATTGTCACTGGAACAGTTAATGAAGAACTGTAGGAGGCTAAACTATGAAAAAATTATTTGTTTATAGTGCATTAGTATTATGCGGAACAGCTTTATCTGCAGTAGGATTTAACACATTAAAAGACAACGTAAAAGAAGACATTGTTTCGAGCACTAATGATTTTATGAATGAGAAAAATGGTATTAATAGAATTAATGTGAAAAAAGCTGGTAAATCATCTACAAAATTTAATTCTTCAAAAATTTATGTGCAAACCGCAACTGACGAAGAAGGTTATGACTATTTGAGATTTGCTACCGCTATTAAAGGTAACTTTACTAATGTTAGTTATACTCGCCATATTGATGGCTTAGTTGATAAAACTGATGTAGTTACAACTTTATATAAAGGAATTACCGCTAATAATGAAGATAATTTCTTTAATGGGATGAAATTATTAAATAAAAATATAACAAGTACTAGTGATTACTATTGGGCTTGTTACACGATTAAATTTGTAACTGATACATATAAAAATAGTGATATTTCCATTACATTTAAAGTTGATAGCTATGAAGCATCAAAAACTACAAGTTTAAACACTATTAAATATGATTTAAATGATAAAACGTTATTTGACAATGTGAATGCAAAATATGATGTTGTTACTTTGGATGATAGAATTAATAATAGTGGATATGGATATATTCAAGGGCTTTGTAACGATAGTGAAAATTTATATTACACATTAAGCCAAAATAATAAAGTTACAAAAATTATTAAAAGAAACTTTAAAACTGGCGTAGAAGAAGTAATCGCAGATAGTATTAATTTAAGTGATACTATTGAAGATGGTGGACATATTCGTTTAATCAATAATAAATTGTATATTTTGACTAACAAACACACATTTGTTTGTTATGATTTAAGTACAAATTCTGTTATTGATAATGACTTAGTATTTAATGGTTTAGAAGGAACATTACTTGATTTTGACTTTATTGAATCAAGAAGCCAATTTGCTACGATTAATACCTCTGGTTTAATTCAATTTTATGATTTGGATATGAATGTAGTTTCTACAATTCAAAGTGCTGCAGCATCTGGATATAAACTTAAATCATTTAGATTTGATAAAGAACATATCTATGTGGCTTCAAACAAAAATAATGAAAGAACAATAGCAATAAATATTTATGATTATGATGGTAACAAGGTGTCTACATATAATGTTACTAATTCAGTATTTTTATCAAGTCAATCATCAAACTTTAATGTATCTAATTTTTTATTCTTTAATAATAAATTATATGTTAGTGCCTTAACATGGAATAGTGGTACTTATAGTGGACTTTATGAGTTAAGCTATAACTCATCTGTTTTATTAAAAAACAATTGGGAGGATTATTATAACTACGCTACTTTAGAGGCTAATAGTGTAGATTATAATTTTGATACATTAACAAATTCATTTGCTGTAAATGGTAAGATTAATGTACAAGGTGCTTGTACAGATTATTCTGGGTCTCGCTATGCATATTATGCTTTTAATGATTCAAATAACAATAAAGGTGTTATTGCTAAGTATGATTTTGTTAGAAACAAAGTAGTTGGTTATTCTAAAGAATATGTCGTTTGTGATACTGGAAAATGGACAAGTGATAACGCTAATATTTTCTATTATGAAGGAAAAATTTTCGTTATTAAAACTGATGGAACATTTGCTTCAGTGAACGCTAGTGATATAACTGGCAATGGAGTAGGAGAAGTTACCTCAAGTGATGAATCACTTAAATTCCTTAATGCAAGTGACGAATCTTTAACTGACATTACATCAGTTGTTTATTCTAATGTTGAAGAGAAATTTGCTGTTATTGCTTCTGGTAAATTATATATTTATTCTAAAGATTTAAAACAACTAAATTCTGGTAACGAAATAAGTATTGGTAATACTCAAACTTTATATGTTGATGGTAATAAATTATATTTCGTTAGTGGCGAAGGTAAAGGAAGTTATCAAGAAACCACTGCTAATTCAGAAGAAACTAGTACAACAACTACATATCAATATAATTATATTAACATTGTAAAATTAAATTGGAATGGAACTAAATCAGGAAACACAATAACTCTTGGTGACAAAACTAATCCAATTGGTAATATTTATGAACAAACGGAAGCAAAAAGAAATGTTCAAAATATGGTTGTAGTAGATGGGAATTTATATGTTGCAACATTAAGCTGGGCTTGGATTAATAATGCATCTAGCGGAACTATGATTCATAAATTTAATGTTAAAAATGCTGATACTTTAACAAGTAATAAAGATTTATTGTTAGGTGAGTATGCCGAAATGAACAAGTTAAACAACAAGGCAAATAGTTTTGAAGCTAATGCTTATATCAAAAATGACACTAAAGGTGGACAATATATACAAGGTATTACCACCGATGGAGATAACTTATATTTTTCTTATACAACAAATAATAATGCAAAAATTACTATTGCACGCAGTAATCCAGTTACAAAAGAATTAGAAAAAGGAACCGCATATGATTTAAATACTACAGGAGACAATCATGATGCTGGAAAAATCTTCTTCTATAACAATCAAGTATGGGTGGTAAAAGATCGTTCTAACCAAGTATTTGGTATTAATAAAGATACTTTAGTTGCATCAGGTGATACCATGACATTTGCATTACCAAGTGGAGTAAATGCATTTGATGTTAAATATAATGAAGCTAATGAATTATTTGTTGTTTATGGTAGTGATGGCAAAATATATATGTTTAGTGATGAAAACACATTAGTTAATACACCATTTAGTGTAGGAGCAAACAAAAAATCTATTACTATTAATGATTCATATATTTATGTTAATAGTTCTTCAAATAATCAACAATCTTTAACTGTTGAAGCATATGATTATGATGGAAAAAAAGTAATTAATGCCTTTAATTTAGGTGCAGATAATATTTGTGACGCAAGTGTTTCAAATTCATTTAACACTCAAGCATTTATTGAATATAAAGGTTTAATTATTATGGTAGCGCTTGGTTGGACTGGCGCTAATAACGGTGGGCATGTTTACGCTATTACAATGAAATAAATAGTAGTAAAAGCATATAAAAAGACGGGCATTTTGACTAGCCCGTCTTTTTTCGTGCACTTATTTATTAACAATAGATGAAATTTCATGTAAATGATGATAGATTGTTTCTAATTCTTGATCAGATAAATGAGCGTATTTTTCAGTTAAGTTTTTAACACGTATTTTTTCTGCTGATTTAAGTTCAATAATTCCTTGATTAGTTAATTTAACTAATATTTCCCGGCGATTATTTACATTTAGTTCACGAGTTACGCATTTGGCTTTATCAAGTTCATCAACTATTTTAGTACATTGTTGTTTAGATACTCCGATAAAAGTAGCGATATCTTTCATAGTAATACCAGTATTATTGTTTTTTCTATTAGAAATACCAATATAAGATAATGTTAACATTTGTAGTGGAGAGAATTTTGGCTTTTCCACTACTTCATTACATCTTGTAATAGCGTCTTTAATAGCAGGAAAAAATAATAATGATTCATTACTAATTAATTTGATAAGTTCGTTTCTTGTCATATTAACACCTCAATAATAGTATGAATGAAGTAAAGTTAAATGTCAATAAAAAACAAAAGTAAATAAATGTTGACAATTAACATCAATGCTATTAAACTTATGATATCAAAAAAAGGAGGAATTTAAATTATGATAAAAATATTAAAGAATTTAAAAACTAAAGATTGGCTATTAATATTATTAGAAGTAGTGATTCTATGTAGTTGTGTGTATTTAGAATTATTACTTCCTGATTATATGAAAGATATTACAGTCATTATTCAAAGCGGCACTAATAGTGTTAGTGATGTTTGGATAGCGGGTGGAAAAATGATTGTCTGTGCCTTAGGAAGTACAGTAGGTTCAATTATTTCCACATTTATTTCATCATATGTTAGTGCGGATTTAAGTTATGAAACTCGTGAAAAATTATTTAATCACATCATGGATTTAGACACAACAAGAATGAAAAACTTTTCAACAGCTTCTTTAATTACAAGAACCACAAACGATATAACCCAAATTCAAATGATTATATCAATGGGATTAATGATGTTAATTAAAGCACCTATTCTTGCAATTACCGCAATTATTAAAATTGTTAATAAGAGTTTAGAATTATCTTTACTTACTGCCGCCGCGGTAGTGGTTATTGTTGGTACTATTTTAATTATTATGTATTTAGTATTACCGAGATTTAAATTAGTACAAAAATTGACTGATGATGTTAATAGAATTGCTCGAGAAACATTAACAGGTAATAAAGTTGTTCGTGCTTTTAATGCGGAAGATTATGAACAAGAAAAATTCGATGAAAAGAATAACGAATTGATTAATACCCAAATATTTAATAGAACGGCTTTCTCATTTATGTCACCAGTGATGTCACTAGTTATGTCATCTTTAACCTTATTTATATATTGGATTGGTGCTTCGTTAATCAATGGTGCTGAAATGGCTAGCAAAGTTGAAGTATTTGGAAATATTATGGTATTTTCATCTTATGCGATGTATGTTATTCAAGCATTTATGTTCTTAGCAATGATATTTATGATGCTTCCAAGAGCTCAAGTATCCGCAAAAAGAATTAATGAAGTAATGGAAACTCCATTAGCAATTAATGAAGGAACACTTAGTGAAGTAAAAGAAGAAGGAACGTTAGAATTTAAGAATGTTTCTTTCCATTATGGTGATGGAAAAGATGTTTTAGAAAATATCACTTTCAAGGTTAATAAAGGCGAAACTATTGCGTTTATTGGGGCGACGGGATGCGGTAAATCTACAATTGTAGGACTTGCTTCAAGATTATATGATGCTAGCAAGGGTGAAGTACTTGTTGATGGCGTTAACATTAAAGATTTAACATTTGACACTTTATATTCGAAAGTAGCGCTTGTGCCACAAAAAGCCGAACTATTCTCTGATACTATCAAAGATAATGTTACGTTTGGTAAAAATGACGCAACTGATGAAGAGGTTAAAAATGCTATTTCTATTGCTCAAGCAGAAGAATTTGTTTCTAAATTAGAGAATAAAGAAAATCATATGATTGCGGAACGTGGTAATAACTTATCAGGTGGACAAAAGCAAAGAATGTGTATTGCTCGTGCTTTAGTTAGAAATAGTGAAATCGTCATATTTGATGATTCATTCTCAGCCCTTGATTATAAAACTGATAAAAACTTACGAAATGATTTGAAAACTAAATTAAAAGGTACCACAGTCGTAATAGTAGCTCAAAGAATTGGTACGATTAAAAACGCTGATAAGATTGTAGTACTTGATCATGGAAAAATTGTAGGAATGGGAAAACATGAAGACTTGCTTAAAAATTGTAAAGTCTACTATGAAATTGCTGCTTCCCAATTAGATGAAAATGAATTGAAAGGGGGAAAATAATTATGCCAAGAGGACATATGCAAATAAACCAAAAAGCTAAGAATTCTAAAGAGGCATCTCGCCAATTAATTCGTTATATTAAGCCTTACCTACCTTTAATAATTATTAGTCTTGTTTTAGCGGGAGTTGGGGCAATACTTACAGTTCTTGGCCCAGACAAGCTAAAAGAAATTACCGATATTATTAGTAATGCATTTACTTCCCTTAAAGAAACACATATGTGGACTGATATTCCTTTAAAAGATATTGCGGTTGTAGCCATTTCCTTACTTATTATTTATATAATGAGTGCGATATGCACATTCTTTACCTCTTTCATTTTAGCGCGTGTTGCTTTAAAAATATCAAAGAAATTACGTTCGGACTTAGAAAGAAAAATTAATAAAGTACCATTATCATATTTTTCAAGAAATACATATGGTGATGTATTAAGTAGAATTACTAATGATGTAGACACAATTATTGATGCGCTTAATAATAGTATTTCCTCTGTTGTTAGCGCTATTTGTCAATTCGTATTTTGTGTAATTATGATGTTTGTGACTGATGCTCCAATGGCATTAACTGCGATTTTATCAACAATCTTAGGATTTGCTTTGATGATTGTAATTATTAAAATGTCACAAAAATACTTCAAAGCTCGTCAAGTATCATTAGGGGCTCTTAACGGATATATAGAAGAAATGTATTCTGGACATGATGTCGTAAGAGTTAGTAATGCGAACAAAGAAGTTAAAGAAAAATTTGTAACTTATAATAAAGCAGTAAGAAAAGCTAACTTAATGTCCCAATTATTATCAGGAATGATGCCAACATTAATGACATTTATCGGTAATATTGGTTATGTGGCAGTTTGTATTGTCGGTGCAATTAGAGTAATAAACGGCGATATTACCTTTGGTGTAATTTCGGCTTTCTTAGTATATGTACGTTTATTTACTCAACCTTTATCTTCATTATCACAAGGTGCAAGTAGTTTACAATCTTGTATGGCGGCAAGCGAAAGAGTATTTGGCTTCTTAAATGAAGCAGAACTTGAAGATGAAAGTGATAAAGTAGCTAAAATTGAACACGTAGAAGGTAATGTAAAATTTGATCATGTCGCTTTTAGTTATGATGATGCACCAGATAAAATTGTTATTAAAGATTTCTCTTGTCAAGTTAAAAAAGGTCAAAAAGTAGCAATTGTAGGACCTACTGGAGCGGGTAAAACAACTTTAGTAAACTTATTAATGCGCTTCTATGAACCAATAAGTGGTAGTATTTCTATTGATGGAATTAATATTAAAGATATGAAAAGAGAAGATGTCCATTCATTATTCTCGATGGTTCTTCAAGATACATGGCTATTTGAAGGAACTATTAAAGAAAATTTAGCTTTCAATACTCCTAATGTAAGTGATGAAAAAATCAAAGAAGCTTGTAAAGAATGTGGCATTTCCGAATTTATTGAATCATTAGAAAATGGCTATGATACAGTATTAAATGATAATACATCATTATCAATTGGACAAAAGCAACTATTTACTATTGCGCGAGCCATGATTCAAGATTCACCAATGTTAATATTAGATGAAGCAACATCTAATGTTGATACAAGAACAGAAATATTAATTCAAAAGGCTATGGATCAATTAACAAGTAATCGTACATCATTTGTTATTGCACACCGTTTATCAACAATTAAAAATGCTGATGTTATCTTAGTTCTTAAAGATGGGGATATTATAGAACAAGGTAGTCATCAAGAATTACTTGCTAAAAATGGTGTCTATGCTTCATTATATAATTCCCAATTTGATGAAGGTAATGATGGCGCAATTGATACGGCTATGAAAAAATTAGCTAAAGCATAAATAAAAAAGGCAGCGTTGAGCAAACGTTGCCTTTTTTAAAATATGGAATTTAAAAAGTATTAATAGGTAATAATGTCTTTAACGCAATCGAATCCTTCATCGACGCTAGGACGAGTGATAGTTGTAGCATATCCTTCTAGTTGATCTAGTGGGAAATAGTGTTCACCAGGTACTTGGTTACGTTTTTCAATTCTTTGATAGCAAATATTAGTAGGAGTTGGGAAAAAATAAGCAATAACACGGAAAGTAGCATCAGGAATTAATTCTTTTATTCTTTGGAAAAAGCGAGCGCGAACTTTTGGTGTTGGACTTGTAGCGTCATATATAACATCTTTACCATTAGTAATGTCTTCCGCGATACGACGATATACTTCTGGCCAAACTTGGCTTTCTGGCCAATCTGGATGTTCCATTCTAATACCATCAGTAGTAACGATACGACAATTAAATTCTTTTGCTAATACATTGTTAGAATATGTAGATTTTCCAGAACCTGGAATGCCTACAAGCATATGAACAGTAACCATGTTTCTTACCTCAACTTTCAAAATGATTTTATAAATAAATACCTTTTAATTTTAAAGTAACAGAAAGTTAACGGCAATAGTATTTTTGTTTTATTTAAATGAAAGCGTTTTAAATGATCATATTGATACATTTACAAAAGCATATGCTTGTTTTATAATTTTGTTAGATACAACTAACTAGGAGTGCGTTTGACTATGAAATATGGATTATTACCTAAAATGATGTGGGGATTTTTTAAGAAAACATTTGAAAAATCGCTTGTTGATGTTTGGAATGTAAATAACAGCAAAGAAATCATGAAAAATGCTCATGTTAAATATAAGGAAATTATTAAAAGCATCAATAAATTTGATAAAAAAGATCGCTTTGTTTTTAATATCTTAAGTTGCGCAATGCTAAGTACCATTTTATTAAATTTAGATTTTGACCCAACAGTTGAAGAAGTACAAGAATACTATCGTTTATCGATGATGACTAATAAGATAATAAAATTTACTAAAAAAGAAGTCAATTATACAGAAAAAGGAAGAAATAGATTAAAAAAATCATCAGAGTGGAGTAAATCTAATAATAATCCTTATTCCTGGAAATTTGATGTTGAAGATGGTGCCTCAATAAATGAATACACCGCGACATTCCATACTTGTGGAATTTGTTATTTAATGAAAAAATTAGGATTAGAAAAATATATCCCAGCAATGTGTGCTTTAGATTATGATATGGCTCATGCTAATAACACGGAATTTACACGTGAGTATACATTAGCTAGTGGTGGACCATATTGTGACTGTCACTATAATCATAAAAAAGCAAAAAAATAACGACAAATTGCACAATAATTCTTATAATTCTTGCAAGGGTTTTATTGTTTTTATTATAATTAATTATAATAATGTTTATATAAACTTTATTATTATTTTTTGTTGATTGGAGTGATTTGATGAAAATTAAATATTTAGGAACAGCGGCTTATGAAGGAATACCTTCTTTATTTTGTGAATGTGAAACATGCAAAAAAGCTAGAGCATTTAAAGGTAAAAATATTCGTACGCGTTCACAAGCTTTGATCAATGATGATTTATTAATTGATTTTCCACCTGATACTTTAGTGCACGCTAATACATATGGTATTGATTTTCAACGTATTCATTATTGTTTGATTACACACTCACATAGTGATCATTTCTATCCGGAAGATATAATGATCGTTCGTGATGACTATAATCACGCTCCAGGATATAAATTATTTTATTATGCGGGAGAAAGTGCTTATTTTACACTTAAAAAACTTTTTGAAAAAGATAATATGAAAAATACGGGTGGAGTAGAATTAGTGAAAAAATTTAAAATAATTAAATTTAGTCACTATGAAGTTATTCCACTTCCTGCAAGTCATGACCCTAAATCTTCACCATTTGTTTATCTTATTAAGGATTTGAATGATGGAAAAGTTTTATTATATGGTAATGATAGTGGCTATTTTTCTAATGAGACTATGGAATATATATTTAATAATGTTAAACACATTGATTTGATATCTTTAGATTGTACAGGAGCCTTACAAAAAAAATGGGGCTTAAATAATGGAAGACATATGAGTTTAGATGTTAATATTATGTTGTTTAATGATTTAAAAAGGCATGGCATAATTGATGAAAAAACAATTAAAGTTTCTAATCATTTTTCGCATAATGGTGGAGCAATTTATGATGAAATTGCACCAGTTGCTAAAGAAAATGATATTATTGTAACTTATGATGGATTAGAAATTGATTTCTAGGAGGAAAAGATATGGCTTACATTGAATTTAAAAATGTTTTTAAAATATATAAAATGGGTGATATTTCTATTAATGCTTTAAATGACACTAATTTTACAATAGATAAAGGTGAATTGGTGGTAATATTAGGGCCAAGTGGTGCTGGAAAGACAACTTGCTTAAATATTTTAGGCGGCATGGATTCTCCTACTAGAGGTGAAGTAATTGTTGATGGTGTAGATGTGGCTAAATTAACAGGCAAAGATTTAATTAAATACCGTCGAAATGATATAGGATTTGTCTTTCAATTTTATAATTTAGTACAAAATTTGACTGTTTTAGAAAATGTTGAATTAGCGGTGCAATTATGTAAAGATTCTTATGATCCTGCTAAAATTTTAGAAAATGTTGGGCTAAAAGAACGTTTACAAAACTTTCCTTCTCAATTATCTGGTGGTGAACAACAACGCGTGGCTATTGCACGCGCTATTGCAAAAAATCCTAAAATTCTACTTTGTGATGAACCAACAGGTGCTTTAGATTATAAAACCGGTAAACAAATTTTATCTTTACTTGAACATGAAGCAAGACATTACCATATTACTGTTATTATTATTACCCATAATAGCGCAATTGCTCCAATGGCAGACAAAGTTATTAAATTTAAAAATGGATCAGTTGAAGATGTAATTATTAATGAACATCCAAAGAAAGTCGAGGAGATAGAATGGTAAAAAAGAAGAACCGTCTTGTTACAACATCTCTTCGTGAAATCAAAAACTCTTTTCCAAGATTCTTATCTTTAATGATTATGAGTTTTTTAGGTGTGTTTGTTTATTCGGGATTAAAAGCAACTGCACCATTTATGATCAACTCACTTGATAAATATTATGATGAAAGAAATACTTATGATATTAAACTAACATCTACTATTGGATTTGCTAGTGAAGACATTGATATTGTGCGCGATGTTAAAGGCATAAAAGATATAGAATTTTCTAACTATGCAGATGTATCTTTTCATACTCCTAATGATAAAGACTATGTTTTAGTGGTTAATAGTGTTACAAATGATTTAAATTATTTAAAAACTGATTATGATTTATCTACTTTAAAAGATAATGAGTTATTAGTGGAAGAACCTTTTTTAGATAAAACAAATTATAAAATAGGTGATGAGTTAACATTAACAAGCGATAACTTTGTTAATCAAACTTTTACGATTAAAGGAGTAGTGGATAGTCCTTTATACTTTAATAACGCAAATTTAAATAATGATCGGGGTAAGACTAATGTTGGTAATGGAACAATTAACTTTTATAGTTATACAACCTTAAATTCATTTAAAAATGATTATTATAAAAACATTTATTTGACTATTGATGGGGCAAGTAAATTTGAAACTAATTCCAAAAAATATAATCAAGTTGTCCAAAATGTAATGGATTTAATTCAAGATAAAAAAAATGAAATATTAGCAACACGCTTAAATTACGTTAAAACCAATTATGATCAACTAGTAGTTGTTAATAAAGTGGTGTGGGAATATTCAATGGGAAGGGAACAAGTAGATAATTACTTAACTAAAAATGGTTTTACTAATGATGAAGAATTTAAGAACTATTTTAGTAATTTAGAGGAAAGTGATAGTAATTATCAAAGTGCTAAGAAAATTGCTGATACGTTAAAATTACTTGAAGAAAATAAAGATAATTATGAACAATGTGTTAGTGTGATGAATGGTTTAGGTTTGACTAAAAATGATTTACCTAAATATATTACAAATTTAAGAAAGACAATGGAAAATGCTAATCTTTTAGTTTATAACCGCTTAAATGATGCAACATATAAAAGTTATGTTGATGATACAAATTCTATTACAAATCTTGCGTATGTTTTCCCATTAGTATTCTATGCTGTGGCTATTTTAGTATCTCTAGTATCTATGAATCGTATGGTTGAAGATGACCGTATGATGCTTGGCACATTTAAATCATTAGGTTTTTCTAATAACATGATCTTATTTAAATATATGTTATTTGCCTCTATTGCCACATTAGTGGGCGGAATTATTGGCGTTGGATTAGGAGTAGTAATTATTCCTAGTTTAATTAATAGCATCTATCGCTTATTATTTGATTTACCAAAATTTTATTTAGGATTAAATTTAAAAGATTCGTTATTAGGATTCTTTATTGCTTTATTTTGTATATGTGGATCAACTTTCTATACCGTTCATAAAGAACTTAAAGCAAAACCGGCTGAATTACTTCGTCCTAAATCACCAAAAGCTGGCAAAAAGATTTTCCTTGAACGTTTCACAAAACTTTGGCATAAGATTAAATTTTCTAATAAAATTACTATTCGTAATATTTCTCGTTATAAAAAGCGTGTTACAGTTACAACTTTAGGTGTAGCGGGATGTTGTGCCTTAATGTTATGCGGATTTGGTATTCGTGATTCAATTACTGATATTCCTGCAAAACAATTTACATATATAACAACTCAAGATGCAACAGTGTATTTTAATAATGTTAGTAAAAGTGATGCAAAACAATTATTAAATAAAGATGAATTTACTTCATATTCTATCTTTAATAATATCAATGCCACAACAGGAAAATATGATATTTATATTGCTGTTTTGTCAGAAAATTTTGAGGAATTTCAACATTTCTATGATGTTAAAACCAAAGAACAATGTGAATTAAATAATGATGAAATATTTATTTCTGATAAATTAGCGCAACTATTGAATGTAAAAAAAGGTGATTATGTTGAATTTTCTAGTGAAGATGATACTTATAAAATGCAAGTTGGTGCTGTTATAGAAAATTACATTCATCATTATATTTATATGAATGAACAAACATATAATAAGTATTCTTCTAAAGAATTAACATTTAATATGGCTTATGTTAAATTTAATAACTTAACTAAAGAACAACAACTAGATTTACAAGCAAAAATGCTTGAAAATGCTGATGTTTTAAATATGACTTTTGTACAAGATTCAATAGATCAAGCGAATGATATGTTACAAACGTTAAATAAAGTAGTAGTCATTCTTATCGTTTTAGCGGCAATGTTATCATTTATTGTTTTATATAATTTATCGAACATTAACATTCAAGAACGAAAAAGAGAAATTGCCACTCTTAAAGTATTAGGCTTTTATCCGAACGAAGTTAATCGCTATATAACTCAAGAAAACTGGATATTAACTTTTTTTGGTGTGTTAATTGGATTAGTTGCGGGATTCTTCTTAACAAACATTGTTGTTTCAACAGTGGAAATTGAATATGTAAGGTTTATCCACATTATTAAACCATTAAGTTTCTTATATTCTAGTATTATGTCATTTGTCTTTACATTCATTATAAATTTTATTACACATTTCTCGCTTAAAAAGATTGATATGATTGAATCACTTAAGAGTGTAGAATAAGAAATGCTTGAAAATCTAAAATTATGCATTTATAATTATTTTACAAATTAGCGGTGGCCATCATCCACGCAATGATGGAATGGGCTTTAAGTAAAAGCCTACCGCTAATTTTTTTATTGTGCATAAAATAGCAGGTGGATTAATATGCTTTTGTATGGGAAACTCAAATTTAATTTGACAATTGACAATATAAGTTGCTTTATGTTATCGTGTTCTTAGGAGGGGGGTGAAATAAGAAATGTTAACTAAGTCACTAAGCAATAAGTTTTATAGTTTAAGAAAGTTCTATGTGTTTCCGGCTGTTTTATCGTTAATTTTGTTGATTTTATATTTTTGTCCTATTTTTTATCTTACTAGTGGAGAACATTCTGGATATTATAATGTATTCCATTGCCTTTCTAACGAGAACATGTGGATTTTAATTGTGTCAATTGTGTCTTTCATAGGTACAATTAGTTTTAGCATTTATGATTTATTAGCAAAAGAGAGAAATAAAAATATCATAATTATTTCTGTCATTATTTACATTATTACAATTATTTTTTGCATTCTAACATTTATTTTTTCTGCTAATACTACTAATCTTCCAAAATAATTTCTAAATGCAGCGAATTATATTAAATTTGCTGCATTTTTTAGCATTTTATTTTTAATGTTTGATGAATGCATAAAATATTGAGTTTACTAATATACTCTATAGGAAACGTATTTAACTTGAAAAATGTTATTAATGTGGTAGCATTATTGCAGTTGGTGCTAACGTTTTCCACGGAAACGAACAAGACTCTCAAAAGGAGACTTACACCAACTTTTTTTGATGTCATTTATTGTACAAAGACTAATGTCTTGACAATAATTTTGACTATGATATTATTTTCATTGTTGATGTTAGCGTTTCCTTTTGGAAACGATAAAAGCCCAATAAAATGAGTTTTACATCAACTTTTATTTTTCAAAAAAACAAGTTGTTTTCATTGTCGTTGAAAACGCTTTCTTAATTTGTTACAATAAAACTTGTCCTTAAGGAGGAATTGAGTATGATTGATTACACAGAAGGTTCTGGAAAACAATATCATATTGGTGTAGGACCAGATGATATTGGTAAATATGTAATACTACCAGGAGACCCAAAAAGATGCGCTAAAATTGCCGCTCATTTTGAGAATGCTAAATTAGTTGGCGACTCAAGAGAATATATTACTTATACAGGTTATTTAAATGGTGTAAAAGTTTCAGTGACATCTACTGGTATTGGTGGACCATCAGCGTCAATTGCTATGGAAGAATTAGTGGCGTGTGGTGCACATACATTTATTAGAGTAGGAACATGTGGCGGCATGGATCCTAAAATTATGGGTGGAGATATTGTTATTGCTCAAGCTGCCGTTCGTGCAGAAGGTACATCTAAAGAATATGCTCCTATTGAATATCCAGCAGTGGCAACTTTTGAAGTCATTGAGGCACTTAAAAATGCTAGTGATAAATTAAATCATACAAGCCATGTTGGTGTTGTTCAATGTAAAGATGCCTTTTATGGACAACATCGCCCAGAAACATTACCTAATCATGTGGAATTATTAAATAAATGGGATGCATGGTGTAGAATGGGTTGTTTAGCTAGTGAAATGGAATCTGCGGCTTTATTTATTGTGGCAAGTTATTTGCATGTTCGTGTTGGCTCATGCTTTTTAGTAGTGGCTAATCAAGAAAGAGCTAAACTTGGCTTAGAAAATAAGCAAGTACACGATACGGAAGGCGCTATTAAAGTTGCTATTGAAGCACTTAAAGATTTAATTGAAAAAGATAAACAAAAATAATTGTATTTTACTAAAAAAAATGATAAATTAATTCTTGTTAAGGGAGTAGTTAACTCAATTGAGTGATTGACCTACAAGCTCGGCCTTAAAACCAGGTTAATCTTAATTAGCGAGACTTACACTTAGTTTTTATAACTAATGTAGTCTCGTTTTTTTTGTTAGGAAGGGTGAAAACATGAAAAATTATTATGAAAAAAGTGTTGATGAAGTATTAAGTGAGTTTAAAACTAATAAAAAAGGACTTACTAATAGCGAAGTCGAGGTTCGCTTAAAAGAATTTGGAAAGAATGCTCTTATTGCTAAAAAGAAAAAGAGTTTTATTCGTTTATTCTTTGAACAAATGAAGGATCTAATGATTATTGTTCTTTTACTTGCGGCTTTAATATCTGCTGTTCTTGCCATTATTGAAAAAAATTATCTTGAGTTAATTGATGGAGGAATTATTTTATTAATCGTTATCATTAACTCAATAATTGGTGTTATGCAAGAACAAAAAGCAGATAAATCTATGGAACTACTTAAAAATATGAATAAACCATTTGCTAAAGTATTAAGAAATGGTGAAATCGAAAAAGTAAAAAGTGAAGATATTGTTGTTGGTGATATTATCATACTTGAAGCAGGCGATTCAGTTCCTGCCGATTTAAGAATTATAGAAAGTGCCTCTTTAAAAATAGAAGAATCTTCGCTTACTGGTGAAAGTTTACCAGTTAGTAAAGAAGACGCTATACTACCACAAAATACTCCGTTAGGAGACCGCAAAAATATGGCATTTAGTTCCACAACTGTAAGTTATGGAAGAGGAAAAGGTGTCGTAGTTGCTACGGGTATGAATACCGAAGTAGGACATATAGCTAATATGCTTAATGAAGATGATAAACAAATTACACCTTTACAAGGTCAATTAAATAAAACTGCAAAAATGCTATCAATTTTAATATTAGGAATAGCGATTGTGATATTTGTTGCCTCACTAATTAAAAATGGTTTGACGATGGATTCAATTGTCGAAAGCTTTATGACTGCGGTTGCTATTGCCGTTGCCGCAATTCCTGAAGGACTTAGTGCAGTTGTAACAATTGTATTAGCAATAGGTGTTAAAGAAATGTCGAAAAATAACGCTATTGTAAAACATTTGCCAGCTGTAGAAACGCTAGGATGTTGCCAAGTTATTTGCTCTGATAAAACTGGAACACTAACAATGAATAAAATGACTGTTAAACAATTATACACATTATCTAATGGACTATTTGTTGATATTAAAGAAAACGATGATAATAGCGTAAACGCATTAGTTAATGGGATGGTTTTATGTAATGACACTACAACTAGTAATGAAGGAACATTATTA
>URQK01000013.1 GCA_900549975.1 uncultured Mollicutes bacterium
ATGGTTTTTACAATGCAGAATAAGACAAATGCGATAATAATGAAGTTGATAATAGCATTAATGAATGATCCCCAGTCAATATAAATAGATTGAGTAAGATCGATTTCAGTGGTTGTATGACCAAGAGTATCTTTTATATACACTTTTTTTAAGTAAGTGTAGATGTTACTTAATGAATCTTTACCAAATATCAATGTTAGGACCCAGTTAATGACTGGCTTTAAGATGTTGTTACTTAATGCATTTACAATTGCGGTAAAAGCACCACCAACGATAACACCAACAGCCATATCTAAGACATTGCCACGAGTTATAAAAGTTTTAAATTCCTTGAAAAATTTCTTCATAAATTTTCCTCCATTCTCGTTATTAATTTTACTATTTAAACAATGCATTGTCTAGAAACAATATGTAAATTAATGAATAAAATCATAGTTTTAACTAAGTTTGTTTGTTGGATATTATAAAAACTGATAAGTGAGTTATTTTTTAATTAAACAAACTTTTATTATTAACATAATCTATTTATTTTGCTACAATTAACTCAGTTGAGGAAATATAAATGACCATTGCAGAGCAATTAAAAAAGAAACGAAAAGAATTAGGATTATCGCAAGAATATGTTGCGGACAAAGTGGGTTTATCAAGAAGAGCGTTAGCTTATTATGAGGCTGGAGAAAGGATACCTAATGCTGAAGTATTATTTTTGTTATGCGATTTTTATGCTATAGATATTAAAAATCTTGTTTTTCAAAACATTGATATAGGAAATACGGGAAGTGTTGTTGATTCAAAAGAAATAATAACCAAAATTGATGAATACTTAAGAGTGGAAAAAGCAAAAAAAGAGTCCTTTAAAAAAGGAGTTTTTAATGTTGCATTAATATTGAGCATAATCATCACTATTTTTAGTTTAGTTTTAGTTACATTAAAGTTTGTTTTAATGTCAAGATATGGATTTTCATTTTCGGACGCTACCGCTGAAATGTGGACTGCGTTATTTGAGGCACTAATAAAATTTGTTAATGATCCTGCAGTTAAATTTTTACCAATACTTTCAATTGTTATTGTTTCGCTTATAATAATAGGCTGGGCAATTTACTTTTTGATTAAACTAATTAATAAACATAATAATAAATGAACAAAAATGCATAATTTGGAACGAATATACACATAAAATTAGCAATAAATTTGTTATATTGTTAACGGGAGATGAAACTTACCATGTATATTTTTTATGTAATACAAGTTATAGCTAGGTGTCTATCAAATTTTATATTTGATATTATTTTGGTTTTAGGTATTGCCTGGCTTGTTTTTGCGATTATTCATAGCAAAAAACTACAAAAAGAAAATGATTTAGATAAAATAAAAAATTTTAAGTTAGTTAGACTTATAGTAAGAATTGTTTTTTGGGTAACGGTAATTGCTTTAGGTGTAATTATTAATGTAATAGCGGGACCTATTCATTTTATGTAGGAGATTTAATTGTGGATAAAAAATTTATAAGACTACTAGGACTAATAACCACATTAGGCGTATTGTCAATAATTGTTTTGTTAATTATAACTATTTGTTTCTTTAATCATATTTCAATTATAGAAATTATTTCGAGGTTAGGATAATGGATAATAAAATAAAAACAATTTTACTTTTTGCATTAATTGGATCTTTTGCTGTAATAGATTTAACTATTTTTGGTTTGTTTACTAGTCTGGTTCTACCTAGCGGGAGTCCTACAATGCAAGCTAAATCTATCGAACTAGGCGATTATTTACCTTTTGAAGAAAATTCAAAAATAATAAAGAAAAAAGACAATTTAACTTTAACCGGAGAAAAACCAACTATTGACTCAGCGGCGGCACTTTATCCAATTAGTTCGTCGTTTGTTAATGCTATATACGATAAAAATGATATTGAGTATGTTAATGGTAATTATACATTTTCGTCTAAATTGCAAATGAATAATACTAGAAATTGTTATAAAGGCATTGTTGATGGAAAAATTGATATTGGTCTACTTGCTAAACCATCTATTCAACAAAAAGAATATGCATCTATAAACAATGTCGAATTGGTTTTAGAACCAATCGGATATGAATCATTTGTGTTTTTAGTAAACAAAAAGAATCCTATTGATTCTTTAACTATTGAACAAGTAAAAGGCATTTATACTGGCAAATATACTAATTGGTTAGAATTAGGAGGATATAATAAGCAAATTATTCCTTTACAAAGAAATGAAAGTAGTGGAAGTCAAACTGCGTTTTTATCTTTTATGAATGGAGAAAAAACTATATCTAAACCATTAAATAGGTTTGGTAGCGCAATTGGTTTTTCTTTTAGATATTATGTTGAAGATGTTGTGAAAAATGGTGATGTGAAAATGATTAGCTTAAATGATATTTATCCAAACAAAGAAAACATTCAAAACAAATCATATCCAATTGTATCTAATTTTTATGCTGTTTATAGTTCTAAAAATACTAATCCAAATGTAAAAAAGGTTGTTGATTGGATGAAACAAGATGTTGCACAACAAATTGTTAATGAAGTAGGATATGTAGGACTTTAATAACTGATTAAATGAAATTCTAATAAAATAAGTGCAATTTTGCTATATTTATTTGTAGCAATAAAAAATCCGCTAGTTCTGTAGCGGTTTTTTTATTATTCATCGACTTCAATTTCTTTTATGTTAAATTCATTTCCTCTAAGTAAATAAGTATGTTCTGAACAACAATGTGGACAAATCTTACCATATTGGATAGTAGGATAAGTTCTTTGACAATCTTCACAATAAGTTATGGCATCGATTGTTTCAATTTTAAGTTCACAATCTTTAAGCAACTCATGTTTTGTAATAGCCCATTTCCAGCAATCAATTAAATACTTAGGAATTACAGTGGATACTTCACCAATTTCAAGCGTAACAGAATGAACATGATTAACTTTGTTTTCTATGGCTACCTTTTTAACATCATCGATAACATAGAATACAACACCTAATTCATGCATTATTTATTTACTTCTTTCTTGGCTACTTTTTTAGCTTGTTTTTGTGCTTTTTTGTAGTCTTTGTGCTTTTTGATTGCAACTTTATCTTCTGGAGTTTTCTTAGCAAAGACAATCTTCATTGCACGTTTCATAGCATAAGGCAAGATATGCTTGAATTTATCTTCAGTCTTAACCATTTTTGAACATTCTGGATGATCTCTTACTAAGTGAATTGCATCAAATTCGCATTTTGTAGTACAAATACCGCAACCAATACATCTATTAGGGTCAACAATAGAAGCACCACAACCTAAACATCTAGAAGTTTCAATCTTAACTTGATCTTCAGTTAATGTTAAGTGAGCATCTTTAAATGAATGTTTATAATCAACTTTATCATTCATTCCTGCTTCTTGTCTTTGAGCCTTGTCATAGCCTTGATCGATGTCTAAATTTTCTTTATCTAATTCGATAAAGTCTCTTCTATTACGACCAATTGTCATATGGGCACCAAATTTAGTTACTTTTACATATCTATGTAATGATTCAGCAGCACATTTACCTTGTTCGATAGCGTCAATAACAAATGCAGGACCAGTTAAGACATCACCACCAACGAAGATGTCAGGATCTGTTGTTTGATATGTTAACTTATCAGCGATAATACGTGGAGTATTAGGAACGAATTCTACTTTAGTTCCTTTTAATAAGTCACCCCAAATTGTTTTTTGACCAATAGCGAATACGATATTTGTAGCTTCAATTTCCATTGTTTCATTTTCATCATAGGTAGGAGCAAACTTACCTTCAGCGTTTTTAACACTTACACATTTCTTAAATATAATTGATTTAATAGTGCCATCAGTATTTTTAACAATTTCTTTTGGTCCCCAAGAATTTAAAATTTGAATGTCTTCATCTAATGTTTCAAAAATTTCTTCTTTAGATGCAGTCATTTCGTCTCTTTTTTCTAAGCAAACCATGCTAACACTTGATGAACCAAATCTTTTAGCGGTTCTTGCACAGTCAACAGCAACGTTACCGCCACCAACGACAATAGTAGGGCCATTTAATTTTTTGTTTTGATTTTCAGTGGCATTATGTAAGAAATCAACAGCAATTTCAACGCCTTTAGCATCTTCGCCAGGAATACCTGGTAATTTTCCGCCTTGGCAACCAATTGCGATATAGAAAGCATCAAATCCTTGCTTTTTAAGTTCTTGAATAGTAACATCTTTACCAACTTCAACGCCGCATTTAATTTCAACGCCTAAATCTTTTAATATTTCAATTTCAGCATCAATTACGTCTTTTTCAAGTTTGTATGAAGGAATACCATAAGTCATCATACCGCCTGGACATTTTGATTTTTCAAACACAGTTGGCAAGTAACCAATTGTAGCAAGATAATATGCACAAGCTAATCCAGCAGGACCAGCGCCAATAATTGCAATCTTTTCATCCCAATGTGTTCTTGGATGTTCATTAGCAGGAGAAGAAGCAATTACTACAGGTGGAACATATCTTGTTTCGGCTTTTAAATCTAATTCCGCTAAGAATTTTTTAACAGCATCAATAGCAACAGGTTTATCAAGAGTGCCACGTGTACAAGCATCTTCACATCTATGGTTACATACACGTCCACAAATAGCAGGAAAAGGATTATCTTTTTTAATTAAAGCAAGAGCTTCTTGATATCTTCCTTGAGCCGCCATTTTTAAGTAACCTTGAACAGCAACATGAGCTGGACAATTTACTTTACAAGGCGCAGTACCGGTGTCGTAACAGTTTTTTCTATCATTATCACGGTAATTTTCATCATATTGTTCTGGTCCCCATTTAACTCTATCTGGTAAAGGCTTCTTTGGATAGTTAATAGGGCCATTCTTTGTACAAATCTTTTGACCTAATTTAACAGCACCTGCTGGACAATATTCAACACACTTACCACAAGCAACACAGTTTTTTGAATCGACTTTTGCAGTGTAAGCAGATCTAGATAAGTTTGGTGTATTGAATAATAAAGATGTTCTTAAAGCGTTACAAATTTTTACGTTACAATTACAAATACCAAAGATTTTGTTATCACCATCGATATTAGTGATTTGGTGAACGAAACCATTTTCTTCCGCTCTTTTTAAAATAGCGATAGCTTCATCAACTGTGATATCGTGTCCTTTTCCAGTTTCACGACAATAATCAGCAAAATCGCCAACACCAATACACCATGCGCCAGGTTCATCAGCGCAACCTTCTTCTAATACACCTCTAGATACACGGCATGAACAAATGCCAACACCAATATGACCTTCATATTTCTTTAACCAATAAGATAATTTTTCAATATCTACAGCTTTGTTTTCCATAGATATAGCTTTTTCTACTGGAATAACGTGCATACCGATACCAGATCCTCCTGGTGGAACCATTTGAGTAATACCATCTAGCGGAATATAAGTCATTCTTTCGAAGAATGAAGCAAGAGCAGGATGATCTTTAACTCTTTGATCATTCATGTTAAATAACTCCGCACTACCAGGAACGAATAGTGGAAGAATATATCTTCTTTCTGATTGAGGAGCGGTTCTACCATTGTGGTCATAATGATAACCATAATCATATTCTAACAAACCGATAAAACTCATTTCGTCTAATAATTTTTGAAAACTTTCTTTATCTTCATCTTTCACGTTGTTTAATTTGACTAATTCAGCAAAAGTGTATGGATGTCTTAAATCCATTTTTAAGGCAACATCCGCCATTTCATCAGTAACGATTTCAGCAAGTCCCCAATATTCTGGGTCTTCAACTTTTACTCCTTTTAATTTGTGAGCAAAAACATCAGTAATTTTTTTACCAAGAGCAATAATCTTTTTGTTTGGCTCTTTGTCTGTCATATGAGGTGGTATGACAACTTTACTCATTTCTGGCATAATAATTCTCCTTTTAATACTTAATTGCAATATGTATACATTTAATTTTATTAAATAATTAATCATTTGTAAATAATAAATCATGAGCGATTATCAATAAAAAAAGCGATTAGAAGGAAGTTTTATGAAAATTGGTGTTTTTTTACCGATTTTGTTTTATTATATACACGTAGAGGTGAGAATATGGCAAATTATAAGGTCATTGAAATTAAACAAAGTGTATTTAGTTCAAATGAAAAAGAAGCAAATAATTTAAGAAAAGAGCTTAAAGAAAAAGG
The DNA here is from genome assembly GCA_900549975.1 of uncultured Mollicutes bacterium. Taxonomy (GTDB): domain Bacteria; phylum Bacillota_I; class Bacilli_A; order RFN20; family CAG-826; genus RUG131. The sequence goes on from URQK01000013.1 coordinate 6,209, forward strand.
AACATTCTTATTAAACTTAATGTCTTCTCCAGGCTCAGGAAAAACAACAACCTTAACAGCGGTTATTAACGCATTAAAAGATAAATTTAATATTGCAGTCATGGAAGCTGATATTGATGGTGAATGTGATGCAAATACGATTGAGAAAAAGTGTGGTGTTGAAGTAGTTCAACTTCATACTGGTGGTATGTGTCACTTAGATGCAGATATGACTAGACAAGGCTTAAATAGTTTAGAAGGCAAAAACATTGACTTAGCAATATTAGAAAATGTTGGTAATCTTGTTTGCCCAGCTGAGTTTGATACAGGGTCAAGTAAGAATGCAATGATTCTTAGTGTACCTGAAGGTGATGATAAACCTTTAAAATATCCATTAATGTTTACTATTAGCGATTTAGTAATTATTAATAAGATTGATACTTTATGCGTATTTGACTTTGATATTGAAAAAGCAAAAGAAAGAATTCTAAAACTAAATAAAAACGCCACGATCATTCCAATTTCTGCAAAGACAGGAGAAGGAATTGATAAAGTAGCAGAATGGTTAATTAACCAAGTAAATAGTTGGACAAAGTAAATAATTGAGACCATTGATAATCAAAAATTATTGATGGTCTTTTATTGTGCTTAAAAGCCAACTATGAATGTTAATTGTATTGCTATTTCTTTATGAGATTTATTTAAGCGGTAGTTTTTATTCAAAATATAATGTTAGAAAATTTATGTATATTGATCTTAAATAAAGAATAATTGTTGAGATAATTAATTATTTTTTTTAAAATGTAAATAGTATTTAAAGCAATAATACTTTACAAGTGAGGTACAAAATGAATATTCTTTTAGCGGCTTTATCATTTAAGAATGGCGATTTAATTTATAATAGAAACCAAATTGTATCAACAATAAAAGAATATAATAATAAAGTTGATTTAATATTATTTGGAGAATCTTTTCTTCAAGGATTTGATGCTTTAACATGGAATTTTGAAATAGATAAAAATATAGCTCTTTCTAAAGATAGTAAAATAATTAAGGAAATAAAGAAATTATGTAAAAAATTTAAAGTTTCAGTTTCTTTTGGATATTTTGAATTGTTTGATTCAAAAATTTTTAGTAGTCAAATTGTTATTAATAAACAGGGGAAAATTATTTTTAATTATCGTAGAGTTTCTGGCGGTTGGAGAATTAAAGAAACTGATGACCATTATCAAGAAGGAACTCTCTTTTCTACATTTGAATTAGATAATAAAATCTTTACATTAGGTTTATGTGGAGATCTTTGGAATGAAGAGAATGTTAATATTGTTTCAAATTTATCATCTGATTATCTTTTGTGGCCTGTTTATACTGATTTCAATTATAATAAATGGAATAATGTTGAAAAAAACGAATATGCAAAGCAAGCTAAAAAATTTAATAAATTAACTTTCTATGTTAATTCTTATTGTTTAGATAGTGACAGTGATGAAATTGCTAAAGGCGGAGCAGCTATATTTAAAGATGGAATGATTATAAATGAAATTCCTTCTGGAAAAGAAGATGTACTCATTGTTAAAATTTAATGTTGAAAATCATGGCTTTAATGATTTAATAAGCGAATTAAATTGATAATTAGTTTATTAATTAGAATGAAAAGATGCACAAAAAAAGAAACAAACCTTTATTTTATGAGATTTGTTTCTTTTAAAAAATATTTAATAATTAATTACCAGATACGGCAATAGATTTAATCATGATTGATGATACAGAATTACCACTTGATAATAGTTCGGAATTATTAGCAACCATAGTTACATCTTGGAATACTTTTACTAAGTTACCCGCAACAGTAATTAAGTTTACTGGTTCAGCGAGTTTACCATCTCTAATCATAAATCCAGTTGCTTGTAATGAGAAGTTACCAGATTGAGAATTTAATCCAGCATGTAAGCCAGTAATAGAATCAATGTAGATACCATCACCACATTTAGCAATTAATTCTTCTTCGCTAACTTTACCTGGTTTCAAATAAACACTGCTTAAACCAGTCTTAATTGGTGATTTAGAAGATCCACGATATCCATTCGCAGTTGTTTTAACACCATCTTTTAAAGATGTTTCAATGTTATATAAATAAGTCATTAATACACCATTTTTAAAGATTTCTTTGTTATAAGTTGCAACACCTTCATCATCGAAACTCTTGAAAAATATTGTTTTTTCTAAAGGCTTTTCTGTAATTGTGATTTTTTTAGAAAGAATTTGAGTGCCTAATTTGCCCTCGAATAAAGAAGAGTGTTTTTGAACTTCTTCAGCAATTGTTGATTCAAGTAATGCAGACATTAAAGAAGAAACAACTTTTGGTGCTAAAATTGCACGATATTTTTTAGAATCACAAGGTTTTCCACCTAATTGTTTGATTGTGTTATCTTTTACATCTTTAACAAAATCATCAACTTTAAATTTAGAAAAATCATTATCAAAGAATGTCTTATAACCAGTTTTTGTATCTTCTCCATCTTTAGCAACAGCTTCGGCATAAATTACATACATATTACTTTTTTCAGATAATTTTAATCCGTAAGAGTTAGCAATGATAGTTTCGTTTCTTGATTCTTCATAACCGACACCACCAATTTCGGTAATACGATTATCGCTTTCTTTTAATTTCTTTTCAATTTCATAAAGTGTGTTTAATTTTGTGGATACAGGAATATTGTCTAGTTCTTTGTTGTAGCAATTAAATTTTTTGTATTTTTCTGAACCTTTGAATATTTCTACTTTGTTATCATTAGTAATATTTTTAGCGTTTTCTACAATATTTTTAATAACAAATTCTGGGGTAGTTTTATCGATTTTTTCCGAATAAGCATATCCCATTTTCCCATTAAATATTCCACGTGCACCTAATGAGATAGAATCACTTAAAGAATAACTATCAATTTCGCTATGAAATAAGGAAAAACCTAAAGAGTAATTTTTAACAATATAAAGTTCTAAAGATTCAATACCAGCATCTTTAGCTAACTCAAAATATTTCTTTAAATTCATTTTAAAGCACCTCCACGACCACCAACGGTGATTTCTGATACTCTGATTGTTGGTTGACCAACATCAACAGGACAACTACCTGAAGCCGCGCCGCACATACCTTGGGCACGTTTTACATCACTACCAACCATATCAATTTTCATTAAAATATCAGCGCCATTTCCAATTAAAGTGGCGCCTTTAACCATTTCGGCAACCTTACCATCACGAATCATATAAGCTTCATCAACAGCAAAGTTAAAGTCACCAGTAGTAGGATTGACTGATCCGCCACCTAATGATTTAGCATATAATCCTAATTTGACAGATTTAATCATTTCATCCACGCTAGATTTACCAGCAGCAATATAAGTATTAGACATTCTGGATGTTGGTTCGAAAGCATAACTTTGACGACGAGAAGCGCCATTACCTTTCATGCCCATACGACGGCCATTAAAATCATCAATTAAGTAGTTTGTTAAAATACCATTTTTAATTAAGACAGTACGGTTTGTTTTATTACCTTCATCATCAATATTATTGGAACCCCAGCCATTTGGAATAGTTCCATCATCAATAGCAGTAACCACTTTAGATGCAATTTGTTGACCTAATTTGTTTGAGAAAATTGATAAGTTTTTAGAAACGGAAGAAGCTTCAAGAGCGTGCCCGCAAGCTTCGTGGAAAATAACTCCTCCGAATCCGTTACCAATAACAACAGGCATTTTTCCTGATGGACATTCTTTAGCATCAAGTTTCTTAATAGCGATTTCACAAACTTCTTTAGCTAATTCTATTGGATTAATGTCTTCTTCAAAAAATTCAAATCCTTTAGATGCACCAGGACCAACGCCACTATTTTCAATACAGTCCTTGTTAGCGGCTAAAGCAGTAATGTACATTCTTCCTCTTTCGCGTACATCATGGAAAATTTTACCATCAGAATTAAAAATAGTTACATCTTGGTTGTTATCTGCAAAACTAACAACTCGACGAACAATTTGTTCTCCATAATCTTTCATAGAGTCACTTATTTTAGTAATGAAAGCAATTTTGTCTTCTTTACTCATTAAATGTAAAGGCTTTTTGGCTTTATGAATGTTATTAACGCGTTGCTTTTTTAATTCGGTTACAGTTTTAATTCTTTCGCCATTAAATGCACCAGCAAGAGTAGTGGCTAAATTCATTAAACCTTTTTTTGATAAATCATTTGTGTATCCATATACACTTCTTAAATCTTTTAATAGACGTATACCTGCTCCATAGATAATTCCTGATGAAATAGATTCAATTTTATCATTATCAATGGAAAGACCAGTGTTAGATTTTTCTTCAACAAATATTTCAGCAAAATCTGCACCAGTTGCTAAACCAGCATTTAAAACGTCTAATGCAATAGTTTTAGATATCATAAATATCCCCTCCAATGCGTGTATTATATCACATTTAATGAAATTTAATGCGGAATTTGATAAAAAAGCCAATATTACTTAAAAAAATTGTTAGCAAAAACTAGCTTAAATAAACAACATTATTCAATTAGCAAACAACTTTTATATATTGTAAGCGGTTACATAGCATTGGTATTTTTAATTATATTAGGAGGATTATTTTTATGAGAAATAAACTAATCGCATTTTTGTTTTTAATGATTTTGCCAACATTATTGGCGACAAGTACTAAAGAAGTAAAAGCAGAGGAATCAACTTTAAATAACTATATTTATGAAGAAGATTTCGAATCTCTTGGTGTAGGAGATAATGGAGATGTAGTTTACAATAGTAAGAAGTTATTTTGGTTTGAAAGCGGAGTAACGCCTAGCATTATTGAGTCAAATGGAAGTAAGGCATTAGAGTACAAAATAAATAACAATAAGGAATACACAGTATTTGGCGGTATTGGAACAGGAGCAATAGACAACTTAGCAAAATTGGTTTCTGGTGAAAAATATGTATTTAGTGTTGATTTGAATATGCAAGGTACAACAGCTAGTTCGGAACTATTTATTGAATATCAAGTTAATTCTTGGACAGGTATAAAAGTTTCTAATAGTGGCGTATCCATTTTAAATGATCAAACGACATTTAATGCTAAATATGAAAACGGAAAATTATCTTTTACATTTATAGGTGGAAAACTTAAAAGCGACAATGGTTGGATAAAAATAACTGCACATAATTATACTAGTGAATCATCAGTTATTTTTGATAATTTATCAATTGAAAAAGAAACACTTGATGTTTTTGATTATGATATGAACTTTGAAAACTTAGCGATTGGTACAAGCGCTCCGGCCAATAACTTATCTAATATTCCAAATATATATAATGGAACAAATGAATTATCAATTGCTATTAATGGCAGTGAATCAAATCATTATATAGAAGTTAGTAAGAATGGAACGGGTTCAGATGTTTGGGATAAGTTCTATATCAATGGATTAAACAAATTGGTTAGTGATACAAATTATCGTATTACTATGGATATATTAGAAACTAATTGTACAGAATTTTATATTTGTTATAACGAAGGTGGCCAACCATGTGTTACATATAACCCAAGCGGATATGTTGGTAAAGACACTAATGAATTTATTTTAGGTGGCTCATTTGATGGCAAACATTTAACGTTTGATTTTAAACCAAGCACAAGTAAAGATGCTAATTGGTGGCAACAAGTTGCAATTATTATTAAGCATAGCAGTGATATGATTCTTAAAATGGATAATATCAAAGTATTTAAACTTGATAACGTAACAAATGCATTTACCTTAGATACTAGCAAAGTAAAACTTGAATATGGACTAAACGAAGAGTTTAATTTAACCAACTTGGAAGGTACATTAGTAAGAGCAAATGGAAACGATCGTAAAGTAACACAAAAAGAAATGATATTAGATACATCTTTAGTAAATGTAACAGCAAAGGGAACATATCAAGTTGAAGCAAAAGTAGTTGATGAATTTGGTGTTGCATTTATACAAAGTTTTGAAATAGTAGTTAAAGATTATGCAGAAGAGTTTATTAATGAATGGAAACAACTAAGACAAGAAGGTGGCGAGAATGGCATATGCGCTGCATTAGTTAAAGGTAGCGAGGCAAGGGCTAAATTAGATAGGCTACTTGTAAAATATGAAAATTTATCAGAAACTAATAAAACTATCGTTGATTCCACGATTGACTCAGGAGATGCAACAATTCTTGATACAATGAATTATCTTAAATCTTTAATAGCTTTAGAAGAAAACAAAACTTCAAATAATGTGGATAATGGAAGTGTTTTATTGATAAGCGCATTAAATAGTGAAAATTACTTCATTGTTATTATTGGTGCGTTAATGCTAGTTACTTGCTTAGGATATTTTGTTTTAAAAACTAAAAAAGCAAAATAATGAAAAAAAATAATAAATGCGAAGCTTATAAGAACTTCGTTTTTATTATGCATTGTGTTAGCAACAAGAGTTTATGATTTGGCAACTTTTGGTTGTGCTAAAACAACAAAAATATATGTATGAAACATTTTTATAAGTTATAATTAAATTAATATGATAGGGCACTATAAGTATAAAAATTATTAGAAAGGAAAAATAATAATTACTATCATGAAAAGATTAATAATTGATACTGATATTGGTGAAGACATTGATGACATATGGGCTATATCTTTAATATTGTCAACCAATATGTTTAAAATTGATATGTTTTCTATATCTCAAGGTGATGTGGAGTACAAAACAAAATTAATTGCTAAAATTCTTTTCGAATTAAATATTGATAATATTGCTATTTGTAAGGGTGTTTCTACAAATTTGAATAATGCTATTCATCCACAAAAAGAATGGATAAAAGATTTTGATCTTCATAAATTTGGCGGAAAAATTTATTCGAACTATGAAGAAGGATATCGCCAAGTGTTAATGGCTAACCCTAATGATGAATTTGTCGTTGTGGCATTATCTCCGTTTACATCATTAGCAAGAATTACTACTATTTTAAAAAATAAAAAAGTAAGTATAGTTGCAATGGCGGGCTCTATTTATAGTGGATATTTTGGTAAAACATCACCTGATTCTGAATGCAATATTGTTAGTGACATTGAGGCAAGTAGAGAAATAATTTCTAGTGGATTAAATGTTTTATTATTGCCGTTAGATGTTTGTAATAACATTGTTTTGAACGGAGAAAACTATGAATTAATTAAGCATAGTCACAACCCTTTTGCACGTATTGTTATGGAAAATTATTATATTTGGCAAAAAGATTATATAGGAGGAGCAAGAAAGCTTGATATTAATAAATCAACATCAATCCTTTATGATTTTGCGCCAATTTGGTATTTGATTTTCCCACAAAACTTTGATGTTATTGATGTTCCTTTAACAATTACTAATGATGGTTTAACTGTTATTGGCGGCGTAGATAAAGTGCAAGTTGCTTTAAAATTGCACAAATTAGAAATGATGAAAAGATTCTCTAGTGAATCGTTATGCACTAAGCATGAACGAAATTACGATTTAAAAATAATGGGCATTGAAGGTAAATACAAATTAATTTACACACAACGTCGAAATAGTATGTTCATATCCGTTTATGAAACGGGATGGGAAAATAAAAGATGTGGAAGTTCTTACGGCCCTAGCCGAAGGGAATATTACATTATGCACTTAGTTACTAAAGGCAAAGGCAAGTTTGTGGTTGGAGATAAAACATACAACGTTTCAAAAGGAGATTGCTTTTTGCTTCCTCCTAATATTATGACTTATTATGAAGCAGATAAAATAGATCCATTTTCTTATTATTGGGTAGGATTTGGAGGTATGGAAGCTGCGGAATTAATGAAAAAAGTAGGCTTTCTTACCAATGATAATTATGTTGTTAGACCAGCTGGTTATGAGGCAATATTGCAAAGACTAAAAGATATGACAAATCTTCAAACAAAAGAAGGATCAGCGGAATATGTTTTAATCGGTGAATTATATTTGATTCTAGCGGAAATGATGATTGAAAGGACAACAACAGAAGTATCTAATCGTGAATATATAGACAAGTCATTGCAATATATGAATTTGAATTATCAAAAAGGAATTTCTGTTAATGATGTTGCTGATTATATAGGCATAGAAAGGACTTATTTCTTCCGATTGTTTAAAAAACAAATGGGAATGCCACCACAAGATTATCTTATTAATTTAAAAATGGAAAAAACGAAAGTTTTATTAAAAGATAGTAAAAAGTCCATCAAGGAAATAGCGTATTCTGTAGGTTATACTAACTATGTTTCATTTGTAAAAATATTTAAGGAAAAAACAGGCGTTTCACCGAGTGAATTTAGATGTTTAAATAGGTAGTGATGCAACAAAAGTGATACAGCAGACAACATATTATTATGTAAGCGATTACATGGCTTTGCTAAAATTTTAGTTATAGAAAGAGGTATTATTATATGATAAAAATTTGTTTCGTTGGTGCAGGAAGCACAATATTTGCTAAAAATGTGTTAGGAGATTGCATCTTAACTCCAGAATTAGGAGAATTTGAGATTTCTTTATATGATATCGATAAAGAAAGATTAGAAGATTCTCGTCTAATGCTAGTTAATATAAATAGAAAATATAAAGGAAAGGCAACAATTAAAGCTACATTGAATAGAAGAAAAGCACTTAAAGATGCTAATTTCGTTGTTAATGCTATTCAAGTTGGAGGATATGAACCATGTACAGTGACTGATTTTGAGGTTCCTAAAAAATATAAATTACGTCAAACTATCGCTGATACATTAGGCATAGGCGGAATATTTAGAGCCTTAAGAACAATACCAGTATTAGAAGATATTTGTAAGGATATGAAAGATGTTTGTCCAAAAGCATTATTAATTAACTACGCTAATCCAATGGCGATGCTTACAGGATATCTACAAAGATATTTATGGCCTAATACAGTTGGGCTTTGTCATTCCGTACAATGCTGTGTAAAAGGATTATTTGAGTCATTAAAAATGAATGATTTAATTGACCATTGCAAATGGGAAATCGCTGGTATTAATCACCAAGCTTGGTTACTAAAAATAACAGATATGAATGACAATGATTTATATCCAGAAATCAAAAAGAGAAGTTTATCAGGTGAATATTATGAAACGATGAAATGGGACTTAGTACGTCATGATATGATGCATAGATTTGGCTATTATATCACAGAAAGTAGTGAGCATACATCAGAATATACACCTTGGTATATTAAAGATCGTTATCCAGAATTAATTGACAAATACTTAATACCATTAGATGAATATCCAAGACGTTGTGTAAAGCAAATTGCGGAATGGAAAGAAATGCGTGAAAAATTAGTATCTCATAATATTGAACATGTTAAGAGCCGTGAATTTGCCGCAGGTATTATTAACGCTGTAGTAAATGATGTTCCATATAAAATGCATGGTAATGTTTTAAATAAAGGATTAATTACTAACCTACCAAATGATGCTTGTGTTGAAGTTGCTTGTTTAGTAGACCGAGAAGGAATCCATCCTACATATGTAGGTGATTTACCAGAGCAATGTGCTGCAATTAATAGAACAAATATTAATGTTCAAAATATGACTATTTTAGCGGCACATGAACGTAAAAAAAAATTAGTTTATATGGCTGCTTATTTGGATCCACATACAAGTAGTGAATTATCAATGGATGATATTAAATCATTATGTGATGATTTGTTTGAAGCACATAAAGATTGGTTGCCAGAATACAAATAGGAGGAGAAATAATGAATAAAAAATTATTAACATTAGGAGTAGTTGCATTAGCGACCGCAGGCCTAGTTGCTTGTGATAGTAATCGAAACACTAATGGAAGAGAAAAAGTTTTAACTTATTTAGTATCAAGTGAGTCAACAGCGTATACAAACATATTAAATCAACTATTAAAAGAATTTAATGCATCAATCAAAGAAGAAGGATATCGCATTGAAACAGAAACACCAGGTGGAGATTATTATGGATCTTTAGGTACAAAATTCACTGGAAGTTCTGTCCCAGACATTATGATGATGGAAATTGGTTATTTTAATGCATATGCCCGTTTTTTAGAACCATTAGATACTTACATCGAAAAATCATCAGTATTAAGTAAAAGTGATCTATGGGATATTAATGATGCTTATACTTATCAAGGCACAACAAGAGCACTTATTAAAGACTTTTCACCAGACTTTATGCTTATTTATAACAAAACAATGTTAGATTCTTATAATGCATCACATCCTGAAAAACAATTTATCATTTCAGAAACAAATCCAATGACCTGGAGTGAATTTTATGAAATGACATCCACTATTCAAAAAGAACAAAATGTTACTTATGGAACTTCATTAGGATTTGAGCCAGTTAAGCATCTTCATGAATTAGTGCAAATGACAGGCGCAACGATGTATACAAATAATAATACGGAATTGAATGTTAATAATGAACATTTAAGAGAAGCGTTTTCGTTTTATTGCGCCTTGCAAAAGGATAATGCAACAGAGTTTTCATATTTCAACAAAAACCAAAACAATGGAAAAGCACCAGCAAGTTATACTTCTGGATCAAATACAAGTGAGCAAGAATTATTTAAACAAGGTAGAACATTTTCCATTTTTAATGGTTTATATTCTTTTGCGGCTTATGATTTCTATAATTTGAATTTTGAAGTAGGTATTGCACCTTCTCCAGTTGAGAAAAAAGGCGATAAAGCTTATTCTACAACATCTGCGATGGTATCTCATGCGATAGCTAAATCATCAAAACATAAAGATATAGCTTGGAGATGGCTAGAATTTTATCAAACAGAAGGGCTAAAAAGACTTGCTAAAATTGCTTTTAATATTCCAGGAAATAAAACCATTGCTTCAAGTGATGCATTCTTAAAAAATGATAATGAAAAAGTATCAAAAATGACACAATACTTCTACAATTATGTTGCTTCCGGGGCTGTACATGCAACAGTTTATAACCCAAATATTAGTTTCCAAAGAATTCAAACATGTTTTTCAACTCATTTTGCTAAATATTACGATGGCCAATTAGACTTTAACTCAACATTAAATGAGATTAATAAATCAATCAAAGCATCAATTTAAGGCGGGATAGTATATGGAAATGACTAAACACAACAAACCATATATTCATAAAAGACAAAAAAGAGAGACAGCTCAATTTTATCTTTATATTTTGCCATGGATTGTTGGCTTTTCTTTATTTACGATAATACCAATGATTTCGTCTTTAGTATATAGCTTCCAAAAAGTTTCAATTTTAGACTTAAATGGAACAGGAACATTTATTGGCTTTCAGAACTATATAAATATTTTTAAAGATGATTTATTTTTATCTTCAATTGGTAATACTTTCCTTTATGCTTTTGTAAAGACTTTTGTTTCTTTGTTTTTAGCATTACTATTTGCTTTGCTTTTGAATAAAAAATTTAGAGGTAACAAGTTAGTAAGAATACTAGTGTATTTACCAGCAATTATTCCTTCCGTAGCATCAATTATGGTTTGGTCACAATTATTTAGTAAAGATTTTTCGCTTTTGAATTATTTCTTGTCTTTCTTTGGGATATCTCCAATTGATTGGACCAGTTATTCTAATTCAATGGGATCAGTTTTACTTATGGGAATATGGACAAGTATAGGCCCTAATATGCTTATATGCTTAGCCGCTCTTCAAGGAGTACCAGAAGAAGTTATAGAAGCTTCAAAATTAGATGGTGCAAACGCAGTAGAAAGATTATTTTCGGTAACTATACCAACGATATCACCAACATTATTTTTTATATCGATAACAGGTATAATTGGTGGATTACAAGCTTATGCTGAAATGCAGCTTTTGTTTGGAAATGGTACGGATAAAACTTTAACTATGGCATGGAACGTTGTATTAAATGCCTTCTCGTTAGATGGCTCAAAAACAATGGGCTATGCTTGTGCTCAAGCATGGGTGTTGTTTGTAATTATTATCATATTTACAGCAATTTACTTTAAAGTAAGCAACAAATTAGTATTCTATGGCAATGGTGGTGATAAATAATGACACATTTAACAAGAAAACAAAAACGAATAATGGGCAGCACTTTAAGAACAATATTTGGTATTATCTTAGGGCTTGTTCTTGCAATGCCGTTTATTTGGATGATTATATGTTCGTTTCAAAAGACAGCAAGTGACATTTATGCTTATCCGCCTAAATTACCTAATTTCTTAAATTTTAAAAACTTCGCATTTTATCTAACACAAACAAATTTCTTAAAGCAATTAGGAAATACATTGCTTTTAGTGTTTAGTAACATGATTATTGGTATTACAGCATCCACTTTGGTAGCTTACGGATTTGCACGATTTAAAGCAAAAGGGAAAAAAGTGGCTTTTACATTGTTATTATCAACGATGATGTTACCTTGGGTCGTAACAATGGTTCCAGCATATATGATATTTGCTAAATTAGGAATGGTGGGAAGTTTTTGGCCATTAATATTACCATCAATTGGTGGAAGTGCTTATAATATTTTCTTACTTCAACAATTCTTTATGGGCATTCCTAAAGAATTAGATGAAGCCGCTAAAATTGATGGATGCAATTCGTTTCAAATTTTAATTCATATTTTATTACCAAATTGCGCTCCAATTCTAGCCACAATGGCTATTTTCTCATTTATTGGAACATGGTCAGATTATGTTGCGCCAAGTATTTATATTTTAGATCCTGATCATTATACATTAGCATTAGGATTACAATTTTTAAAGACATCAAACTACATTGCTCCACCTTGGCATCAATTATTGGCAGGATGCGTAATATATGCCTTACCAATGGTTATTGTGTATATTTGTTGTCAAAAAGCATTCGTTCGTGGAGCGGTTGGTAGTGCAATTAAATAAAAAGGAGAGACATATGAAAAAAACATTGTTGCTTTGTTTAAGTCTATCTTTTACTTTATTAACTATTGGTGGAGATAAAATATTAAAAGCAGAAAGCGATGAATTAATAATTTATCAAGCAAATTTTGAAGACTTTATAGTTGATAAAAATAATACTGTAGATTCACAAACTGGTTTCATATGGGCAAATAACTGGGAACACACAAAAACAGAAAAGCACAACAATTCAAATATGCTTAAATGCCCACTTATTGATAGCAATGATTATTCGGTAGTTGGAGGATTTGGTATAGCGAGCAATATGAATTTAAGCCTATGTAATGAAGGTGAAACTTATCGCACTATGACATACTTAGAAATGCAAAACATTGAGAAAATGTATGTGGAATTTGTTGGTGGAGATGAAAAATGGGGATCGGCGATTGTTTATCCTAATGGCAATATAGAATGTAATCCAGGCGGGGATAACATATCTAATGTTTCTTATTCTAATAACATATTAACATTTAATTTTACTATGGCTTATAATGCTATAGAAAATTGTAATGGCTATATTAAATTTACGGCATATAATACCAAGGATGGTGTGGTTTATTTTGATGATGTGAAAATTAGTTATGAAGAATGCTCTTATAACAATACTTTTGAAAATCAAAAGTTGGGCCAATTTAACTCAACATTCGCTACGTATTTAGGCAATATTTATACTGATTCTTCAAAAACAGAAATCATTCAAGAAAACGGCAACAAGAGTTTAAATGTTTCTTATAACGCTAAATCCGATCAAGGAGTAACGGCGGCGTATTTAAATAATTTGGGTTTTTTAAATCGCAACAGAGAATATGAACTATCAATGGATATTAAATTGACAAATGTTACTAAATTGTATGTTTATTATGGTGGAACTTGGGTTAGTCCAGTTAATTATGTAACGATTGATTTAAGTAGCAATCATATTAATGTAACAGGCGATCTTATTAGCGGTGCCACTTTAGTAAGCAATAAATTAATAGTAAAATTTGTCGTGAGTAAGACAATTAAGGACTATAAACAGTTTCAATTTATGACGGAGTCAAAAGATAGTGAAAATGTATTAATAAATATTGATAATATCGTGTTTAAACAAACTCCAATTATAAGTAAATTAACTATTAATACTACTTCAGCAAAAACTAAGTTTAATTATGGCGAAGCATATACAAAAGATGGCTTAATTGTAATTGCAACGTATACCAATAATAATACGCGTATCTTAAATGAAAATGAATATGAAGTAATGGGATTTAATAGTTCAGTTATAGGAAAGCAATTATTAACTATTACGGCAAATGGAGTTAAAGAAACTTATGGAATTTTAATTGTTAGAGAGGCAATAAGCATTACATTAGATACATCAAAAGTAAAAACAAAATATGCTTATGGCGAAGCTTTAGATTTAACCAATTTAATTGTGACTGCAAAATATATGGATGGAGATAGTAATGTATTAACACAAGACATTATTAATGGTGGATATTCCATTGATATAGGTGGATTCGATTCTTATCGAAGTGGCGAATATGTTATCAAAATCATATGCGAAAACGTAAGTGCATCATTTAAAGTTGAGGTACTTGCTAAAACATCAACAATATTTGATGGAATTAATTACGAAGAAATGTAGGTGAGGATTATGAAAAAAATTAGCAAAGTTATTACTTGTTTAACAATGATGATTCCTTTTGTTTCTAGTTGTTCTTCAAATTCAAAACCTAATAATATAGATGATAACAGTAAAGAAACTAAAGGATATGTTACTACTTATCCTACATCTGTTAGTGGCGCATTACATAATAGAGGCATGGGTTGGATTACATTAGAAGAGCAAACAGAATTAGGAAAGTTAGATTTAGGTAAAAATGGTGATTTGCCCGAAGTAGATAATGTAGGCATTCAAACATCTTGGGCTCTTATTGAAAAAACAGAAAATGTATTTGATTGGAGTTTAATAGATAAAACCATTGAATATTGGACCGGAAAAGGAAAGAGAATTAACTTACGTATATGTACAGATTCTTTGTCTTTGCCAGAAGTATTCTTTGGCGCTCCGCGATGGTTAAACGAATCACCATATAACGTTAATTATCAAGAATACTCTTATTCTGGTAGCGTAATGGCTCGTGTTAACGATATAACTGATCCTACTTATAAACAGTACTTTGAACGTTTTATGGCAAAACTCGCTGAAAGGTATGCTAGCAACACATATATTGATACGATTGATATTAGAGGATATGGTATGTTTGGCGAATGGCATAGTGGACATACTTTTAAAAACATGGAAGAAAGAATGTTTACTTTGGCTTATATTATTGATGAATACGCTAAATATTTTGCTATGGAAGGCAAGACATTATTCTTATCCAATTCATGGGATTATCAAGGAACGAATGATGATGGTAGCAGTGCTGCCACAAACGGGATATGTGCATATGAAGATTATTTAGCTTGGTCGGCTATTGATCACGCTATGAAGGTTGAATATGTTGGCTACCGAAGAGATGGCATGGCTGGCAATGGCGTTACTAAATATTCTACAGATGAAAAAGCATTATCTGATTTAATTAGGAGTGGAAAAAAAGTATCAAATTGTGGTGAATTTTTCGCAGGATTTGAAGCTTTCTCAAAAAAAATATATGGTATGGATCCTATTGAAGCTGTTGATGAAATGATGTTTAAATCACGCGCTAATTACTCGACTGTTATGGGATGGATAAATACAGAAGTTGCTAATATTGTTGAAAAAGGATATGCCGAACTATTTAATAGGGGTAATGAAAAAATGGGTTACCGCTTTAAAGTTGATATGGCGAAATATCCGCAAGATATTAAACAAGGAAATAAAGCATATGTGTTAACAAAAATTTCTAATTCAGGTGTTGGAAGATTTACATTACCAAATCATAATTTAAGATTATATTTAATTGATAGTAATGGTGTAATAAAACAAGCTGTTGATAATAAAAATTATGATTTAAGAATTTTGCTTAATGGCGAAACTATGAATGTGTACACTTCATTTAATATCGATAAAAATTTAAGTGATGGAGAATACACCTTAGCGGTTTCTATTGTTGATGAAACTGGTGCACCAGCTATTCGTTTAGCACAAGTTGGTAATTATAAACAAAAAATGTATCCTCTTGGAAAAATGAATGTTGGTAATTATAAACAAATAGATAAATTTTATGAAGAAGTTAATGGTGAGGATTTAAAAAACACTCGTTTAAAAGCATCTAGTAATTATGAAGTAACATTTGAATACACTCCATCTTTAAAATTATCTGAACACAAGATGGGTGATGAAGATGGATTTATTGTTGTGACAAAAGATAACAAAAAAGAAGAAAATGTTGTTAGTAATTTTCAAGATGTTAGTGAAGAAAAAGCTATCAAAACTGTTAGTGTTATAACAGGAAATAATGGTCCATATTCTTTAGAAATTTATGGAAAAGGCATTTATGCAAACAAAATAAAAACAGGTAAGATTATTATTGAAAATAAAACAGGATATGTACAATCTTTTGATAAAAAATATAATTTACTTTCATCAAAGAATGCTTGGTATTCTGACAATGAAAATGTCATAAATAATGATACAAATATTTTAGGAAGTAAAGGATCAATCGAAGTTTTAGGTGAAGTTCCGCACCAAGAGAATGATGGATTAGTCTCTGACCCAAGTTTGTTGAAAATAAAAAACAATGCAGCTTATACAATAACTTTTTCCACTAAAGGAGCATCCATTGCTGGAAATGCAAGTTATTATTATTTACATTTAATGAATAATGGTGCCTCTATTCAAACAATTGGTGAATGGTATGATCGTCCGGATGAGCCTAATTCGATTAAATCATTTACATTTATTACTCCTAAGGATGGAAAATTATCTTTAGCATTTGGTGTTAAAAATATAGGTAGTTACTTAATTGATAATATAAATATTGTTGAAAATCCTAAAGGGTTAATAGTTACTGGTGATGATGTTAAAAATATAAATAATGTACGACCTTTTGATAGCAACAAAGGTTTAGATTATGTAGAAGGATTTGAAGGTATGGTTCTCAATGATTCAACATTTACTTATGGTTTTAACCGTTGGGGACATTTAACAAATGATAAGACAGAAGTTATTTCTGGAAAGTATTCAATGTCTTCTCGATTAGATGAAGAAACATATCGTTATTTTAATGACAATTGGTTTGAATTTATGTATTCTAATTCTAAATATATAAAATTAGAAGCAAATACATCATATCGTGTAGAGTTTTCTTATAAATTAATGGAAAAAATCAAACAAAATACCAATCCTTTACTAGATGGATATGCTTATATTTTAGCAAGAAGCCAATCACATTTAGATAAGGATACAGCGGTAGGTCGATTTGCTGATAATGTGGAACTAAATAGAACCAAAAAGATGATTTATGATTTTACGACTGGCGCTGCAAATGATTACTATATTGTCATTGGTCTATATGGTAAAGGCGTATTAATTGTTGATGATATAAAAATTTCTAAGAAATAGAGGTATACAAAATGAACAAAAAATTATTGCTTGTAAGTTCTTTGCTTGTTTTAGGTAGTGTTATATTTACTAATAATAAAGTCAGTATTAAAGCTCAAGAAAAAGAAACTACATTGAAAGAAGAAAAAATTTATCAAGAAAATTTTGAAAATTATAATTTATCCACAACAGGAGAACAAATTTTTAATGCAAAAAAATTTATGTGGTTTGAAAGTTCACATGTAGATAGCAAAGTAGTCGATTATAACGATAGTAAAGCTTTGGAATATATGATTATTGGTAGTGACACCGCTAAGTATAGTAAACTAGGCGGCTTAGGAACATCGGATTCAAATAACTTAGAAAAGTTAATAGATGGAGAAACATATACTCTTTCAATGGATATAACTATTGAAACTTCTGCAAGTAATGCTACATTATTTATTGAATACCAAACGTTTACTTGGACAGGTGTAAAAATTGTTAATGGCACTAATATGGAAGTATTAAGTACTAGCAATACTAGTAATGCAAGTTATGTAAATAGCCATTTAACTTTCTCTTTTGTGGCTGGAAAAATTAATGGTCAAAATTCATATGTAACAATGACCGGTAAAGATTTTGATGTTACAGACAAAGTTTATGTTGATAATATTTCTATTTCAAAGCCCGTATTAGCTTATGACTATGACATGGATTTTGAGAGTCTTGATATTGGAACTAGTGCGCCAATGAATAATTTATCTAATATTGCTAACGTATATAATGCAAGCTTGGATTCTTTAACTATAAATGGTGATGAAAGCAATCATTACTTAGAAGCATCAAAAATAGGAACAGGCACGGATGCTTGGGAAATGTTCTATTTTAATGGATTAACTAAATTAGTAAGTGGAAATAGATATCGCTTAAGTTTAGATGTGTTAGAGGCAAAATGTAAAGAATTTTATATATGTTATAACGAAAGTGGACAACCTTGTGTAACATATAATCAAAGTGGTTATGTTGGCAAAGATAATAGTGAATATATCATCGGTGGATCATTCGATGGAACACACTTAACATTTGATTTTATTCCTAACGTTAGTAAAGATGCTAATTGGTGGCAACAAGTGGCAGTTGTTATTAAACATAGTGAAGATATGATAATTAAGTTTGATAATGTTAACTTGTATAACTTAGATAAAGTTGGTAAAGAACTTGTTATTGATACAGATAACTTTAAAACTAATTATTATGTTGGTGAAGACTTGACTCTTGATGGATTGAAAGTTCAATTAAAAAGGCAAAACGAAGCAGTATACAAATACTGCGGTGATGATTTTAGAT
>URQK01000014.1 GCA_900549975.1 uncultured Mollicutes bacterium
TTTCTAATTTTAATAAAAATAGAGCGGGAGATTATACCTTAACTATATTAGTTGTTGATGAATATGGTAATAATATTTCAAAAGATATAATTGTTCATGTTAAAGATGATAATGTAGTAAGTTGCAAAATGTCTAAAACACCTACAAAATTAAATTATTTAGTAGGCGAATCATTAGATTTAGCAGGACTAGAAATTTTGGAAACATATGATAGTGGGAAAACTATTGTTGCTACTTCTTTAGATAATGTGACTATAAATAAGTTTGACAATACTAAAATTGGTAAACAAGTAGTGGGCATTACTTATTTAAATCAATTTGATTTACAATTTGAAGTTACTATTTATCCATCAGTAATTGAAAGCTTTAAAAACGTGCAAACACAAGCAAGATTAAGTTTTGATTATACAATTATAAAAAACGATGATACCAACGAAGTTCGTTATTCGGATTTTAAAAATGTAAGTATTGATGCCTTCTATAGTTTTGATACTTCAACATTTATTGATGTAAAAGAAATAGGTGTCTTAGTAATGACTTCAAATTTTGAATTCCAAGAAACTAAGGAACTACCACAAAATGCACGCAAAATTATAAATACAAATGCTACTAGTGACTTCACATATAAAGTAGATAATATTAATGACTATAAGCAAACATACTATATTGGAGCATATGTACAAACGAAAGATGGTGTTTATCATTTTGCAAAAAATATTTCTTATAGTGTAGCAACAATGTTAGAAGTATATAAACAAGATGTTGAAGCAAGTTATTATAATATTGTAAATAGTTTTTATAATTCGTTAGGAGGAAAATAACTATGAAAAAAGTATTATTATTTTTGTTAGGTGTTTTATCTTTGGTTGGATTAGTATCATGTAGTAATAGTTCAACTTCTAACTCAACTAGTACAGTAAAAGAAACAACTGCTGAAGCTTCAATTGTACTTCCATACATTCCAAGATAGAGGCAGTAAGCATGTTTTCAAATAATAAACACAAGGCAATAACATTTAGTTTTGATGATGGAGTTACTCAAGATCGACGTCTTGTAAAGTTATTAGATAAATATAACTTAAAATGCACATTTAATTTAAACTCATTAAGTTTAGGAAAAGAAGGAGAAGTTAAATGGCAAAAATGGACTGCACCACATAATAAAGTTGAAATTGATGAAGTAAAAACATTATATGCTAATCATGAAGTTGCAGTTCATACTTCCCACCATCCAGACTTAACTAAATTAAGCAAAGAAAAAATTATTAAAGAAGTAGAAGATGATCGCAAATTTTTAGAAACATTAGTAGGATATAAAGTCATTGGTATGGCATATCCATTTGGTACTGTAAATAATTTAGTTGTTAATACTATAAAAGAAAATACACCTATTTTATATTCAAGAAACATTTTATCGACATATAATTTTGATTTACAAAGTAACTTACTAGATTTCAGACCAACTGTTCATTGTTTAGACTTTGATCATTTGTTTAATTTAGCAGATGAATTTTTAAATTATGATGGTAATGAAGACAAAATATTTTATATTTGGGGTCATGCCTATGAATTTGATTTTGAAAACACATGGGATAAATTTGAAGAATTTTTGAAACTAATTAGTAATAAAGAAGATATCTTTTATGGAACGAATAAAGAGGTACTTTTAAATGGAAAAGATTTGGATTGATACAGATTTAGGCGCCGATTGCGATGATGCTGGCGCACTTGCTATTGCCAATGTTTTACATAATTTAGGAAAATGTAAAATATTAGGAATGACGCATACTACAACCGCTAAATACGCGGGAGCTGGAATAGAAGTTATTAATAATTATTATAAAAACACATTTGAAATTGGCGTGAATAAAAGAGATTTGCATTATTTTGATGATAAGAAGTATGATGCATTTTTAAGCCAAATGGCAAAAAAATTTGCTTTATCTCCTAAACAAACAGAAGAATATGAAGAGGCGTTGATTTTATTAAGAAAATCATTAGCAAAAGAAGAAAATATCACCTTAATTTGCATAGGCCAACTTAATAATTTAGCAGCCTTGATAAATTCAAAACCAGATGATATTTCTCCACTTACTGGATTAGAATTAATGCAAAAAGCTTTAAAAAAAATTGTTATTATGGGCGGATATTTTGATAGCAATATTGCATTAGCGGATTTATCTGCAGAATATAATATTGTTTCAGATATAGATGCAAGTAAAAAAATTAGTCTTATAAAAAATGTCCCTGTTTATTTTTGCGATTTTAAATTAGGAAGCAATGTGTTTACTGGCGGAAATATTGTAGAAGATTATGAATTAAATCCAGTAGCGTTTGCTTATAAAAAATATGCAAATGGTAATAGGCCATCATGGGATTTGCTAACTGTATATTATGCTATTTATGGAGATAATGAAGTTCTTAATAAATCTAAGGCGGGATTTGTTGAAATTACTGATGATGGAAAGACATTATTCCATGAAGATAAATTAGGAAATTGTTATATAATTAAATCAATGGTTAGTGAAAAAATATTAGAAAAGACACTAAATAAATTATTGGAAGCAAAGGAGTGATATCATGGGAAAAGTATCATTAAGACATGTCTATAAAATATTTGAATCAGAAAATAAAGGTAAGAAAAGATACGTTGAAGCAGTAAAGGATTTTTCAATGGAGATTGAAGATAATGAGTTTATTGTCTTTGTTGGACCATCAGGATGTGGAAAGTCCACAACGCTTCGTATGATTGCGGGATTAGAAGATATCTCAAAAGGTGAAATTTATATTGATGATTTACTCATTAATGAATTAGAACCAAAAGATCGTAACATTGCCATGGTTTTCCAAAACTATGCTTTATATCCACACATGACGGCGTATAAAAACATTGCTTTTAGTTTAAGATTAAGAAAAATTCCAGTAGCTAAATTAGATGAATCTGGAAAAGAAATCTTGGCAATTGATAACAAGAAAATAAGAGTTCTAAAAAGAGAAATTACTCGGTTAGAGAAAACAATGAAACGTGTTAATACTGAAGATAAGTCTTTAGTTGAGCATGAGTTAGATAGTTATAAAAAGAAACTTGATTATTTTATGAATACTCCTGTGCCTGTTTATGAATATAAACATATGTCCAAAGAAGAAATTGATAGAAGAGTGCGTTATGCTGCAAAAATTTTGGATATTGAATCGCTATTAGATCGCAAACCACGCGAAATGTCAGGTGGTCAGCGCCAAAGAATTGCTTTAGGTAGAGCCATAGTTCGAAATCCAAAAGTATTTTTGCTTGATGAGCCTTTAAGTAACTTAGATGCTAAACTTCGTGCTCAAATGCGCGTAGAAATAACTAATCTTCATAATAGGTTAAAAACAACGTTTATTTATGTTACCCATGATCAAATAGAAGCCATGACTATGGGAACAAGGATTGTTGTTATGAAAGATGGTATTATTCAACAAATTGATACTCCAAATAATTTATTTAATCATCCTAAAAATGTTTTCGTTGCAGGATTTATTGGCACACCACAAATGAACTTCTTTAAAGGAGACTTTTGTTATAAAAACAAACAAAATCAAATCATTTTAGAGAATGGTGTAACTCTTAAATATTCCGCAAAAGATATGATTGACATTAAAAAAGAATATTTAGATGGCAAAAAACACAAAATTATTCTTGGTGTAAGAGGCGAGGATATTTTGCCTAATGAAGAGGGTTTTATTGTTAAAACAGGCATTAAAGAGAATTTAGGGAATCAAACACACGTTTATTTTAATTTAGGTAATGAGGAATTCAATACTAATAGACAATTTATTATGGTTTTATCTTCCAAAAACGAACATGAAATTGGAAAAGAATTCAAAATAAGCTTTGATTCAATGCATATTCATTTGTTCGATGCTGATACAGAAGAATCATTAGAAGACTGTAATAAAAATATTTGATTATTTCTTGATGAATTATAGAAAAACCATGAAAACTTGAAAAATTATTAAAAATGTTTTATTTTCGAAATAAAGTCCCAATGATATCACAAAAGCGCTGATAATCATTGAGACTTATTTTTTATTTCTAAAGATAGAAGGAGTCATACCACGGCTTCTTTTATAAGCTTTCATAAAAACATGTGCATCATCATACCCGACCAAAGATGCAATTTTGTTTATTTGAAGATTACTATCTAGTAATAGTGAATCAGCATGATTTAATCGTGCATCTTCAATATATTTTTTAGGAGATGTATTTAGATATTTTTTAAATAAAAATGATAAATATTTACTAGTATAGCCGAATTGGCATGCTACTTCGTCTACTGAATTTATAAGATGGGAACATACGTTAATATATTCGACAATTTCTTTAAGTTTAAATGGAAAATCATTGCTTTTGGTTAGTATTTTTCCAAGTTCTTGTCTTGATATTTCAGCGCAAATTAAACTTAAAAAATAATCTTCTGCCACACTATTTCGATTTTCTTGTAATTCTTGTAAATACAAACTAATAAGAAGTACAAGATTTTTATAATTAGACACCTTAGCATGGGTGGGAATTATTATTCTATTTTTCATAAAATCTTTATCGTTATTAAGCTTGTTTATTAATTCACTTCTGGTAATTTTTATAGGGTTATTCGCACTGGTAAAATGAATCCAATAAAAAGATGATTTTTCTTTTTTGTATCCTTCTTGTGGCAAATAAGGAAGATTGAAAAGCATTTCTTGTTGTTCAACACAGGAACAGACATTATCTTGTTTTATATAGATTTTTCCTTCAATTACTAGATAAATAATATAATCTTTCATTATTCTTGGTTTTTCAATAAAATCATTCAAAAGTTTCTTCCCACCATATACAGCGTGGAAAGGAATGGTCATGTCAAATAAGTAGTATTGAGGCTCTTCGCATTTAATCATGGCTTATATAAATAATTACCTTTCAACACCAATTATATTCTTAATAAAAATCAAAGTCAAATAAACAAGTTGGCAAAATTTGGTTAAAAATATAAGTATATAATTTATTCCTAATCAACGAATTAATTGATCTTTTTGTTTGTTTTTAGTCAAATAGCAAAATTAAAATTGTAATCATATTAAAAGTTCGCACAAAATAAGTAAAGGGCTTACATTTTGACACCTAATATGCCTTTTTCAAACTTTTATGGCAATTATATAACTAGTATAATTATAGTATGAAAAAATTATTTAAAAAATTAGCTAGCGGCATTTGCTTAATGCTTTCCTTAGTGCCCAATTTAAATGTAACTAAAAATAATGGAAAAGATGTTTATATGAAAAAAAGTACGGAGGAAAATGAGATTGTGTTTATTAACGATGTGGCAAATCCAAATGATGTATCTTTAGTTAATCAAGGCGAATTTTATGAAGGAAAAATTCTCAACAAAAACTACATCATGTCTTATTCGCTTGATAGACTTTTAGTTAATTTCTATTTAAACTCTGGTATTGACACAGGTTTTAAAGAATATGGTGGATGGGCGGCTAAAGGAGTTGGCGAGGGAGATGCTGAAATTACTCTTTTAGGTGCATATTCCTATTTATATGCTGAGGAGCATGATGAGGCAGTACTTGCTAAAATTAATAAATTTGTTGATATGATTGATGAATGTCAAGAAGCTTATGCCAAGATGGACCCAGCAAATGCGGGCTATGTGAGTGCTTTTAGTGTGTCTGAGTTGGACTCAATTGAAAAAACAGGATCAGCATTTTGGCCAATCTTTTACACATTTGCCAAAAATTTAGAAGGTTATTACGATGCTTACAAATTTGCAAATAGTCAAAAATCATATAAAATTTGGTACAATCTTGGAAAATATTTGGCAACAAGAGTATCAAAGTATGATGAAGAAACAAACAAAAGAGTTTTAAAATTCGAATATGGTGACATCGCTATTTGTTTTTTTCAATTATATTTAGAAACAAATGAACAAGTATTTTTAGATGCAGCTTTTAAGTTTGTGGATAAAGATGTGTTTGATAAGATGTACGCTAACGAAGATCCGTTTTCTTATGTTCATTGTAATAGATCGATTCCGGTAGTGCGAAGTGCCTTATTTGCATATCTTGCAACAAAAGATGAAAAATATTTACAAATCGGAATCAATGGATTTGAGTTAATGACAAAAGAAAGAACATATGCAAATGGAAATAACTCAGAACTTGAAGAATTACATCCGACTCGTCAAGTTGAAACAGTTGGATTCCAAAATGCTGAAACGTGTTGTGCTTATAACTACATGAAATGTTGTGATTTGTTATATCGCATTACAAATAATAAATATTATATGGATTATTACGAAAATCTATTATATAACCAAATTTTGGCTTCTATTGATTGGGATAGTGGTATGAAAACTTATTATATTTCCATGGATTATGGATACTATAAAGTATATCATGATGCTGAAAACTCTTTTTGGTGCTGTACCGCAACAGGATGGGAAAATTTTGCTAAATTTAATCAAAATATTTATTATCATAATAATAATTCTCTTATTGTTAATTTGTTTATCAATTCACAAATTAATGATACTGTTACTGGACTTGGATTAAAGCAAAAACATAATTTTCCAAGTGAAAACGTTGTATCTTTTGAAGTTACAAAAGAAGCTACAACGAATTTGAAAGTCCGATATCCAGCATGGGTGTCTGGACAAGCAACTATGTCATATAATGGAAAATTAATTGACTTAAATATTTCTAATGATGGATATATTAATATTAATCGCGCTTTTAAAGTTGGAGATATTATCAAAATCAAATTCCCTATGTCATTTAGATTATCTCATTTAGAAAGTGATACTGAACCACATAGTGATGCTATTATGTATGGACCAATTATGATGAGTGGCATCATTGAAAGCATTGGGGAG
Organism: uncultured Mollicutes bacterium; assembly: GCA_900549975.1. Taxonomy (GTDB): domain Bacteria; phylum Bacillota_I; class Bacilli_A; order RFN20; family CAG-826; genus RUG131. The sequence continues at coordinate 6,896 of URQK01000014.1, forward strand.
ATTTCACCAATTTTAACAAACTCCAATATTGGCCAATCAAAAGATAATAAAATAAAAAATGAACTATTTTATTCTAGTGATTCTATATTCGATAACGTAAAAAAAGTTGATGATTTAACATACTTGTTAAAAGCAGATAATCAAGAAGTGCTAATAAGTGCATTTTATAAATGCTATAAAGTAAAATACATTGTATATTGGAATATTTTTAAAACAGAAAGTAAAGAATATTATGACTACTTATATGAATGTTCGTATAAAAAAAGTAATGAAATAGACTTTATTAATGTCGGTAATTATTTCAGTGAAACAGCTCATAATTTCTTTCATAATAATAAGAGTTGGACAGGCAATTGCTTTACTAAATGTAATCGCGGTATGGTTGTCGATGGATATATTGGTTATACAATTGCGGTAGAAAAAGGAGTAAAAAACGAATTGGCTATTACTCATTTTGGCACAGACAACAATTATTCCTATGATATTTATATTAATGACAATAAGGAATTCTCTGTTTCTGTTGAATATAAGGGAAGAGAATTTTATAACAAGTATTTTGATATCCCAGAAAAATATTCTGAGAATAGTGACAAAATTACTGTTAAGATTTTATGTACAAAAGGAACACTAACTACGGGTATTTATGAAATGCGTACATTAAGAGAAGAACTTCCTTTGCAAAATGATACACATATTGATTTAAATGCTGGTGAAAGTAGTAATATTGATTTCAAAAATTTCTTATATGACCGTTTATCTTTTGATGGAACAGGCAATATTCGTATTAAAAATCAAGATGGCACAATTCTTTATGAGGGGCCATCAAAAGGAACAATAAAAGAATATATGCAACTTGGTGTTGTTACTATTGAAGCATTAAGTGATGTAAGTGTAAGACTACAAGCTTATGGTGATAAGGTTGTTTCTATCGATGATATTAATTATAAAGTTGCTAATAATGACTTATATTATCCAACACAATTCGCTGTAATTCATTTGGAAAACTCTGGCACTTTACGTCTTAGAATTGACTGGTCTACCACAACACTAACAAGAGGAAATCAAACTGGAAAAGTAAAGGTATATAATACTAATTTGGATGTAAATTACAATATATCTTATAACTCATTAAATGATGGATTAGTCTTATATTACGATTTTGAAAATATTGAAAATAATATTGTTAAAGATAAGTCAAATAATGGTAATGATGGAACGATTATAGGCGAATATAATTCTTGCCAAGGCAAATTTGGAAATGGTGTGAATTTAAACGGCACATCATATGTATCGTTTGGAAAAGTAAAAGGTATCAGCAACGAAATGACATTATCAATTGATGTAAAATATAATGATACCACAAATGGATTATTTGAAAGATTGTTTGATTTAGGTAATGATTATAATAATTATTTAACTATGACAACAAGTGGTTATGCTTGCGGTAAGCAAGATGGTATATCCTATAGTGTAAATCAACAAATATATTCTTTAAAGCCAAACACATGGTATAACGTTACATTAACTATCAAAGGTAATTTGGCAATAAGCTATGTTAATGGTGTAGAAGTTTCACGCAGTGAACAATTTGTTTATGATTTAAGCAATGTTGAATCATACTTATTAAATTATATCGGAAAGAGCCATGTTGATTATACTCCAAATTTAAATGGTGTAATTGATGAAATTCGTATTTATAATTACGCATTAAGTAAAGACCAAGTTATTGGATTATTTAATGTCAAAAATGTTGATGAAAACAAGTTTGCTTCTGCAGATATTATGTATGAAATAATTGAAGAAAAAGATATTGATATCACAATCATCCCAGAAGAAAAAGATAATGATGATAGCATAAACTTTGATGAGCCAAGCATTATTACGCCAACTCCTAATAAGCAAAAAACAAATTATGTACCAATTGTTGTGGCCTCTATAGCAACTGTAACGCTTTTATCCATTTTAGGAATTTATATTGGAAAAAGGAGGAAAGTAAAATGTTAAGAAAAGTTTTACTGACAACTATTTGTGCGTTAATGGAACCATTGTTGATAGGCAATTATAATACTACTAAAAATCGGTTAAATAGCGATAATGCTACACCTATTTATAGTGAAGATTTCAGCAGTTATGATGGAAAAACCGCGGTTGATTCATTTGCTTGGAATAATTTAGGCATGATTTGTGATGCATCAACAAAAAGTATTATTGATAGTGGAGAAAATATTGATGGCTATTCTATAAAAGTAGGTGGACAGAATTTTTGCCATTCTAATGATTTACTAGCATTCAAAGATGGTACAATTCCACTAAAATCAAATGGCTCAAATAGATATACGACAACATTTGATATCAAAGTTAGCAATGCATCCAAGGTTGGTTTTTCTTATTTAGTTCCTCAAACAGATAATTATATTGGTGGCTTAGGATTTGTTCCTAATAAAACAAGTGAAATCGAGGGTACGCATAGTTTTGAAACAATCACCAAAGTTGATGATTATTACCACGTTTCATTTGATATTGATTACGATGGAACTACAGGTGTTTGGGCGTATTTCTATGCTGTATTTGATGGGGCTGGATATGTTGTAATCGATAACATAAATGTATCTATATCCACCAATAAAATAAAAGATCCAGATCAAGAAAAAGATTTTAGCGGCTATAAATACAATCAAACATTCCAAAGCTATGATGGTGTTAAGAATATTAGCGAATATTTATGGTATGACTTATGTTGGGCTAGTGATGCCACAATAGCAGCGGTAATTGATACTAAAAATGATGATGAAGCAATTACTAATAAATCTTTGAAAGTTGGCCAATTACAAAAAGGAATTTATCACGCAAACCAAATTTTGTGCTCTGGTAGTGGTAAAAATCCTTTTGATACTAATAAAGGCACTTATACTATTGAATTCGATATCAAATTATTTGGTGTTAATCAATTTACCTATCAATTAAAAGAAAATAATACAGATGCAGTAATTACTAGCATTTCTTTTAAACCTAGCGATTTAGTTAATGTATCATGTACATCTCCATTTTATTCTGTCACTGAAGAAAATGGAATTATCCATGTGGAAGTCGATGCTATTACCGAGACTTCTACCAACTGGTCTGACTTTATCTTAGATTTAGAAAATAATGGATACATGGTTATTGATAATATTGCTATAAAGAAGTCTGAACACGATTATAAAGCTGATCGTCTTATATATAAAGACGATTTTGAAAACTATAATAACGAAGAGAATATTTCTGAATATTTATGGAAAAGTACTCACTTATATAGTGATTCATCATATTTGTCTATCAAAGATTGTTTTGATGGAAAAGCATTAGTCAGTGAAACTAATTCTGGTACTTATGGGGCTTCAACATATGTTGGCCTTCAAGGAACAGGTGGGATGGGAAGTACTGTTCTTACTGCTGATACTAATTATGAAATAACTTTTGATATTAATTTAAAAAACGTGACTTCGTTTGGCTATTATGGAAAATATGTAGATCCACAAAAAGGCGATTTAGATTTGATTAATTTTATTTATAATCCAAAAAAGCAAACATATCAATCAACAGGATTATGTAATGTCAAGTTTACCGAAATGTATAATCGCGTGATTTTACAGTTTAAATCACCTGCTAATACAAATTATTTTGGATATTTTGTTTATACATGTGATAATAATGCAGTTGTAATACTAGATAATTACCAATTAAAAGTTATTAAAAATTATTCTATTCCAATGTATAAAACTGGATTTGAAAATTGTAACTTAGGAGAATTCACACCATTTACAAATTATTATAAAAAAGAAGAAATATTAGGCAAAGTAACTACTGATAACAATTTAGTTATTAATGGCTCATTCAGTGCAATTTGTGGATTTGATGCTACAAATGCTAAAAATGATAGTGAAAAATGGAATGGCTTAATATCAAGAAAAAGTAACTTTGATAAAAACAATACATATTCAATTCAATTTAGATTTAATGTTGTTTCTGAACCAGAACATTATTTCTATTTAGAAGTTGGTGGAATCGATGGGTTATACTTAAGATTTAACAAAACAAAAATTGTAGATAGTAGTAGCGGAGTAGTTGGTAGTATTATCAAAGAGGATACTTGCTATGTTTTACAAGCATCTTTCAACATAACACAAGATTTAGAAGGCCTTCTAATTGGAAGTTATGGGGGAGGATTCATTGTAATTGATGACTTTTCTTTATTACAAGGAGAAAAGTTTGATACATTGCCTTCAATAGAAAAAAAGCAAATAACGGGTGAAAAATATATTTCTGAAGATTTTGAAAGTAATACTAGCGGGGAATATTTTGATTATTATAATTTTGTTAGCGTGGCTGATGCCTTTGGTGCTAAAAATTGTTATAACGATGATGCTATAAATGGATATAGTAGTGCAAATATATATTCTGGATGTCGTTGGGGAGCACAAATCAAAAGCGTTCCTGGTTTGCTAAATGAAAGTACAATTTATACGCTATGTTTTAGATACAAGCCACTTGATAAAATTGATGGAAACATTAGTGTTATTATTAGTGGTCAAACAGAAAAATATTTAGCTCTAACTTTAGATGGAAGAGTAAGTGCATTTACAAAAGGCGGCACAAATTTCTATGATGGTATTGATTTAGCAAATGTTAAAAACAAAAACGGATATTATGAAGCTTATATTACATTTGAAACTCCAATGGGAAATCCACAAATAATAATTGGAACATATGGAGCGTGTAGCATAGCAATCGATGATATTTGCTTGTATTATGGTGCGTTTGCGCAATTTGATACAGAAAATGTAAGTGTTATTAAAACAGCAGATAGAACCAAACTAAACGATATTATAAATAGAAGTAGTGTAGAAGATAGTAGTAAATACACAAGTGAATCTATTAAGAACTTGGAAAAAGCACTTTCTGAAGGAAAAATTATTAATGAGAATTTAAAAACTAGTGAAAAAGAAATTAATGAGGCAATAGAAAAAATAAAAGAAGCGTACAATGCACTAGTTAGAAAAGATGTTCTTCAATTCCAAGAAGCCATTGCATCAATTGATAAATGCAATTCTAAAGAGGAAATGTATAAGGCAATTAATAACGCTATTGATTGTTTTAATTCTGTTGAGAACAAAGAAATGGTAACAAAAGAACATGAAATATTGATTCAAAAAATCAATGAATACAACGACTACGTTGATAGAGCAAATTCTAATTTGTTTAGTTTAACTTCTGCTTCTCATTTAGCAGCGGCAATAAGCCTAAGCACAATGATTTCTTTGTTGGTTGTATTTATTATGAGGAGGATTTCATTATGAAAAATAAAACTATGTTTTTGTTAATTCTTCCTATGCTATTTGGCTGTAACAATAAGATAGATAATTTTGACGTATTGAATCAAAAATTAAACAATCATTATGCAAAATTAACATTAGAAGTAAAGACTATTTATGAAGATGAAGCACTGTATGGAAATTATTTTGTTACATATGCAAATAATTCTTATAATGTAACTTATCGCTATGAGCAATTAAATCAAATAAGTTTAACTGAACCAAATGAGCAAAGAAAATCAATTATTAAAGGAAAATACACTTATAATAATGAGATTATTGATGGGAATGAGGCAAATTTGCCATTCGAAGTTATAAGTTTATATACTTTAAAGTTTGACAAAAGTAACTTTACAAACGTTTCTTTTGATGATGTTTTTGTGGCTAATGTCAAACTAAATAAATTGTTTTCTATAGATAATGAATCATTATCTACCATCAACGTTTATTATGACGCTGATAATATCAATAGATTAATTCTTACTACTAGTTCTATGATAATGAATTATTCTTTGACTTATTGAAAAAAAACTTGAAATGGAGGAAATGATTATGAAAAGAAAATTTAAGTTTTTGGCATTAAGTAGTTTATTTGTTTTGTCTAGTCTAGGTGTGACTATGTTATCCAATCATTCTGTAGCTAAAATCGCAAACGCTGAAGAAAGTACATTGTTTTCTAAAAAAACACTATATTCTAATAATTGGGATAATATTATTGCAAACGACGCTAGTGAGTTATGGGCAGTTGATCGTACATTTGCTTGTGAAGTATCAACGGCTTCTGTTAAAACTGTAACTCATAATACTAAGAAAGGATTAGAAGTCACATTACAGGGGAATCAACAAAATCACACCTTGGGTAATTTATTAGGAGATGGGGGATTATCAAAGTGCGTGGTTGGCGAAAAATATACTTTTCAATTGTATATTGATGCCTCATTAGCTGATGGTGCAGATTTAGCTATTCAATTGCAATTTGATAATTGGACAGGTGTTGCAATTAATAATGGTGCTGTTAGAATATTTAATGGAGCAACAGTAACTAGAGCAAGCTATGAAAATAACATTTTGAGTTTCGATTTTATTGCTACAAGCGATCCAAGTAAAGCTTATGCTAAAATAACAACAGGAAATGCTCAAGAAGGTAATACAGTATTTATGGACGATTTCTTAATATATCAAGATATCAAACCTGCTAATTACGTTGTATTTGCTAATGATTTTGATAATTTAGAAGTAGGTGCAACATCTGTACCAAATATCTTACCTGCTAAGAGTAGTTTAAACGTTGCTCAAACTCCTAATGGCAATAAATATGTTAGATTCCAAGGTGATATAGCAACAGATTTATATCGTAATTTCTATTTACATCAACTTAATGAAACAAATCCTAATACAATTCAAAGCGATAATAGATATCGTTTGAGTTTTGATGTCATTGGTGATGGATGGGATGAATTTTCAATTAACTTAGATGAATCACATTTTGCAGCAGGATTTAACAAAGATAAATTAACATCTATTAGTGATTTTACAAATGTGCATAAAGCATCGATGGTTAATAGACATGTAACTTTTGAATATACACCATCAACTTCATATAACCCAAACTTCTATATGAATTTATACTTTGTTATCAAAGGCTATGAAAATTCTCAATTGGATTTCGGAATTGATAATATTCAAATCGATTTAGTTGGATCTATGCCTGTTTTTGATGCTGTGGATACTATTAAAATAGAAACAAATGGGGATATTACTTCATTATTAAACGCTACGTTAACATATCCTAATGGTGATGTACGTGAAGTAACAGAAAAAGAAATGAGATATGATTTATCATCAATTGATTTGGCAACTGCTGGTGATCATTATTTATATACTTACATTGTAGATGAAATGGGTTATAGATATGAAGATGCAGTTCGTGTACATGTACATGGTTGGAAAGAAAAGACAGTAATCACGGCACCAACTTATTTTGAAAGTGGAACAAGTGTCTTTGAATGTTCATGTGGTGACACAAAAACCATGGAAGTTCCGCCTCTTGTCGGCCACGTTGTAGAATTTGTTAATGAATGGCATACATTAAGAGTAAATGGCAGCATTTGTGAAATGTTAGAACCAGCAAACGTTGATAAATTAAATAAAATGATTGCTAAATATGAATCATATAGTGATGACGAAAAAGCGGCAATTGCATCTGCTACCGATATTGAAGGAGTAACTATTGGTGAAACAATAGAATATTTAAAAACTTTATTAAATTATAAAGAAACCGAAAAGAGTGATAGTCGTTCTGTGATTATAACAGCAATAGATAATAATCAAGCAAATGTAATAGTGTTATTTACTATTCTAGGATTTATTCCTATTGTTTGTTACATTGTTGCTCTTAAAAAGAAAAAAGCAAATTAAATCAGTTATATGATTTAATAAATTTCTCAAAACAAGAATCGAGGTGTCAATTGTGAAAAAAATTTTGTATATGTTGCCCTTAGTGTTGAGTTTAGTTCTTTGTGGATGTAATAGAGAACACACAAGTCAGACAGAGCCAACAGAAATTGAAAAAATATATCAAATGTATGTTGCTAATAGTGATTCTCCACTAACGTATGAGGAGTGGCTTGCTTCTATTAAAGGCGATAAAGGTGATAAAGGCGATAAAGGTGACAAAGGTGATAAAGGCGATTCAATAGATATTACAATTAGTGATGATGGATATTTAATAATTAATGGCATAAAAACAAATTATAAAATTTATGAAGAAAGTGAATATGAAACCCCAGCTTTTTCATTAAAATCTTGGAATGGCGATTATGTTGGTGCTTATTCGGACAATAACAATAATCCATTTGGTTACTATAACAATCGTTTGACTATGAATATTCAAACACAAAATCATTGGTCTAAATGGATGAATAAATTTGCTAATATAGAATATATAAATAGCAATAATCAACCAATTGAAGATTTTACTAATAAAGGTTTTTCTTTGGAGGCTGATGTTGAATTTAAATATGGATCAACACAACACACAAGAGCAGGAATTATGCTTAAGACTTCTGATTTAGATTATATCCTTTTCCATGTTCAAGCTAATTCTTTTAATATTTATCACACTGATAACTTAGATAGAACAGAATGGGTTCCTGTAGGAAACTTTGATAATTTAACTGAAGAAGAAAAAAATAGCAAAATAGAAGTTGCGCCGCAACACTTAAAAGTTAATGTATTATCAAATGGCTTAATTGAATATTTTGCCAATGGTAAGAAAATATATGAACATGATGCAGGAACATTTAAAGGCGGTAAAATAGGCTTTTTCTCCTATGCCAATTTATATTCATCATTTTCAAATATTAAATTAGAATTAGGCGATCATCCAACAACTGTTTATAATGGAAGTAATGGCAATGTTAATAATTCATTTACAATGAATGATAATTTGCCAAATGTTACTAATAAAAAAGCAAAAGTTATTTTAGTCGCGGGTCAATCTAATGCAAGCGGAACGACACATATGGAATATTTAAAAGACAAAACAACTGAGCAGAAATATAATGAATATTTAAATGGCTATTCTAATGTAAAAACAAATTATTTTACGGAAAATGGTGGAAATCAATCGCAAGGATTTGTTGATACTAAACTTGGACAAGGATTTTCTACTACATGCTTTGGTCCAGAAATTGGCATGGCAGAGACATTTTCTTCCATCTCAGATGAATACTTTATTGTAAAATATGCATGGGGCGGAACAAGTCTTGACGCAGATTGGTACGTAAAAGAAGATGGCAGGAAATCTGACGTATACAATGCTTATGTTAAATTTGTTAAAGAATCAGTCGATTATTTAGAAAAGAAAGGCTATGATGTTGAACTAAATTACATGTGTTGGATGCAAGGAGAAGCAGATGCAACGAAAATTAGATCAGCAAGATATTATGATAATCTTAAACGATTTGTAGGAGCATTACGTCAAGAATTGGATTCTAATTTTTACTTTATTGACGCTGGTGTTTCTAATAGTCCAGCATGGCCTGAACCAGAGGCATTGAATAATGCCAAAATTAAATTCAGTAATGATTCTGAGTATAATATCTATTTTAGCACTATTGATAATGGTTTAGAGTGGTCAAAAGAACCTGAGGACAATCCAGATATTGCTCACTTTGATTCATTATCAGAAATTAAACTTGGTAAATTGTTTGCTGAAGAAATTTTAAAATTAGAAGCTAAATAAAAATTAATTTTATTATAAAATTATGAATACAAAGAGACTGTGAAGTAATTAAAATTTGAAAGATACTTCACAGTCTTTTGTATAAATTTAAATGTTTTCGTTAAATTAAAATTAAAAGTGTATATAATATCGTTAATCTCATAGAGATTAACATTAAGTGACTAACAAAAAAATGAAATTAGGAGAAAGAATTAAACCAAAATTTGCCTTTTTAAAATAAGTAAAGATGTAAAATAAGGACTGTTGAAAATTTAAATTTAGTGGTTATAATAAAAATATATGATAAAGTGTGCGATTGTTGAAGATGAAGAAGAGTTTATTCAAATATTGAAGCAATACATGGATAGTTTCCAAAAACAAAATAATTGTTTTATAGAATTATCCATCTTTCGTAATGGTCAAGAAATATTAGATTCCAATAAAAAGTTTGATTTAATATTTATGGATATTGATATGCCAATAATGGATGGTATGACTGCGGCTAAAAAAATGCGAGAATTAGATTCTCAATTTGTTTTAGTGTTTATTACAAATTTAGCTAATTTAGCTATAAAAGGATATGAAGTTAATGCCATTGATTTTGTTATAAAACCATTAAACTACTTTGAATTCTCAGTTAAATTAAAAAAAGTAATTGATATTTATTTGAAGAAGAAATCTCATTATGTGCGTTTTATGAGTAATGATCGTGTTATGTATCGTGTACTTTGCTCATCAATTACTTATGTTGAAATAAAGGGCCATAATATCACTGTCCACGCTAATACAAATTGTATTTTTGTATACGGAACATTAAAATCATTTATGGAAAAATTAAACGATGATAAATTTATGCTAATTAATAAGTACTACCTTGTTAATACTATCCATATTGTTTCTTTTGATTCTATTTCTTCAATGGTAATTTTAGATGATGGAACAGAATTACAATGTAGTCGCTCGAACAAGAAAAAAATTATAGAACTTTTAAAGTAAGGTGATAAACATGCCATTATTAGACAATCCATTATCATTAATCGGAGGCTTTGCATTTAACTTTATTGTAAACATAATTATCTCTACAATTTATGTTGATAGAAGAAAAAAATTTGCTTACCGATCAAATGGCTCAGTCTCTTACCTATAGCAAATTGCTGGGTGAAAGAAATGCTATTGAAGAAGGACTGTCTATGATACATCAAGAATTAGCAGATGCTCAAAAACACCTTACTGAAGAAGCAGATGAGGCTTGGCGGACTATACTTAATGACATTCTTGATTATGTGATAGAACACACTATTGCAGAAATTGAACCTATTGAAAATAAGAAAAAAAAATTAGAGTTTGAGAGATCAGTGAATCAGTATATTAGAGAGCAATTATTACAAGACAACAATCATTGTCCAGTATGTAAAAATAATATAGATAGTACACTCTTATCAAACATAAGTGCTAGATTTTCTGCCACTTCAGTTCAATCGCTAACACAAGAGGAAAAAGATTTTTATAATAAAACTCAAGAACAAATAGCTTTCATGCGAAATTCATATAAAGAGGATCGTACTGAATGGATAAAGAATTCATTCAAATCATATGAAAGTTTGCTAATGAAACTGAGGCTCCAAGAAGTGAAATTATCTCAAAAAAACAAGGAAATATCCTCTATTAGTAGTACTTCATCTGAGCAAGAAACTAATATCTTAGCACTACCAAAGAAATTGGAACAATGTGAAACTAAGATATCTGAAGTAAAGAAGGGGCTTTCATTGAATGCAGATTCTAAAGCAGAAACACTTAATGGTATTACTAGGGTGAGTGCGATGCTTAAAAAAATATTAGGCGGTGCAGACCTTGAAACAGCTCTTAATGAGAAAGAATTCGTAGAAAGTATACACAAGCTGTTTTCAGATGGAATAGATTCTTTCCGTTCAAAACTAAAAGAAAGTGTTGAAAAAGACGCTACTACGTTCTTTAGAAGTATTTCTCACCAGCAAGACTTTGAAAGTCTTGCTATAAATGATAATTTCGGAATGAATATCGTTAAAACAGATGGTACTTTTGTTCCTAACCGTTCCTCTGGATATGAGCAGGTTGTTGCAATATCTTTGATTAGCGCGTTACATAAAAATGCTCCTATAGAAGGCCCTGTGTTTATGGATTCCACATTCCAAAGAATTGATCCTATTCATAAAATGAATACACTGAAAAGTCTTCCATTGCTTGGTAATCAGGTAATTGTTCTCGCATTTCAAGGTGAAATCGGTGATCTTAATGGAGTTAGAGAAAAACTTGGCTCCAATTTGATTCAAGAATATACTATTAACCAAATTTCCAGTTCTTACTCAGAATTGGTAAAAAGCTAAATTATAATATACCATGGCGGATTTGTTGAATTTTCACATCTCGGCAGAAGCTAATGCCAACATCGAATTGTTACGTGCAAAATATCAATTTAGCACATTCACTTCTGCACTAAAGTTCTCTCTTCTATATGCTCTCAAATACCATAGAAATGAAATGGATTTTGAGAAATTGGATGAACAATATCCAAGTGATGGAACAAACTTAAATGTAGGGACTATTGACGATGATGGGATAATAAAGAGGCTCATGCCAATCTTATATCCACAATGCGAGACACCATATAGATATGCACGTGTAGCAGCGATATTTGGTGCAGAGAAAATAGGAGACAAAATAAAGGCATATGACAAAATAACATTAGCTGAACTCTTATAAAAACACTCACTCACTTGTAGCATTCAATGCTACAAGTGAGTGAGTGTTTTTATAAGAATTTGAACTTGAGATTGAACCCTTGAGAGCATTCAAGAACATCCATCGTCCTAGTTATAAGTGATATCAGAATTTCATTCCACTCTTTTAGACTATCATCTGTTTACTCGACTATTGAGTAACCGCTTTGAAAGGTCGAAAATGCCAAAACAGGACAAAAATAGCCGAGAATAATTTTGGATTCATATATTTTGTTATATTCCAAATATTGCCTACATTTGTATATGAGTTATTTGAAACTATGCAAAACTGTGTAACCCAAAGCAAAACTTTTGCTACTAAATCGTTACCTGCATCTTTTAAGCACTGTAATCTCCTTCTGATTTACAATAAGTTATAATAAAATGCCAAGTTTCTGAATGCGAAACATAGGTGTTTTGAAATCAAAGCATATATGTTTTAAAATGGATACTTGTCGCTATCCAAATGGGTAGGCATTCCTTTCTGAATGGGTAGGCATCCCTTTTCAAACAGATAGGTACTTTCTTCCAAAAAGTCTAGTACCTTTTCCCAAATAGGCTATAGGCTTTTGATGAATAGCCTATAGCCTGTAATTTTTCCCTTTTAGGCTATTATTTATGCGTGAATCATTCTTCTGAAATTGTAGAAGAGGCTAGTGTGTGACAACTGTGGATATTGTATGGTATAAAAGCAATGGTTTTTGAAGGATTGAAGTCCAGATAATACAATAAAAAGGCATTTATCTCCGTATAAATCCGTATAAAATAGTAATTTTGTAAGCTAATTAGGTTATGTATATGCTAAGAACGGAAATTAGGAAACTGGGAGGATTGATTTGTTTCTTGTTTGTGGTGTTGGCCATTCAGGCACAGCAATATACGGTTACAGGAGGAAGTGGAACCCCTTATTTGTTGGAAAATCCAGGGAATCGTATACGGATTTATCTGGTGTATGGAATGGAGAATGTGGAGATTAGCTATACATCCTCGTCAGCCAATCATCAATGGTATCGATATAAGCAAAAGGCCTTGGACCGGGAGCCCGTTTCATGTGAACAGAACGGGGCGACATCCGTTATCCGGAATATAGAGGAGGATGCCGGGTATTATGTGGAGGACCCGGCTTCCGGCTTGAATGGTTGGTATGTGTGGATTATCGATTATAGTAAATACGCTTTTAATGTCGAGCGTATTACAGTCAAAGGGAATTGTGACGGCTTTTGGCTGGAAGGTTCTCCTGCTGTCCCGGTTATGTATTATTATACCCCGTCGGGAAGCCGGATGACGGTGAAGCGGGAGTTCGATGTCGCGTATCAAACATTAGAGTGGTCTGAAGACAACAAGTATTTTTCGCCTAAGAACGTGCAAAGAGTATTGACGGAAGGACCATATTCGGTAAAGATAAGCGATAACAATACAATTCCGTTGTGCGATACGGAAGTCACTCTTTCCGGTGATCAGTTTGCAAAACATTTTGGAGTGGAGAAATCGATCACCTCGGATACCTACCAGGCGGTGGCCGTAGAGGTGCATGTCGATACGACGTTTATGATGGATAATGCGGAGAATATGACAGCGGGAGACGGGGAATATATTTCCGCTCCGGCAACGGTCACTTTTCGGGCGTATGCCAATGATCCGGTAGCGACGCTGTATACCTGGAAGATATATAGGAGCGACCAGGAAAACGGAGCTGAGAATCCGCTGGTGGAATATAGGGATGAGGAGATCGATTATACGTTTACGGAGAAAGGTGATTATACGGCGGTTGCCACTGTCAGCAACGCGACGGGAGAATGCGAGGCGGTCTCCAATTCTATTGAAATCAAGATTGCTGAATCGGAACTTCAGATCCCGAACGCTTTTTCGCCCGGTACGACACCCGGTATCAATGATGAGTTTCGTGTCGCCTACAAATCGCTTGTGACCTATAAGTGCTGGATATTCAACCGGTGGGGGGTACAGATGTACCATTCTACTAACCCGGCTGAAGGGTGGGATGGCAAAAAAGGAGGAAAATATGTTGCTCCCGGTGTCTATTTTTATGTGATAGATGCAGTGGGATCGGATGGTATTAAATATAATAAAAAAGGTTCTATAAATATTCTTAGACCCAAGAAGATTGATGATGAAATTATTGAACAGTAATAGTATAGCCGGTTTTGTGGTGGGAAGTGCTGTGTGCCTGACCGCCTGCCTTTCCATTGGTTCGAGTGATTCGGAAAAAGTGAAAGAACAACGTCCGGTCGTTTCATCGGTGACCATGTCGCCTGATATTCCTTCTTCCGTCTCTTTTTGCGGAAAAGATATCGATTTGACGCGTTATAATATGCATGAAGGTTTTGACCGGGAATTGAGTAGCTTTACCTATTTCCATTCTACTACCATGCTGCTGATTAAGCGCGCAAACCGCTGTTTCCCGATCATCGAACCGATTCTGAAGGCTAACGGCATTCCGGACGATTTCAAGTATCTGGCGGTGATCGAGAGCCATCTCGATCCGCGTGTCTCATCGCCTGCACGGGCAGTAGGAACTTGGCAGTTGTTGGAAGGAACGGCCCGGCAGTACGGGTTGACGATAACACCTACGGTTGACGAACGTTGCGATGTGACAAAGGCGACCGAAGCAGCCTGTCGTTATCTGAAAGCGGCTTATGAAAAATATGGAGACTGGGCGATGGTCGCGTCTTCCTATAATGCCGGTATGGGACGTATTTCGGGAGAACTTGCCAAGCAGGATGCAGACAGTTCGTTCGACCTCTGGCTGGTGGAGGAAACAACCCGCTATGTCTATCGTATCATGGCTATCAAGCAGATATTTGAAGCTCCTTATAAATATGGGTTCGTGCTAAGAGCGCAGGATCTGTATAAACCGATCGCATGCGAGAGTGTTGCCGTCTCGACGGATATTCAGGATTTGTCCGGTTTCGCCAAAAAGAATGGTATCACTTATGCCGATCTGAAACGTTTCAATCCCTGGTTGCGAGATCGTAAATTGCTGACGGCAGGAAAAACATATACGATCCGGATCCCGAAAGAATCTGATATGTATTATAAAACGCCTAACACCTATGTGCATAATCCGGCCTGGGTGGTGAAATAAGAAAACTGAAAAACGATGAAGGATAAGAATGCATTGGAAGGCGGCCGTATTTCCGTTTTAGGCGCGCGTGTCCATAATTTGAAGAATATAGATGTCGACATACCTCGTAACAAGCTCTCCGTAATTACTGGTATGAGCGGTAGTGGTAAATCGTCTTTGGCTTTTGATACGATTTTTGCGGAAGGGCAACGCCGTTATGTGGAGACGTTCTCCGCTTATGCGCGTAACTTCTTGGGAAATATGGAACGGCCGGATGTGGATAAGATCACTGGCCTGAGCCCTGTTATCTCGATCGAGCAGAAAACAACAAACAAGAATCCGAGATCTACAGTGGGGACGACTACCGAGGTTTATGACTTTTTCCGTCTGCTTTATGCTAGGGCGGGAGAGGCTTATTCGTATTTGAGTGGCGAGAAGATGGTGAAATACACCGAGGAGCAGACGTTGGAACTGATTATGAACCAGTATAAGGGGAAGAAGACCTACCTGCTCGCTTCGCTTGTCCGTAACCGTAAGGGACATTATAAGGAACTTTTCGAACAGATGCGGAAAAAAGGCTATCTGAATGTCCGGGTGGATGGTGAGATGAAGGAGATCTTTCATGGCATGAAGCTCGACCGGTATAAGATGCACAGTATCGAGGTTGTGGTCGATAAACTGATCGTTTCGGAATCGGACGAACGTCGTTTGAAAGAAAGCCTGCGTGTCGCTATGAAGCAGGGTGACGGCCTGGTACTCGTGCTGGATGCCGAGACGGACGAAGTGCGCCATTTCAGCCGTCGGCTGATGGATCCGGTGACGGGTTTGTCTTACAGCGAACCGGCTCCCCATAATTTCTCGTTCAACTCTCCGCAGGGTGCTTGCCCGAAATGTAAAGGATTGGGACAGGTCAATTTGTTGGACATGAGCAAAATCGTCCCCGATACCTCGCTCAGCATTTACAGCGGTGGGATTGTGGCGTTGGGAAAATATAAAAACTCCCTGATATTTTGGCAGATCGAAGCTATTTGCGAGAAATATGGCGTAACGTTGAAGACCCCTATCAAAGATATCCCAGAAGAAGCGGTCGATGAGATCATGAACGGGACTGACGAACGTTTGCAAATTAAAAACGATTCGTTGGGCACTTCCAATTATTTCCTGTCGTATGAAGGTGTTGCCAAATATATCCTGATGCAGCAGGAGAGCGAGGCTTCTGCTTCCGCACAGAAATGGGCGGGACAGTTTATACGGATGACTACCTGCCCGGAGTGTAACGGGCAGCGGTTGAACAAGGAAGCGCTGCATTATAAGATAGCCGGAAAGAATATTGCCGAACTTTCAGCAATGGATATCTCTGAATTGTATGAGTGGTTGGAGGGGGTCGAGGAGCAGTTGAATCCTAAGCAGAGGCAGATTGCTGTCGAAATCTTGAAGGAGATTCACGTCTGAAATTCCTGTTAGATGTCGGATTGGACTATCTCGCGTTGAACCGTGCTTCGGCGACGTTATCGGGGGGCGAGAGTCAACGCATCCGTTTGGCGACCCAGATCGGTAGCCAGCTGGTCAATGTACTTTATATCTTGGATGAACCGAGTATAGGGTTGCACCAGCGGGATAACGTTCGTTTGATCAACTCGTTGAAAGAGTTGCGCGATACGGGTAACTCTGTTGTCGTGGTCGAGCACGACAAAGACATGATGTTGAATGCGGACTATGTGGTCGATATGGGACCGAAGGCTGGTCGTTTAGGAGGAGAAGTTGTTTTTGCCGGAACTCCCGGAGAGATGTTGAAAGCTGACACACTTACTTCAGCCTACCTGAATGGGAAGACGGAGATTGCCGTCCCGAAAGAGCGGCGGAAAGGAAACGGACAGTTCATCACGATAAGAGGGGC
>URQK01000015.1 GCA_900549975.1 uncultured Mollicutes bacterium
CAAAAATTATTATGGCTATTTATAAAGATAAGAAAAGAGCTTTATCATCATTTCGCATTTCTTTATGTGAATTAGTCACCAAAGAAGAGATAGATGAGTTTATTAAAGTATTAAAGGAGTTGTAAGTATGGAACATAAACCAATTGATGAATATGAAAGATCCATTACTGTTAAATATCGCGCTAAAATATGGTCAAAGTTTGTAGCTGGTATTAAACAATATAAATTAGTGGAACCAAATGATCATATTTGTGTTTGCATTAGTGGCGGTAAAGATTCAATGCTAATGGCACGTCTTTTTATGCAATTAACTAAACATTCTGATTTTGACTTTAAAGTTAGTTACCTAGTTATGAATCCTGGATACAATGAAATTAATCTTCAAACTATTAAAAACAATTTAGAAAAGTTATCAATTCCCGCTAAAATTGTGGAAACGGATATTTTTGAAATTGCGAATTCTCAAGATCGTAGTCCATGTTTTTTATGCGCTAAAATGCGCCGTGGTGCATTATATAACTTTGCGCGTGAAATGGGATGTAATAAAATAGCTTTAGGTCATCATTATGATGATGTTATTGAAACTACTTTAATGAATTTATTAAACTCTGGTAGTTTTCAAACAATGTTGCCGAAATTAAAATCCACTAATTACCCAGGAATGGAATTAATTCGTCCCATGTATTTAATTAGAGAAAAAGATATTATTTCTTGGAAAAACTATCATAATTTAAAATTCATTCAATGTGCATGTCGATTTACGGAAAATTGCGCAATTTGTGATAATGGCGGTGGCGGCTCTCAAAGATACGCTACTAAACAACTAATTAAAGATTTAGTTAAAAACTATAACCCACAAGTAGAGAAAAACATTTTCAAAAGTGCTGATAATGTCACTATTGATATGATTTTAGGATATAAAAAGAAAGGAAAACATTATAGTTATCTTGATACTTATGATAAAGATGAAGATAATGAAAATAAATTTTAATTATGGAAATAAACGATTATCAAAAACTTGCTCTTAAAACCTTAAATAAAAATCTTGATAAAAAAGAAATTTTAATTAATAGCGTCATGGGATTATGCGGAGAATCAGGAGAAGCTATTGACCTAGTAAAAAAACATCTATATCAAGGACATGAGTTAAACAAAGGACTCTTTGCTAAAGAATTAGGCGATATTGCTTGGTATTTAGCGGAAGCCGCTCACGCAATTGGCATGGATTTAGATGATATTTTTAAGATGAATATTGAAAAACTAGAAAAAAGATATCCAAATGGATTTAATCAAAATAATTCCATTAATCGCGATAAAAAAGATTTATAAAAAGAGGTAATAATATGGATTCATTAGAAGAACTAAAAAAAGAAATTAAAGATTTCGTTGATCAAAGAGATTGGAATCAATTTCATACACCAGCAAATTTAGCAAAATCAATATCTATTGAAGCAAATGAATTATTAGAATGCTTTCAATGGGATGAAGTTAATTTTAATATGGAAAATGTTAAAGAAGAACTGGCCGATGTAATAAATTATTGCATCCAAATGGCTACTATTTTAAGTCTTGATATAAAAGATATTGTTTTAGCTAAATTAAAGAAAAATGCTTTAAAATATCCTGTTAATAAATGCAAAGGTAAATCAACAAAATACAATCAATTATAACTAATGAAAAATGAGCAGCGGCGCTACTCATTTTTATTATTATCATCTTTATCGTCTTTATCTTTGTTTTCGTTATTACTTTTTTCTCCATCAATCACGTCTTTTAAGTGATTAATGAAGTTATCTAATTCTTGCTTTTGCTCTTCAGTTAAGTTATCACTAGAACGCATTTGTTTATATATCTTATTCATATTAGTAAAATTACCAGCACTTAATTCATCAAACATCGCAGCATATGTATTTTCTTGGATAAGTAATAAATCCGGAAGTAGAACTGCAATTCCAATTACACTTAAAGCACAACTAACAGGAATAGCAAAATTCAACAAATTAGTAAAGTAACATAATACAACACCGCCAGCAAATAGAAGCGGAATTAAGATGATTTTATACCATTCTTTACCAAAAACAATTTTATAATATTGTTTTTTATAACGCGGAAATACATCTTTAAATATTGGTTTATCTTTGCCATTAGGAAGCGAAGCACTTACTCGGCATAAAGCATATAAAGCATTATGAAGCATTTTATAAACAAAGAACATAAATCCAGTTCCATAACCAATTGTAGTTGTTAAATACATTACGAAGTTATAAGTTTCAACATCATTATTAGCAAATGCGTTAATATTACTATAAATATTTTGTGCATCAGAATTTTGAATTACTAAGATAAGTTGCGAAATGTATTCATTATAACTTGGAGTTAGATACAGAATTGCTAAAGTTAAACTACTAGCAAGCGCATAAATCAATAAAGCAAGTAAAACATTAGCTAATGTACGAAATGGAATACGACAATTAGGAAAAAATCCTAAACGCATTGCTGAATTAAATGTTTTACGATTAAATGGCAAATTATCAAGTTGCATAATTGTCATTTGCATAGCAATAAAATATGGTAATACTAAAAAAGGGAACAAAATAATCGCCATATAACCAATTAAAGTATCAAGAAAAATCGTAATAAAACAAGTAACGACAAATCCAAAAATCATCGCATAAATTGGGCCACGATATTTTACTTTTTTTTCTTTTGCTTTTTCAAATACTTCATCCATAAAATAACCTCGATTCGAACTATAATATAAATTATTTTTATATTATAATCAAGTAAAGAAGAAATATTTAAAAGCCAAAAGAAAAGTTGTGCCGAAGCACAACTATTTCATAATGCTATATTCCATACCTTCTGCGACTTCGATTTTTTCAGATATCGTTAAGGCTTTAGAATAAATTGAATATTTAATATTATTTTCTACATAAATTAGATAATTGTTTTTAGAATATGCAACACCGGTAAGAACACTTTCTAAAGTTCCATCTATTTCACTTACAACCATTTCTTTATTTGGTTCAATGATTGATTGTACTACAGTGAAGGCATCTTCACCTTCATATACTAATATAACCACTTCGTTACCATCAATAGTGCTGGTAGTTTCTTCTTTCATTGTAGCGCTAATATTGGCGCCAGTTGGATACATTGGGAATTCCTGATCACCTTTAGAAGTATTTTCTGTTAAATTACTTCTTGAAGTATCCATATTGTTTTTAACTTCAAAATATCCTTCTTCAAACTTTGGGTTAAAATCAACTTTCGAGAAATTAATTTTAACTAAAGCCTCGTTATTAGCGCCATAGATATTAATATATTGTGGAGCTAAATCACTAGTGAGCTTTGTATCTTGTTTTATCCAAGTTGGATTATTTTTATAAGTTGGATTTGTTGATAAAATATAACCATCATCAACTTTTTTAATATCATGTTTTGTTTCAAAGCCACTTAATATAGATTGGTATAAATATGGTTTTGGTGAATTTGTTGGCCAACCGCTATTGAACTTATAAACTTGGTTTAAAGTTGGTGTTAAAACAAATACGCCATCTTTATTTTTAATAATGATTTGTTCTTGATTAACATTTTGATCTTTAATAGATACACGGAAGTTATCTCCATCATCAGTTTTTTGATAATCAGTTGTAACAAAGTAATTTCTTGTATTATCACCATTTTCCATATCCATAGTTAATTCCATGTGATAACAAGTTAAATCACTAGTTTTCTTTTCTAGTGCCGAAGAAATATCGCTTTTCGAAAAAAACAGTTTCCAGCCCGCTAAGACAATCACTCCTAATACAATAACACCTATAATAATTTTCTTTAACATAATTCCACCTCCTTATTATTTATGATGTTAGTAATTAAAATAGAATGAATAATTTTAATTTTTTTGCACATATTAATAGTGAATTGGAGGTTAACTATGAACGTCTTAGAGAAAATCGCACTTGTTTTTACAATTATTGGTGGTATTAACTGGGGATTAGTTGGAATTTTTGACTATAATCTAGTAGAAGCGATATTTGGAGCCGGAAGTGTTGTTACAAGAATCATCTATATCGTTGTAGCGGTTTCCGCTCTCATAAATATTCTCTTATTATTCATGCCACTTGATGAAAATCGTGAATATGAATATAAGAATGATGATTATCCAAGAAAAAGAGCTACTAATTAAAAAACTGCTTCTTTGAGCAGTTTTTTTAAAACTTGATTTTGTTTAAATCAAATATAGCTTTTTGGAGTTGTTCTTCATTGATTTTTCCAATATCTTCATTTTCAAATCTTGCAATTGCTTTAGCAAGATTTTTTTCTTTAACAATGATGTTGTGTTTATTAAATTCAATACTTTCATTTACAACGCAATCATTATTAACAATAATAATCGAAACAAACATATCTCGATCAATGCCACTAATGAGGGATAGTTTTTCTTCTCTTATATCATTTTTTAATAACGGATTATCAATATATGTTCTTTTATCTTTCGTTTTACATAATAGCCACGACTCATCATGCGGTTTTCCAACAATACCCATTGTCCAATATTTATCTGTGATGCAATAAATATATTTTTCACCAAATAGTAGATGATCAAAATGCGCTTGGCTATTTTCATCTATTTTAAAATAGAAGTTGTTAATAAGACGATAATCCTTTTTATTAACGATTTTATAAATAGTGCGATAATATTTATAGCGAAAAAAACGACGATATAAATATTTATTAAGCGGATAAGATATTAATAAATAAATCGCTAATATGATTGCAATAACAATTAAAGCAATTGTTAATTCTGGCGTCATAATTATTCGGCAATTTCTAAAGCAATCTCAATCATTTTCTTAAGATTTAATTGACGTTCTTCAGCAGTTGCTTTTCCTTCCTTAATAAAATGATCAGTAACACTTAATAAACATAATGCTTTCTTGCCTAAATTTGCGGCCGTAGCATATAAAGCATAAGATTCCATTTCAACACCCATGCAACCCATTTCCGCCCATTTTTTCCAAGAGTTGTCATTATAGAAATTATCACTTGATAAAATATTGCCAACATGAACTGGGATATTAAGTTCTTTAGCTTTATCATAAGCCGCTTTAGTTAATTCAAAATCCGAAATAGCGCTATAAACGCCATCAACTCCATATTGCTTAGCCCAATTAGAGTTTGTACAAGCTCCTGAACAAATTAATACATCAAAAAGGTTAATATATTCTTTATATGATCCACAAGTACCAATACGAATAATTGTTTCGACGTTATAATATTTATAAAGTTCATAAGCATAAATTCCAATTGAAGGCATTCCCATACCAGAAGCCATAACAGAAACTTTTTTTTCTTTATAGTAGCCAGTATATCCAAAGACATTTCTTACTGAAGTTACTAATTTAACATCTGTTAAAAATGTATCAGCAATAAATTTTGCACGTAAAGGATCCCCCGGCATTAATACTGTTTTTGCAAAGTCGTTCGCGTTCGCGCCAATATGTGGTGTAGACATAATATTTCCTCCTATAAACTAATATTAGTTTAGCATATAAAAGGCGTTTTATTAAGTGATTTCTATTTTTTCATCGCAATAGTTTTTAATGACGAACATTCATAATTTGTAATTAATGTTCGTTTATGATTATATTCTTTTCTAGCAATATCACATAGTTTATTTACTATGTCTACCATAGTTATTTTTTGATTCTTAAATAAATAATAACTTAGTGAACCAGGAATAGAGTTTATTTCATTTAAATACAGTTTCTTATTTTTAGTATCATACAAGAAATCAAATCTTACTACACCCAAACAATTAAACTCTTTAAATGCTTTAGTGGCATATTCTTTAATTTCATTTTGAAGATTTTTAGTTATTCGAGCGGGAATTATATGTCCAGAATATTTTGATTGGAATAACTCATATTTATCTTTAAAGGTCAATACTTTATCTTCCATATTTACTAATTCTATATCACTAACAACTTGTTTAATATTATCACCTAAAATAGCGATATTTAATTCTTTTAAATTAGGTACAACTTTTTCTACAATTACTTCTTTATCATATTCAAAAGCCGTATTTAAGTGACTTTGATATTCATCATAATTATTAACTTTTTTTACACCAATAGAAGATCCTAAATGACTTGGTTTTATTACAAGTGGAAAATCAAATCCTTCTGGTATAACTATATCTTGAGCTTTTGATAATTTAAAACAATCAACAACTGGTATACCTAAATTACGTAAGACAATTTTTGAATAATATTTATCTTGAATTAACGCTGAAGATATCACACTTGAAGAAGTAGATGGAATATGCATAAAATCAAATAATGCTTTAATTGTTCCATCTTCTGTTCCAGCACCATGGAAACAAAGTAAAGCAACATCAATATCTTCAAAATGAAAACCATGTTTAAATTGATAGTAACCATGTCTAAAAACAAATTCACCTTTTATAAATTTGTTTTTTGTTTCATAATTATCTTTGTTAAGTAAAGCTTTACCAGTATAAAAAGTATTATCATGACTAATGTAGATAGGAATAAAAGATATTTTATGTTTATTTAACTCTTCCATTACAAATAAACTAGTAACAATAGAAATATCATGTTCTAATGAGTCTCCACCATACACAACCGCAACTGTTTTCATATTAGAATCCCCCTATTTTAGAAAATCTTTTTCCGCTCGTGAACAAAGCAAAATATAATTTAATTTTTTCTTTTTTAAAAATAATAAACCTTCTTGATATGTGGCACATTTTTTGTATTTCTTTTTAGATTTTTCTAAGCCTTCTATTAATTTTTCATTACTTGAGGCCAAAACAACAATTTCATCAAATGCTCTAAGCATTTGACCAATTTCATAGTTTTGTTTATCACCACTAGCTCCAGCCTCAATTATTCCATTTAAAATAATTCCTTTTTTGCCATTAAAATTTCCTACAATATTTATTGCTTCACTTAATCCCAAGTAATTAGCGTTATAGGAATCATCAATATATGTGGTAGTATTTGTTGAAGTAATACTCATTCGATGTTGTTCAGGTTTAATTAAAGAAAGTCTTTTATAGATATAATCAAATGGCAAACCTAAATATTCGGATACTTTTATTGCGCCAATCAAATTAGTAAGCTGATATTTGCCCAATAAATTAACTACACATTTATTATTTTTATAAGTAAACTCTGTTCCATTAATAGAATAAGTTATATCACTAACATCACTAAGACTATAAGGATGGGCTACTTTTTTATAATTGTGGTCTATATCCATATATGGTGAGTCTTTATTATAAAACATACCATTAGGATCACTTATTTCATCAAATAAACTTAATTTTTCTTTTTGGATATTTTCAATAGTTTTAAATGTTGCTAAATGCATTTCTCCAATCGCGGTAACAATTCCAATGGTAGGGCGGAACATTTTAAAGAACTTTTTCATTGTATTCGGAGCATCAACCCCTAATTCTAAAATCAAAATATCTTCATAAGGTGTTAAATTATTATTTATAAATTTACAAATTCCTAAAGGCGTATTAACTGATCCCGGGGTTTTTAAAACATTATATTTACCGCATAATAACGAATACAAATAATTTTTAAATGAAGTTTTACCATAACTTCCGGTAATGGCAATGATTTTTAAATTTTTAGCATTATTGATTTTTCTTTTAACTTGTCTTATATAATGAGAACGAATAATTAATTCTATTGGTAGCAATATGTAATTAGAAATAATCGTTAATGATGATTGGAAAATAATTAATAAAACTATTAATGAATATGTAATATAATTGATATTAATTAAAGCGATAAGTGGAAGTAAAGAAGAAAATATTAATAAAGTTACACTTCGTCTAGTAAATTTAAATAAAATTTTTTTTAATTCTATTAGTTCAAATATTAAAGATATTAATACTAAAATATTAGCTATTAATGGATTATAAAAAACAAAGCCAAAGGAAAGAAATAAAAAAACAAAAGGCACAAGTTTTAAGATGTTTTTATTCCATTCTTTATATCTTTGCTTTTCCAACAAAATCATTCTTTTAGCGTCATAATATTGGCTTATAAATAAGCTAGTTTTAAAATATAAAAATCCAATCATTACAATATAAGATAAGACATATATTAATATTTTCATTTTTAGCAAGTCTCCCTTATGATAGCTAATATTAAATTAGCAATAGCATTTACATTTAAAAGATAAGCAAAATGGTCACCATTAATGACTATTAAATGAGAATTAGGACAATATTTATTTAATTTTTGCATTTGTTTATAGGTTATCTCTTGATCGCTATTTCCATAAACAATATAAACTTCATTTGATAAAGAAGATAATTTTTTCTTATTTAAATAAGAATTAACGATATTTAAAAATGTAATACGATTAACTCCGCTTGTTGATTGATAATCGCGACTTCCTTTTAAAAATGCAGGAATATTTTTTATTATTTTTACTTTTTTTAAGTTCTTAAATATCTTATATAACACTATTTTAAAAAACTTTTTTATACTAAAACTAGGTTTTATTATGCTTGGAGCAAGAAGTAATAATGTAGTGGGATGTTTTAGGGCATAAAAAGCCGCTAATTTGCCGCCAAAAGAATGACCAACTATTATGTTAGGAATAAAGTTTTCTCTATCTAATACATCTTCAATATATGTGATATAGTCTTCTATAGTATATGGCTTATTTAAAGGATTATTTTCATTTCCTGGTAAGTCTACAATTAAATAATTAGCAATATTTTGTACTCTTTTAGCTAATGGATACATCATTTCTTTATTTTGACCATATCCATGAAGAAATAACACATTTGCTCTTCCTTTAAATTTCACCTTATGTTTTATGATGTTTTTCATACACACCCTCCAATATACTTTTAAGACAAGAATAAAAATGATATAATATATAAAAGTATATGAGAAAGGAGTGAGCAAAAATGATATTTAGTGAGTCAT
This sequence comes from uncultured Mollicutes bacterium, assembly GCA_900549975.1. Taxonomy (GTDB): domain Bacteria; phylum Bacillota_I; class Bacilli_A; order RFN20; family CAG-826; genus RUG131. Next base: position 8,988 of record URQK01000015.1, read on the forward strand.
TAAATATTAATTCTCTTTATATTATTGCCCTTATTGCACTCATTATTGGCGCTTTACTTTTTTTCCTTTCTTGCTTTATCCACGTAAAAAAAGGATATACCGCTATTATCGAAAAAATGGAAGTATATCATGGAACTTACAAATCAGGATTTTATTTATTTGCACCTTTTGTTTATCGCCGTGTTGGAATGTATAAAAATGAACCAACTGAATTTGAAGTTTCAGTTTGTGCTAAAATAATTAGAATCAAAGTACAAATCATAGATTTTAAAGAGTATCATTATGCTCATAAGTATTATGGTGATTTAGTAAATGATTTGCAAAACAATCATTATGAATCTATTGACCAATATATTAAGAATTTGCAAGAGTCATTAATTAGTATTGGTTGTTCTTTGGTAAAGTAGGTGATTATATGACATTAGAAACATTTAACGTTGCCTACCATACACATATATTTATTTGGTTAGGAATATTTATTATCACTTTATTATTAGAGTGCTTATCTAAAAAAGCTGTGGCATTATGGTTTAGTATTGCCGCAATCGCAGGACTATTAATTGCGATGCTAAGAATTGAATTTAAAGTTCAATTTATTGCTTTCTTGATAATATCAATAATTATGATTGTCATCAATGAATGTTATTTTCAAAAATTGAACATTAAAGATAAAATGGAAAAAGGAGAATAAAAATGGAAAAAACTGCAGTAGAGATTATTCTAGACGAGAATAACGAAGAAAATGTCACCTTGAGTTATGGTGAAAACGAAGAAGAAGTAGAATTTGAACAAGTTGCTGTCGTTGAATTAGATGATGATGTATTTGCTATTCTTCATCCACTTGATGCAATTGATGGCATTGAGGAAGAAGAAGTTCTTGTTTTTAAAATAAACAAAGAAAATAAAACAATTGAATTAGTAGAAGATCCTGATATTATTGATGAAGTTATCGATGCTTGTTTAGATGATGAGGAGGAATAAAAAATGGATAATGAATCTATGAGCAATCAGCCTAAACGAACTGCCGAGTTTATTGTATCAATTATTTTAACTGTTATTGGTATCTTAATTTTTCTTTATGCAATGTTTATTTATGTGACTATCTTAGATTTAATTAATAATCCTGAAGCAAACTCTTCTGGTCAAGCTCTTGGCTTAATTGCTCTTATACCGCTTTACTTTATTGTTGCAGGAGCTTCGTCGATTCCAACAATAATTAGTTTTATTATTTCTATTTATAATCTAATTAAAAAAGGACAAAAATGGGGCAAAGTAATTTTAATTATTAATGCTGTTGTTCTCGTATTATTACTGCTTAGTATTATAATACTATTTGCTAGTGGCGGAAGCCAAGGCGGAGCAAGCACAAGTACAAAGACTTCAATGATATAAAAGCAAAATTATTGAACATAAGAAAAAAAGTGCATCGCTGCACTTTTTTATTTGTTCAAATTATATTCATTAATCTTTTGTATCAAAATAATCTTCTAAAACACGATAAATATTATCTAACGCTACTGCAACTAATTCACCATTTGCGGCAATAGAAATACGTCCTGTTTCTTCTGATACAACAATAGTTATTGCATCTGTTGCTTCACTAATTCCCATCGCAGCACGGTGTCTTGCTCCATATTTCCCTGCTAAAGGCTTAGTAGTAGGAGTATAATATACACTAGCGGAAACAATAATACCATCTCTAATCACAATTGCACCATCATGTAAACGTGTTCCTGGATAGAATATTGTTTGAATAATTTCTTTTGTAACTGGAGCATTAATAATTGTTCCTGTTTTAATATAATCTTCCAAAGAATCTTTTCTTTCAAATGTTATTAGCGCACCCGTTTTTGTTTTTGAAAGACTACCAACAGCATCACAAATAATAGCGAGCAATTGATCTTGGTCAATTAAAATTTTGTCTTCGCTATTTTTACCACCAAACCATTTAAATGTCTTTACAGTCTTAGATGGGTTAGCAACATAATTACGAAAAGCACCAGCATTAATTAAACCTACGACCGATATAAATAATATTAAACCAAATGAAATTACTATAGCTGTTACATTTAATTTAAATGCCAAGCAAACAAGTGCCGCAGCGCCAAAAACTCCGATAATAATACGCACCAAAGCACGCTTAAAAAGTACAATCCCAATAGTAATAAGCAATACTATTAAAACTGCGCTTAATATAAAATCTATATTTGATATATTTTCAATAAAATTTGTAGTTTCTAGATACATAAATTTTCCTTCTTTGCTCCTTTTAACTTAAAAGTTAAACATGTACTATTTAATTTTATTAAAAGAAAGCAACAATGTAAATAAAATATTACAATTTTTACGAAAAACATAACATTTTTCTATAATTTTTTGTGATTTATAAATTCTTTTGTTTCTTTAGCAATTTTATTGTACTCTTCTAAAACTTTTTTCGTACATAATATAAAATCTTCATCTAGAAAGTTTTTATTTTCTTTGATAAAAGTAATTGTTTGATATATACCCATATCGATGGTTTTTAATACTTCAATGCATAATGAAAAATCATCTTTAAAGCATGTTTTCATTTTACACATATATACCGCCATTTTTTGCATAACACTTAAATTATTGCCATCTTTACCTATTTGAATAAGTTCTTTGACTTCTATTTCATGTTTAGAAATTCTTTCTATAATTCCATTTATAAACTCTTTTGTTTCTAAAACATTTGACTTACTTGCATAAACACGAAATACCGCTGCCGCCATATGTAAATAAGATAAAAACTTATTCATTTCTTTTTCTTTATTCATTATTCATCACCTAATTAATAGTTTGAATCATAATAAATTGTTTTATACGATTAAGTTTAATTAAGACAAAAAAATGACGAGCCTGGAGCAGCTGTTCCTATAGATATTACATCTAAGGTCCTGGCCGCTAATTTTACCAGGTCAATCGTCACTATTTTTATATACTTGCACACACTAAAATTTCAACAAAACTTAATGATCAAATTCGTATCAATTCGTATCAATTCGTATCAAATTCGTATCACGAAAAATTAAAAAAGTCCGATATAATCGGACAATTTTGCAAAATGGTGGGTGCTAAGGGAATCGAACCCCTGACCTTCTGTACGTCAAACAGATGCTCTCCCAGCTGAGCTAAACACCCATGTATATTCCAAGCAATAATAGTAGTGATCATCTACTATTGTTGCCACTGTTAAATATTATAGAGACTTTTTTTGAAGAATACAAGTGTTTTTTTAACTTTCTGTAGTGATAACGACCATTTTGTGCACTCAAAAGCTTATATTAAACTATTTTTTTATTCTTTGCCGACCCACTGACTGAGCAACATTTATGGGTCTGTTAGGCATAAAAAAAGAGAATCGAACAATGCGACTCTCAATAAAATAACCGATTCCATCGGATTTTTTACTATGGTGCCGGCTAGAGGAGTCGAACCCCCGACCCACTGATTACGATTCAGTTGCTCTACCAACTGAGCTAAGCCGGCGTAATTTTAAAGAAATGCAATATCGAAACTTAATTTGCATATCCTGCATTTCCCATTTATTATACATCAAGTTTATTAAAAAAGAAAAGTAAAATAGGCATTTTCATTATCTTTTTTCATCAAATACGAATATCTTGTTTTAGGGGGATTTCTTATGTACTATCAAACTTTTAATAGTTATGTACCTTATTCACCATATGAGCCAAGTGGTGAAGAGTATAATTATCGTAGCACAACAATGAACTCAAATAGATTTTTTGGCTTAAAAGAAGGATTTGAAAGTGGTAATATTTTAAAACAAGAATATTTACCATATAAAAATCATAAAGTACCTTCAGTGACCACTAATAACGAAAAAGATAGTCTTTTAGTAGAATTGATGATGAAATATGATTATATGCATGATTTAAATTTAATACTAGATATTTATCCTACTGATAAAGAATCTTTAGCTTTATTTTTAGATATGCGCAACCAATATTTAAAGACACGTGAAGAGTATGTCAAACGCTTTGGACCATTATGCGTTGAAGATGCAAATGATACAAATGGAACATTTAATTATGTTACTGTTCCTAGCCCATGGTTAATTAAATAGGAGGATTAAATATGTGGAAATATAGTAAAAGTCTTTTATATCCAATTAATATCAAAAAGCGCGATTTAAAAATGGCGAACTTTATTATCACGCAATATGGCGGACCATATGGTGAATTAGGTGCTGCTTTACGTTATTTAAACCAACGCTACACAATGCCAGATGAAAGAGGTAGAACATTACTTACTGATATTGGCACTGAAGAATTAGGCCATGTAGAAATGATTTGTACCATGTTATATCAATTAATGAAAGGTAGTTCATTGCAAGAACTAGCGGAAGTAGGATTAGATAAACACTATGCTCAACATGGATTAGGTTTATTCCCAACTGATGTTAATGGTGTTGCTTTTTCCATGACTAATGTTGGCTCAACTGGTGATTATGAAGCTGACTTAGAGGAAGATTTAGCGGCTGAGCAAAAAGCCAAATTGACATATGAACATATTATTGATTTAGCAAAAGATCCAGATTTAATTAATCCACTTCTTTATTTAAGACAAAGAGAAGTTGTTCATTACAATCGTTTTAAGAATATGCTTGATGTCTATAAAAAAGAATTTGGTAAAAAATAGATAAAAATGGTGCATACAAATTAACTAAGTATGCACCATTTATATTAAATTATTTCTTTTCTACTTTTTTTGTTTCGACTTTTTCACTTTTTTCATTATTAGCCAAAGTCTCTTTTAAAGAAGCTAATAATCCAGTTACATTAGCTATATCACTTGGTACAACGATTTTTGTTGATTGTCCTTCTGCAACTTTTTCTAATGCTTCAAATCCTTTAAGAGTTAAATAACCTGGATTCGGATTTGCTTCATTAATTCTTCTAATACCTTCAGCTTGTGCTTCAGCAATACGAAGAATTGCTTCTGCTTGACCTTCTGCTTCTTTTACCGCTTGAATTCTTGTGGCTTCAGCATTTAATATTGCAGCTTCTTTTTTACCTTCTGCGGTTAAAATTGCCGCTTGCTTTTCTCCTTCTGCGGTTAATATAGCTTCTCGTTTTTGACGTTCAGCACGCATTTGTTTTTCCATTGCTTCTTGAATATCACGTGGTGGCAAAATATTTTTTAATTCCACACGATTTACTTTAATCCCCCAAGGGTCAGTAGCCTCATCAAGAATCAAACGCATTCTTTGATTAATAGTATCTCTGCTCGTTAATGTTTGGTCTAATTCTAAGTCACCAATTAAATTACGTAGTGTTGTAGCAGATAAATTTTCAATAGCATTTAACGGATTATCCACCCCATATGTATAAAGTTTTGGATCGGTAATTTGGAAATAAACTACAGTATCAATTTGCATAGTAACATTATCTTTAGTAATAACTGGTTGAGGTTTAAAATCTGCGACAGTTTCTTTTAAAGATACTACTTTTGCTTTTGAATCAATAATAGGCGCTAGCATATGGAAACCAGCTTGTAAAGTTTTGTGATACTTACCTAATCTTTGAACAATAACTGTATGTGCTTGTGGCACAATAACAATACAACGCGCTAATACAATAATAGCAAATAATACAATTGCCGCTAAGGCAACAACTAAAGCAATTAAGCCTCCTTCACTCATTAAAAACATTTTATTTACCTTCTTTCTTTTTTACAATTAATTTATTTCCTCTAATTTCCTTAATTTGAGCAAATTCACCTTTTAAAATTTCTTCATCACTAACAATTGTCCAAACAACATCACGAATTTTTCCTTCACCAGGTTCATTATGCTTAACAGTTTGAGTAACAAATATTTCTCCACCTATAAGCGAATCAGCATTTGTAGCACTAGAACGAACTTTAATCTTATTACGTAAAAATAGTTGACTAAATATGAAAGCTATCAGAGATATTCCAGCAAAAGTAACTATTTGCCAATAGAATTCAACACGACATGCAGCAAGTATTAAAGATGGAAGTGCCGCTAAAGCAAACCAAATACTGACTAATTCTTGTGTAGAGAATTCGATGACAATAGCTACGACAAATACAACCACCCAAACAATTATAAATACATCATTAATATTTGAGGTTAATGATACCAACCAATCAAGCATTTCGTTCCCCTCCTTATAAAAAATATGTTATTCACTAACAAAATTATTATAGCAATTATTTACACGTAAATATATAAAAATTAATAAAATTATATTGTATTATTTGTCCAAAGCCTATTTAATATAGAAAAGTAAATCCAGTTATGTAAAAAAAGTTACATAAAAAATAGTCATTACAATCAAATTTTGCACTTAATTTAGTGCTAAAAGTTTTATAGCATTAGATACATGATTTAAATTATTCATATTTCTAATGAATGTTTTTTTAAGATTTCGAATTGCAGCATGCTACTAATCCATATTTTTACTTTTTTAACATCTAATCTGCTATTTAAATAAAAAAAGCTAAAATGATTTATTACACTTTAGCTTTAAAATTAAATTTGAATTAAAAATTAATTATTAGTTTCTGTTTTTGGCTCTTTTGAAACTTCTAATATTGCTTTATCTTCTTTTGTGTATTTTTCAACATTCATCCAAATGAACATAATGCCCATAACTAAATACGCTACCGATTCAACACCAAATCCTAAGATTGTGTGAACAAGAGGTTTAGATGCCGCAGGAGTTATAGAATTAATACCTGCAATAATACCATTACATACACCAGCCATACATACCATAATTGAACCATATACAGCCATTGTGAATCCATCAGTACGGATTCCGTGTTTTGCTTCTTGGTGATCTAAGACATTAGCAAGTAAAGCTAATGAAATATACATAGCAGGTGCAGTACCTAAAGCTTTAACACAGAATGAAGCAACAGAAATACCTGTCACAGCGGCGCTATTTGCTTGAAGAGCAGGAATTAACGCTACAAATGCTAATAATCCACCTAAGAATGCTAAAGCACACCCCATAATAATTGTCTTAGATTTAGTAAATTTATTAGCTAATGGCCAAACAATTGCCATACCTAAGGCAGTTGGAATAGCACCAACAGTATTAATAATTGAAGATAATGTATTCTCACCTGTCATTGCTTGAGAATAGAAAGACATATCATTATTCTTCATTTGTCCACCAAATTGATATAAGAAGAAGAATACAATAATTAACCACCAATATTTGTCTTTAGCACAAACATTAATTTGTTCTTTCATAGAAACAGATTTTACTTCAGTTTCGCCAGCATTTTGATTTTTAGCTACGATTTCTTCTGTAATTCTTTCTCTAGTGAAGAAATATTCTAATAAACAACCAATTACTAAGCAAACAACCATGATAATCATTAAGATAACCCATTTTGAGTTTGCTTGATCTGGTGTAATAACCATTGAATAAGTTCCAGAAGGGTTCAATAGTGGATTATCCGCAACACCTTTTAAAGCAACTGATAAATCGTTAGTAATTTTTTCAATCTTACCTAATTTGTCATCAGGAATGAAGTATGAATAAGTTGGTAATAATCCGATTTTATCAACTAAAATACCACCAGCCATACCAGATAAACCTGCTGCACCAAGTTGAGCAGCCATAATACATGTAGATAATAATCCACGTTTCTTCTCATCACGAGTTGATAAGTTAACTAATGCAGAGTGCGAAGTATAATATAAAGGCCATGCAAGTGCATAATATAAGTTATATGCAACTGCTATAACTACTGACGCCCAGAAATTAGGTGTGGTTCCTTTTCCTCCACCCAACCAAGTTGCACCTTCTGGTAAAGGTACTAAGAATAAAGCAAGTAATGCCACAGCAATAATAGGCATACCGATTAAGATTAAAGGACGTGCCTTCCCAGCCATTGTTGGCTTTTTTTCCATTAATCTTCCGACAAACAAATTACCAATTATGATAATAACAGCAGATAAAATAGGAAGTAATGTTTCAAATAATGGGGCCCATTGTCCTAACATTAATACTTTATCCCAATATTGAATAAGCCAAACATTAACAACACCATTGCTTATTAATGCTAAAATAGGTCCTAATAAATAACCTAAGCCAGCTTCTGGAAATAAAGTAACTTTGTCCTTTTTGATCTTAGTTTTCATAAAAGGTTTTTCAAAAAAACTAGTTTTCATTTTAAATTTCCTTTCCTTAACTTTTACTATTTTAATAAATTATTGTACGTTTATCAATAATGATATCGCTAAAATTGAAAATTATTTTCAAATAAGTATGTCCCATGAGTCTTATTATAAGTTTCACCATTTGGCAGCACAATTTGTGCTTCACTACCATAAGGAATAGTAACATTTAAAATAAATTTGCCATTTTCAATCTTCCAACTAGACTTAACAACGCCATAAGGAGTTTTAGTTTCAGCTTTAGCGTAATTTAATGATCCTCCAACAATTGGTTTAATTAAAATTTTCTTATATCCGCATTCTAGTGGTTCAATACCCGCAACACGACGATACAAAAAATCGCCAACTGCTCCACTAGCATAGTGATTAAAAGAAATCATACCACCTGTTCCATCTTCTCCAATTGGACACTCACCATTTTCATTTAAAGCATCCCATCTTTCCCATATTGTTGTTGCACCAACTTTTACTTCATAAAGCCAAGATGGACAAATCGTATTTTCCAACATTTTATAAGCCACATCTTTATAACCATTATCTGCTAGAACAAAAAGAATATATGGAGTACCTGGAAAACCAGTACCAATACAATAGTTATCCTTTTCTACTAATTGTTTTAAGTTATAAGTTGCATTAGGAATGTTTTCTTTTTTAAACATATCAAATTGTAATGGCAAAACATATCCTGTTTGGAATTCATTATAAAGTTTTCCCCTTTTATTAGTTAAAATAGATTCATAAGCATCCGCAACTTTATTCGAAAATTCCAAATAATACTTTTCATCATCTTTTTTATTTAAGATATGCGCTATTTTACTTAATAATAATGATGTATGTCTTAATGATGCTGTTGCAGTCCATTTACTTCTACTTTGCCATTCTTTCATTTTCGGCACATCTGGAGAAACCCAGTCACCAAAGTGGAATATACTTGGTGTATTCCAAATATAACGATGCTTGCCAACTCCAATGATATTAGCCCAAAATTTACAAGCATTAACATATTTTTTCATTGATTCATAAGCTTTTTCTAGAACATGAACATTACCAGTTTTTTCATATTCTGCCCAAGGAACCATTAAAGCAGCATCTCCCCAAAAATCAATTGCCATTTGTGGCATAGTAATTGGGAATCCATATCGATGGACCGGAATAGTTGTTGGAATACCTCCAGTCTTTAATTGTTGACTTCTTAAGTCTAATAACCATTTATCTAAAAATCTACTAACATCAAAGTTGAAAAATGCTGTTTTAGCAAATATTGCAATATCACCAGTCCATCCCATTCTTTCATCTCTTTGTGGGCAATCAGTTGGGATATCCACGAAATTTGATTTACTAGACCAAATAATATTTTGTTGTAAACGATTAATCAAAGGATTAGAGCATTCAAAATTACCTACTTGTTCAACATCAGAATATAAAACAATCCCTTTTACTTCTATTTGATTAATATCAATACCTTCAAGCGAAATATATCTAAATCCCATATATGTTAAAGTTGGAGTGAATTCTTGATTACCTTCTTTACAAATATAAGTTAATGTTGCTTTTGCACTTCTTAAGAAAACAACATTTAAATCGCCTTTACTATTTAAAATTTCGGCGTGTTTAACTACTACTTTTTGATTTTTAGTTGCTCCTTTAATTTTTAAAAAGATAACACCAGCAAAATTTTGGCCAAAATCAATAATATATTTATTATCTAATTTTTTTATTACTTGCGGCTTTAATTCTTCATGAGCAATTACATTCGCACCATAATCTAAAAGCAATTTGGGCTTAATTTTTAATTTTTCATAACTTGCTTTATGAAATATAATATTATCCAATTCTTTATTAGCATCATATGTCTCACCATCATAAATATCCGCCATTAGGACTGGTGAATCACTAGACACTTCCCAAGTCTCATCGGTAGAAATGATTTCTGATGTACCATCTTCATAAGTAATATGAATATCACATAATAAAGCTTGACGGTCAGCAGCATCACGATTTTTTCTTGTAAATACAAATGATCCCACTGCCCAGCCGCCGGCAACAATAAAATGCAAATCATTATCTTTTTTTAATAAAGTAGTTACATCATATACTTGATATTGTAATTGATGTTTATATGAAGTAAATCCTGGAGCAAAATAATATTTTCCTACTTTCTTTTCATTTAATAAGAAATCATATATGCCAATTGCCGTTACATATACTTTAGCACTTTTAATCTTCTTATTGAAAGATACATGTTTTTTGAATAACAATGGTTTAGGAGATACTTTTTTTTCTTTAAAAACATATTCTTTATCTGTAATCCATTTCCCTTTAAACTGAGTCGATAAATAACCTGTTTCATAAATTAAACTAGTTTGATCTTTATTGCCCAATGAATCTTCCACAAATAATTCCGCTTTATATTTAGTAAATGGTTTTAATTTATCGCCATTATAGACAATACAAACTTGTGAAACAGTATCAATACTCCAACCATTCATCTTTAAAGTAGCCTTTTTTAAGGTTGAATTTTTATCATCACTTACAAGTGAAAAATTAAATGATGGATGCTCATCATCAGAATAACAATATTCTTTGATATGATTTACTTTAAATTCTTCTATTTTAAACATAAATAGTCCCTTCTTTCTTAAAAAGACAAAGGGACTACTAATAATTGATACTAGTAGTCCCATACATACTTTTTACTATTTTGCTTCTTTACTTAAAAAATTTGTAACAATTGAAACTACACCAGATACTAACATGAATACTGTGCCCACAATAGCCCCAATACATGATGATCTAGCAACAGGATTACCGCCTTCAAGATCAGAGAATAAAGCAATACCATAATAGTACACCCTATCACTTAAGAAGTAAACTGCCGCACCAACTAAGAAGAATGTAGTAACAATAGATAATAAGTCAAATATCATTTTGACAATTTTATTATCTTTTAAAGGAGTAAATCCTACAGCAATATTAGCTAACACAATCAATAAAGCTAAGACTAAGAACCAAATGATTTGAGTAGAAACATTCGCTTCAGTAAAATAAGGAAGTGATTTGTTAACTGCATAAATAATAATAGAAACAAGTGTTAATACTGCAAGACATGCATTAAGAATAAAACTTACGCCTTGATCTTTAATTAATTTCATTTTTATGTTCCTCCTTATTCCTTTTCTTCTTCTTTTTCTTCTTTGCCTTTGATACTAGCAAATGCCATCAAGCCAACACTAGCCGCTAAAATCGCGCTAAATGAGACTGTTAATACATTAAACATTACTTGCCATGATGGAGTAACAGAAATAACTTTTGTTGAACCATCCATACCATTTAATAAGTTAGAATTTGCATAAGCATACCATTGGTATTTCATATTTTGATGTAAATGTTCATTTAATAATTTATCTTTAGCAATATTAGTAGCTTCATAGTCAACCCATTCTGTCTTTAAGTCGGCTTTTTGTCCGCCACCATTAGCCATCATAGTAATACCGCCAAGGATACATTCACCTGGTAAGAAATAGTTTTGGCCATTAACCATATCAGTAGAAATTAATCCTTTGTAGCCCCATTCTTTTCTTAAAATATTTTGCATTAAACCTTCGTGAGCGTTTAAATTAGAACAACCGATTCTATTGAAAGCAGTCATAGTAGCTAAACATTCGCCAGATTCATATGCTTTTTGGAAGGATCTTAATTCTGTTTCACGAGCTGTTTGTTCAGTCATATATTCAGAAAGACCATATCTATTATATTCAATAGCATTAAATGCGAAGTGTTTTGGACCAATTAAGCAACCAAATTCTCTTCCACCTGCAACCATTTCTTCCAATGCATAAGCAGAAAGAATTGGATCTTCTGTAAAGTATTCATGAGTACGTCCTTCATATGGTGCACGGTGTAAGTTAGCACCACCAGCCCAAATAACAGCACCGCCATTCCAAATTGAATGATTACCAATTAATTGTCCGGCGCCTCTTTGAATATCTTTATCAAATGTGGCGGCAATTAATGGTGCATTAGGCATAGAAGCTTTATAACCTGTCCAAGTTGTTGCTTGTTCTTCACTTAATTTATAAGGCGAATTATCTAAGATTGAAAAGCCTTGGTTAATACCAAATGATGAGAATCCATTAGGGCCATCTGCTTGTCTATTTCTTGGATTACCAATTGATTCAATTGTCCAAGTTGTATTACCACCAACAGCGATAATTTTAACTGCATCATCTAAATCAATTTGGTTAACAAAGTCATCCCATCTAATATCATCCCACTCAGCGCCTTTCATATCAGCAAGAGTATAACTTGTTTCTTTTGATCCCCAAACTGTATCAACTTTATCATTTTTTTGAATAACGTGTTTTTTATTACGTAATTCTTTAATCATATCTGCGTTTGGTGTAACTACTTGTCTTGTTGGATATGTAGCCGCCCAATCGTTTCTTGATAAATATGTAACAGCACCAGGTTGATAGTAATTTAAGTCAGCGTTATCTAATTGATTTTGAATTAATACTTTTCCACCTTTAGATCTACCAAATAATGATGAATTAGATGAACCATAATTTTTAACGATTGCGTTATTAGCATTACCGTTTACATCCATTCCATCAGCGGTAGTTTTACCCATTTTAGCAAGAACGTTATTTACAGCTTCATGAGCGCCATTACCAACAGCAAAGTAATAATCACCTTCTGCTAAAACATAGCCACCTGTTACACCATCATGCTCTAATTCGTTATCATATGATGTAGCATCTGATAAATCAGCAGTAATTACAAATTGTTTTGTATCGTTTGGTTCAATCATTGTTGTCTTTTTATAATCTAATAATTGAATAGCAGCTTTTTCAAGTTTATCATTATTCTTTCTTGGTAAAGAAACATATAATTCAATTGCATCTTTTCCTGCTATAGAACCAGTATTTTTGACTTCAACAACAGCGGTAACTACTTTATCACGCGTATTAAAATCAATACTTTTTAATGTTTGCTCAAATGTTGTATATGATTCACCATAACCAAATGTATAACTTACTTCATCGTTATATACCCAAGAAGTTGCGCCTTCTTTAGCACCCTTAGATGAAGAAGCATTAGAAGATGGATTAACAACTGTATCAAAATATCTTGTTTCATAATATTTATAACCAGTATAGATACCTTCTTGATAGACTGTATAAGCTGAAGCTCTTAAGTTATCAGCACTAACAGCGGTCCATCCATCTTTATTATTAGTAATATGATCTTCTTCTTTAGTAGCAATTTCATCTAGATTGCTATAAGAGAAAATACCCCAGTTTTGTGCAGCAGGCGATACAGAAATGTCACTTGCATAAGTATCTGGTAATTTGCCTGAAGGATTAATTGTACCATCTAATAATTTAGGTACAGCATTCATACCATATGTACCAGTTGTACCAATCCATAAAATAGCATCAACACCATCATCGCGTTTAACTTCATCAATTTCCATTGGTGAATTAGAGTTAATTAAAACGATAACTTTATCACTTTGAGCTTTAGCCATTTTTATCATATCGCGTTCTCTATTTGATAAACCTAATGGGTCTTTAGCTCCTTCGTTATTTTCACCAGCACCAATTTTAGATACACCAGCTTCACCAGGTAAATAGTCACGACCTTCTGAGTTAATTCTACCTAATACAACGATAGATGTCTTGTAATCACCAAAAGTAGTTGTGGTAATCCCGGCTTTTTGTGCTTCTAATTCTGATAAACCAACTTCATTGATATCAAATTTGTAGTTACCAGCAAGAGATTCATTAATCATTCCGAATCCGCCATTAATTCTACTAGCAGCACGATAAGTTTTATTACCATTTTTATCTGTGTCTACTTTATAAGCTTCTGACATATCTTGGTTAATTTCATATCCATTTTTAGTTAAAGCACTAACTAAGTTGGCAGTTTCATAACCTGGTATCGTTACATTCGCAGCACTAGACCCCATTTGTCCACCAAGAATGCTAGAATAAGCAATCTTACCAACTAAGGTAACTTTCTTTTCTGATTCTTTTAAAGGTAAAGCATTATTTTTGTTTTTTAATAATACAGCACCTTCTCCAGTAACTTTTTCACCATACTCCATATCAGCTTGAGCTAATTCTTCTGGTGTCTTATATGTTGACTTGTAATTATACTTATCAACATTACTTCCGCCTTCAACTTCAACAACTTTAGATGATGAAGTGTGGAAGAATTCATCCATGTAGCTAGAATATTCTTTTGCTATCATTTGACCGATCGTTGTGATGGCTAGTAAAGCTCCAGAAATACTTGCAATACCACGGAACAAATTAGTTTTACTTTTTTTCATGTTTTCCCCTCCATTTTGGAAAATAATTCATACTTGAGTTTTCTTTTGCTTCCAAGATACTTAAACTCACTCATATCTTTTTTTGAATTTGCTTACAAAAAATCCAAAGGAATGATTGCAAAAGATGTAAGCGATTACATTATAAATACAATATTTATTTTGTGTATGTTTTGTCCTATTTTGTCATTTTTTAGGCTTGTTTTGAATTTACAAATATAAAAATTTTAATTTTATCTTTTTATAAAAGATACAGATTTTTTTATTCGTTACCGATTTT
>URQK01000016.1 GCA_900549975.1 uncultured Mollicutes bacterium
GGTAGCTAAAAATGTTTTTAGAACAATCTTATTTGTTTTACTACAAAATACTTTTTATGATCGAACTACTTGGGGCCACTTTTTTACTTACGTTTAATTTAAAAAAGCGTAATAATTTTGTTGTTCGTCTAGTTACAGGTATTATTGTTTGCTTATTAATAACTATTTTATTTCCTTTATTTAAAAATATTTCTTACACATGGTGGTATTCATCGATTATGTTTATGTTTTTCTTTGTGTGTGTAATGGGATTATTGATGTTTTTATACGATGAATCATGGCAAAAAATATTTTTTATTGCTATTATTGGCTATACAACCCAACATTTCGCTCATGAAATTTATTCTTTGTTTGCTAACGCCTTGAATTTGGTTGATACTTCCTCAATGGGAATATATAGCAGTGATGTAGTGGATTTAACAGAGTTATCAATTAATGTTTTACAATCTGTATTATATTTAGATGTTTATATTGCTGTGTATATATTTTTATATTTCTTTTTTGGTAAAAGAATGCGTAATAATGATGTAAAAGTATCATCTATATCAATATTAGCAATAACAATGATTATTTTATTAACTGACATTATTTTAAATTCAGTATTAGTATATTCTAAAACTTATAATCGCATGTATTCAATAATTGTTAGTATCTATAATATTTTATGCTGTGCAATGATTTTCTATATTCAATTTGCGGTTACTAAAACTAAAGTATTAGAAAACGAATTACAAATTACTTCCCGTTTATTACATTTATCAGAAGATAAATATCGTGAAAGTAAAGAAAATGTTGATATGATTAATTTAAAATGTCATGACTTAAAGCATCAAATTCGTGAATATGCATCAAAAAGTTCTATTTCACAAGAAACAATAAACGGCTTAGAAAATCTAATTAATATTTATGATTCAAACATGAAAACAGGTAATGAAGCATTAAATCTTATTCTTACTGAAAAAAGTTTATTGTGTCAAAAGCAAAATATCAAACTAACATGTTTAGCAGATTGTACTAAATTAGGATTTATTAGTAATGAAGATTTATATAGTCTATTTGGTAACGCTATTGATAATGCAATTGAAGCAGTTATAAAAATTAATGATTTAGAAAAAAGGAACATAAATCTTATTGTGCGTAATGTACATTCCTTTATTTCTATCACTATTGAGAATTATTATGTAGGCGAAATATTTTTAGATAGTAATGGATTACCAAAAACAACAAAAAACAATAAGGACTATCATGGTTTTGGTACTAAATCTATTAAAATGATTGTTAATAAATATAATGGTGATTTAAAGATTACAACAAAGAAAAATATTTTCACTTTAGCAATTTTATTCCAAAGTAAATAATGCCATTTTTGTTAATTCTATGGTCTTGAAAGCGTTTACTTTCAAGACTTTTTTTCTTGCTGTTAAATACAGGATATGAAATCTAAACAACAACATATGCATAAAATATTGTAAAAAAACCGCTTTCATTTAAGTTTAAGGTGTCCATAGGACAATAGTTGCTAGCACAAATTGATTGCAACTAGAAAGGAACAAACTATGAAAAGCAAATTATTAAAAACTTTGTTGATGGGTTCAATTATTTTAGGCGCTAATCTTATGACTAGCTGCGGTGATTCAAAACCTAGCCAAAGTACAAACAAGCCCACTACTAATGCATCAACATCTATAGATGATTCTGATCCATATGTAGTCAAACTAGAAATTGTTACAATGCCTGCTAAAACAACATACTTAGAAGGAGATGTATTTGATCCTAAAGGTATTGTTCTTAAAGCTACTTGGAGCCATGGTATTGATGAAGATGTTCGTTATAATGATGGCATCACATATGATAAGACTCCAATTACCGCTGAAACTAAATCAATCAAAGTAACATATGAAGGAATTAGTGTTGATGTTCCAATTACTATTTCTTCTCTTGCTGTAGAATCTCTTGAAATTACCAAAGCACTTTCAACACTTAGTTACCATGCTGGTGATAAGTTTACTTTAAATGGATTAGAAGTTACAGCTAAATTTGAAGATGGAACAGCAAAAATAATCGATGTTTATGAAGTTGAAATTGATGGTAAAGATGTAAGTGAAACTATTAAAGGCGAAGGTATTGTTTTAGAAAAAGGAAAACATACCGTTAAAATTACTTATAAAGGTCAAAGTGTTTCATTTGAAATTGAAGTATATAACGGATATCGTATTGAAGCAGAAAATATTAAAAACGCTGATGAAGTTAAAGAAGGCGACAAAAACTACTTACAAAGAGTTAAATATAAAGGTATCCAACTAGGCGCAATGTTATATTCAAGTGGCCAAAAACCAGAAGCAATTAATGCATCTGGGCAAGGATATTTAGGCGAAATTAAAAAAGGAAATGCATTTGATATTCATATTTGGTCAGATGTAGAAAGAAAAGCTGATATTATCATGACTGCAGCAAGCGGAGTTATTAAAGTAGATAGTAACAAACCTTGGAGGCCATTAGAGACTTGGGATATTCAATTAAATAAAATGATTAGTGCAACCGCAAATGGCAAGAAAGTAGAAATTGCGGATGATGTAATTTTACCAGGATTCGTTACTGAACCTAATGAAGATGGCACTTATACTTATAATCTTTTTGCCTGGGTAAACTTCATTGATGTTGCATTTGGGGAAATGAATTTATTAAAAGGCGATAATGTGATTAGCATCGAATTAATTGGTGATATGGCTTTCACTGGTGATAAAACTAGTGGAGCAGGTACATTAAACATTGATAAATTTGAAGTTCAATTCAAAGACTAGTTAAGGAGTTAAATATATATGAAAATAGCAAAATTAGGACCTGGTAAAATTGTTGGATTAGTTGGTTTAGGAGTTTTATTAGGCGGAATTATTGCTGGTAATGTTGTATGCGATACTTATAGCGGTGTTATCACTAAAGCTTTATGTGGTAATGGAGTATCTTTCGATGGTGAAGAAGTAGAAAAGGCTTCCGCCCTTGGTGATGAATTATGCCAAGAACTTGAAAGAGAAGGTATTGTATTACTTAAAAACGGCAATTTAAAAAATGGTAATAAAGCTTTACCGTTAAGTGCAGAAACTACAAAGGTTAATCTATTTGGTTATGCTGCAACAAAAGGATTCTTATTAAGAGGTATTGGCAGTGGATCTTCCACTATCAATGCTGATAAAAGAGTTGATTTAACAGGTGCTTTAGAAAAAGCAGGCATTGAATATAATAAAGAGATTTTATCTGCTTATGATTCTGCTAAATTTGGAACACGTGAAAATAACAAAAGTTCACCTTATGAATTAGCGGAACCATCTCGTGATTTCTATACAGATACAATGTTGCAAAATGCTAAAGAATTCTCAAATACAGCTATTATTGTGTTAAGTAGAAATGGTGGAGAAAATATTGGAGAAATTCCTTTAACTCAATCATTAAGAACAGAAAAAGGTACAGAAACAGATAATTCAAGAACTTACTTAGAAACATCAAAGTATGAAGATGAATTAATTAAGATGGCACATGAAAATTTTGATAATGTCATTGTGCTTATCAATTCTTGTAATACGATGCATTTAGGTATTGTTGATAGCGATAATGTTAACGCTGCTTTATATATTGGCTTAACTGGTCAATCAGGTGCTCGTGCAATTCCAGATATTTTATGGGGAAAAGCAAACCCATCTGGAAAAGTATCAGATACATATGCTTATGATCCAGAAACGGCTGCATCTTACGCTAACTACATAAAACAAGGAGCCCATATTCAATATGTTGAAGATATCTATTTTGGCTATAAGTGGTATGAAACTGCTGATACGGAAGGATATTGGAAGGATGTTAATAATGGCTATGGTAAAGGCTATGATGGTGTTGTCCAATATCCATTTGGTTATGGATTAAGCTATACCACATTTGATTGGGAAATTAGTGCCATTACTACTGATACTACAATTACTAAAAAAGGAACTTTAGAATTTGAAGTAGTTGTTACTAACACTGGTAGTGTTGCTGGAAAAGATGTAGTTGAAATTTATGTAAATCCTCCTTATACAAAAGGCGGAATTGAAAAATCTTCCGCAAATTTAGTGGCGTTTGGTAAAACAGCGGAATTAAAACCAGGACAAAGTCAAACATTAAAATTATCTTTTAATGCTTATGATATGGCAAGTTATGATTGCTATGATAAAAATAGTAATGGATTTACGGGCTATGAATTAGAACCAGGAAATTATGAAATTAAATTCATGACGGACTCTCATAACTTAAAGAAATGTGATAATAATGTTCTAACTTATAAAGTTGAAAGTGTTGGAGAAAACATTGGTATTACTTATAAAATGGATCCAAAAACCAGACAATTTGTTAAGAATAGAATGACAGGTGAAAGTGCTTATCTTGACTTACCAGTTGATGGTAGCTCGGTAAATGCTGCTAGTTATATGACACGTAGTGATTTTGCTACTTCATTTCCAACTAAACACGCTAAAAATCCTACTGGTGATGGCGGTAAGGCTACCAAAATTAATGATGTATATGATACAAACATAATGCCTACTACAGGCGTTGATAGCGGATTAAGATTAGTAACTAAAGAAGATGGTTCTAAAGCTTCTAAAGCTTCTAAAGCTGATTTAGAGGGTAATGGAACTAAGTTAAAGGCTAATGAAGAACTATTTAAAGATTTATCAAATTATAATAGTACAACTTGGGACACATTGTTAGACCAAATGTCACTTGATGATTACACAACACTTGTTGAAGATGGCGGATTTGAAACTCAAGCTATTGAATCTATTGGTAAAGCAAGAGCATATGATACTGATGGTCCAGCAGGATTTAACGCTAATGTATTATCACCAACTGATTCTGGTGCTAAATCAAAATGGACTGCTTATCCAAGTGAAACATTAATTGGTTGTACTTGGAGTAGTGAGTTAGCATTCAATATGGGATTATCTATGGGTGTTGAAGCACAAGCAACTGGTGTTAATGGTTGGTATGCTCCAGGCGTTAACTTACATCGTTCATCATATACAGCAAGAAACTATGAATATTATAGTGAAGATGGTGTGATTTCAGGAAAATTAGCAGCAGAAGTAATTCGTGGCGCTAAAACCAACGGATTATATTGCTACTTAAAACACTTTGTCCTTTCTGAACCAGGACCAAATCCAGGTGGATTAAACACATGGGTAACTGAACAAAATCTTCGTGAAAACTATTTAAAACCATTTGAAATTGCGGTTAAAGAAGGCGGCGCAAATGCAATTATGTCAGCGTTTAATCGTGTTGGTGGTATTTGGGCAGGTGCATCTTATCCTTGCTTAACACAAATATTACGTACAGAATGGGGATTTAGAGGAACAGTTATTACTGACTACTCTGCTGGTGGCGGATTAGGTGGAATGAACCCAGAACAAGGTGTAAAAGCAGGTAATGATATGTGGCTTAACCCAAGTAAAGATAGAAACCAAGCACCTTTAAATACATCTGATGCTACAAGCATGGTTTGTGCAAGAAAAGCAGCTAAAAATATTATCTTTACATACATTGATACATATCAATATGCAAAGACACATGATGCAGGTGATGATTCACGCTATTCCGTTGAAGTAGGTATTCGTACTACTGAATCAGTATTTGCGTGGTGGATTCCAGTATTAATTGCTTTAGATGTTGTCGCTGTTAGCGCAATTGGATTAGCGGTATTCTTTATCTTAAAACCTAAAAAATTAGTTTATGATTCAGTAAGTGTGGAAAAAGATGATAATTACGCTAATGAACGAGCTAAAGAAAGACAAAGATTAGCTAAAGAAAAACGAATAGAGTCTTTAAAGAAAGATATCGAAGTGTTAAACATACAACTCGCTAACAAGAAAAAAGAGTTAGATGAATTAAATAATAAATAATTAAAAATATGACGGCATTTTATAATGCCGTTATATGTATAAATAAAAGGAACATTAAAATGAAAAAAAATTATTTAGAGCCTAGTTTAAATGTCGTAACAATTAGTGTTGAAGACGTAATATGTGTATCTAAAGTCGATAGTAATTTAGATATTATTACATCAGAACCAGATGAAACTTTATAGGTGGTGAGTAATATGAAAAAGCAACTAGCAATATTTGCATTAAGTGCCACATTATTAACAGCGGGTATAATTGTTGATAAAAGCGAAATAAAATCAAAAGGATTTGAAGAATCCGCTACTGATTTATACAGTAAAGAAAATAACATTAAGAAAATTAGAAAAACAGATGAAGTAGTAACTCCAACAGTTGAAACCTCAATTATGTATGCTCAATCTGGAAATGATGGCACAAATTCTTATTTGAGATTTGCAACTGCAGTTAAAGGCGATGTAACAAGCATTACTTTTAATCGAAAAGTAGAAGGAAAAGAAGATAGACCATTAGAATGTAAAACCTTGTATAAAGGAATAAGTTCAAATGGAAAAACCTATTATTATAATGGTGAAGATTTAGTAACTGCGCAAGATGAAAATACTAACAATTATTATTGGGCATGTTATACTATCAAATTTGAAGTAAATTCTTCATATTTAGATAAAAATATAACTCTAGAAATGACTATTAATGGAGAAAGTGGCATAATTGCAAATAAAACGACTTCTTATAAATTTGATAGTCAAATAGGAAAAATCACTGGTATTCAAGTCACTAAAGAATTGACTTCTTCTTATCTTGTAGGACAAGCTATAACCTTTGATGAATTAGAAGTATCTAGTTTTGACGCTAATGGAAGTAAAGTTGCTACAATTCCTAGTGAAGAATTAGAATTTTATGAAGGTGAAGAAAAACTTGATTTAAGCATAATTGGATATACTGAAGCTGGAAACCATACTATTACTGCTAAATATAAAGAGTATAGTGTAGATTTCAATATGAATATTGCTAATAATATTTATGATGTTGAAGCAGAAAACATTTATAATAAAGGTGAAAAGCCAACTGTAAATAATGTTAATTATATAGAAAGAGATAATTGCAATACTGATATCAAAGAATTGAAACCAATTGTATATGGCTCAAAGCCTGAAGGCGGTACTGACTATGCTTCATATGATAAAGCAGATGCTAAAAATGCATCTGGACAAGCATATTTAGGTGAAGTTAAAAATGGCAATAGTTTCAATTTGCATATATTCTCAGGCGTAGAAAAACAAGTGACATTATATATGACTGCATCTAGTGGCGTTATAGAAAAAGATATAGCTAGTTGGCAACCTGTTAAAATGGCTGATATTCAACTAAATAAAATGATTGAAATTTCCAAAAATGGCAATGCACTATCTATCGGTGATGATGTTATTTTACCTGGATCAGAAACTCCTGCAAATGCGGATGGTAAGTACACATATGATCCTAATATTTGGGCAAATTTTGTTAGAGTAGCTATAGGTACAGTTAATATTAATCAAGGAGATAACGTAATTAATGTAACTATTACAAGTTCTATTAAAAACGAGGACACAATTACAAAATCAAATGGGACTATGAATATAGATAAATTTGATTTAGTAGATAATATTGGCTATTTAGTCGAAGCTGAAGAAGCAATGAATAAGAGTGAAATTGTTCCAACTAATAGAACTTATGTAGAGAGAGTAAAATATTCAGGAAATCAATTAGGTGCAATGTTAGCATCAGCAGGAAAAAAAGATGCGGAGAATGCTTCTGGCAAAGGATATATGGGTGAAATCAAAGGCGGAAATGCTTTTAATGTTCATGTTTGGTCAGACGTAGAAAGAGATGTAAATGTTATTATGTCTGCTTCAAGCGGTGTTATTGAAAAAGATGTTGCTAGTTGGAAGCCAATTAAAATGGCAGATATTCAATTAAATCAAATGATAAGTGCTGAAACTAACGGAACTTCATTTACTATTTCTGATGATATAATTTTACCTGGATCAGAAACTCCTGCTGGTGAAGATGGAAAATACAAATATGATCCATTAATATGGGCTCATTTTATTCCTGTTAATTTAGGGACAATGCACTTAAATAAAGGTGATAATGTTATTACAATAAAAATAATTAAACAAATTGCTTTTACAGGTGAATTTACTAAACGATCAGGCACTTTAAATATAGACTACTTTGCATTTAATTATATTGACTAATTGAATTTTATACTTAAAGGGTAACTCACTAGGGTTATCCTTTTTTTGCACATTAAAAAAAACCACGAGTCGTTCAAACTCGTGGTAATATTTATAATTTTTGTATTCTACTAAAATCCAGGCTTTCCAAGTAAATGGAACATATTTCTTTTATAAATTTCTACGCCTGGTTGATTAAATGGATTAACACCTAATAAATAAGCAGACATTGCGCAAGCTCTCATAAAGAAATAAAATAAAGCGCCTAAATGGTAAGCATCCATTTTATTAACATTAATTAAGATATTAGGAACATTTCCATCCTCTTCATGAGCTTTAATAGTGCCTTTCATTGCTTGTTCATTAACGAATGATAATGTTTTACCTTCAAGATAATTTAATCCATCAAGATTTTCATCATCATGAGGGACTTTAATATCAATATTAGGAGTGTTAACATGAATTGTAGTTTCAAATAATACTGGTGATCCTTGTTGAATGTATTGACCTAATGAATGTAAATCAGTAGAGAAAGTAACAGATCCAGGGAATAAGCCTTTTTTATCCTTCCCCTCAGATTCACCAAATAATTGTTTTAACCATTCACCGATTAAAGATAATGAAGGTTCATAAGTAACAAATAGTTCCACAGGTTTATTGTGACGATAGAAGTAATCGCGTAATACAGCATATTTATAACAATCATTCTCTAATAAATTGTCATTATCGTATTTGACCATCGCATCAAATGCACCTTGAAGCATTTTTTTAATATCAATACCAGCACAAGCAATTGGGAATAAACCAACTGCGGTTAATACACTATAACGACCACCAATACTATCAGGTAATACGAATGTTTCATATCCTTCAGCATTACAAAGTTTCTTTAATGCGCCTTTTTCTTTATCAGTTGTGGCAAATATTGCTTTTCTACTAGCTTCAACACCAACTTTTTCAATTAATAATTCACGTAATAATCTAAAAGCAATTGATGTTTCGGTGGTGGTACCTGATTTAGAAATTACATTAATAGCGAATTTCTTGTTTTTAAGATATTCCATTACTTGAGCAATATAAGTAGGTGAGAAAGTTTGACCTAAATAGATAATCTCTAATTTGTCATTACTAAATAATCCACGTAATGCTTCAATTGCGGCTCTAGCACCTAAATAAGATCCACCGATACCACAGACAACTAATGTTTCAAAATGCTCACGAACATATGCGGCATCTTTAACCATACGTTCGACTTCTTCTTTGTCATAATCGTTTGGCCAAGTAGTCCAACCTAAGAAATCACTACCTTCGCCAGTTTTGTTATTAATCATATGGTTAATTTCTTTTACTCTATCTTTGTAAGAGTCAAAATTAACATCCTCAATAACATGTGAAAAATCTAAACTTATCATATTTTGTTCCTCCATAGACTCGTCTATCCAACTATTTAATTTTTCTTTTAAAGGATAAAAATCCTTATCAGTAAATAACATTTTTATGCGTTTTGGTTTATTAAATGAAAATGGCTTTTTCAAATTTTGTCTTTCTCGTTCACCTAAAGCTTTTATTGAAAGTTTTAAGTAATTGTTTTTTTCTTCATATCCTAATACTTTGACTTTTACTTCGTCATCAATTTTGACATAATCTTCAATGTTTTTAACGAATTTTGAAGATATTTCAGAAATATGAATTAAACCAGTTTGCCCATTTTCAAATACTACAAACGCACCATATGGCTGAATACCAGTAACACGTCCAACAATAATATCATTGGCTTTATAATAAACGCGTTCCAATATTAATCACCTCGACTTAATAAGCATTCCAATAGTTTTAAATCCATTGGCGTAGTAATCTTAAAATTCAAATCGTTATTTTTGAGTAAGTAAACTTTTTTGCCACTCATAGTTACTAATTGTGCATCATCACTAGCATTTTGAACATTATTTTTAACAGCTAACTTATGAGCTTTTAAAATCAAACCATATTTAAATGCTTGCGGTGTTTGAATAGCCACTAAAGATGACCTATCAACTAAAGTACCATAATGATGATTGTTATTAGTGGCGATTGTATCAATAACATTTCCAACCATCGTTATTGCTGGATGTCTTTTACTAGTAACAATCATTTCTTCAATTAAAGAAGAACTAATTAATGGTCTAGCGGCATCATGAATAATAACTAAATCCTTATTAACTGCAAATCCTTTTAATGCTCCTAAGACATTGAAAGATGATTCTTGCCTAGTTTTACCACCTTCTACAAGCATATGAACTTTTTCAAATTTAAATTCATTGATGATTTCATACATTTTTTTGAAAAATTTCTTTTTGGTAACAATGATTATTTCATCAATGCTTTTAGCATTTTCAAATGCTTGAATGGAGTAGTAAATTAAAGGCTTTTCATGAACTTCAAGAAATTGTTTGGGAGTGTGATTGTTCATTCTTTTGCCATTACCTGATGCTAAGATAATTCCAAAATTCATAACACTCACCTCTCAATGTATTATAGACTAATAGCAACAAGAAAAAAAGTGATTTTATGTATATTTGATACAAAAAATTACAATTTATTTTCATAATTTTTTACTTTAAATCGCTTAACTTACTTTCAACATTCATAAGTTCAAACGATACCGCAATTGAATCAATAATTAGTTTCATTGCTTTCTCTAATGTTGAGTTTGCGGTATAATCGGCTTTGCAAGCAAAGTTAATACGATCGGCATCATATAACTGCATTGCTTTTTCTTTATCATCATTTGCGTATATAGCAATCGATTTTCCGCCATTAGACTTAACTAATGCCATACAAGGAACATCGGTCATTCCATCACCTAAATAGACAATATTTTGATGTGGAATACGGCGATTAATAGTTTTAGAATTTAAAGTGTTATCATCAGTAACATCAAGTACACCTTTAGAAATTCGATAGATGAATTGAGTTTTTCCTGTATAATTGATTGCTAATTTTGGCCAAACAGGTTCGTCGTTTTCATCAAATAAAAATTCGCATCCATATATGGCGGTAAACTCATTCGCTATCGAGCAGCCATCAATAATTTCTTTTGTCCCGGATG
This sequence comes from uncultured Mollicutes bacterium, assembly GCA_900549975.1. GTDB lineage: Bacteria > Bacillota_I > Bacilli_A > RFN20 > CAG-826 > RUG131. Next base: position 11,226 of record URQK01000016.1, read on the forward strand.
ATACTAGATAATGTTCGACTTTGACACCTTTAGATTCTCCATAAGCATTGATTCTTTTAAACCAAGTGGATACACCAGGATAGAAGCGAATATCTTTACCTAAACTTTTTAAATAATCTTTAGTTAATTTAACACCTTTTTCTTTAGAAAGTTTAACCATCATATACATATAAGATAAGATTCTTTCAACATTTGTTTTTTCTGAAAAAACTGATGTTTCATGCCAGAATTCTTCAGGAGTCATTCCTAGGGCAGGAATAAAAGAGTAGTTTTGCATATCTTCACTAGATAATGTTTTATCAAAATCATAAACGATAGCGATAATTGGTTGCTTTTTCATTAAAATATAATCCTCCTAATTCTCATATAAATTATATATTTATATGAATGAATAGTCAATTTATATGCAAAAATGATGAGTATTTGCTTGAAAACGTTTAGATTTGTTTATAAAATATTTGTTTGAAAGGGAGATTAACTTTTATGTCATTAACTAAAGCAAATTTATTAGTTTTATACATAGTTATATTTATTTTTGGTGTTTTATTATTTTTGTTTTTATTAATAGAAATAATTGCTTATTTTTCTTTAAAAAAATTAAATGAAAGAATTGAAAAAAGAAATTACAACGTCAATATCTTATTAGCACAAAAATACGATATACTAGTTTTGCTTGCTAAAATATTTAAAAAATACAATATGACGATACCAAGTGAGTTTCAAGAAGAATTATCACCGAAAATGGATGAGTCATTAAAGCGTTTAACACTTACGGAAAGATTAACAGTTAAAGCATACTTAATGAAGGCTAGTCAAACACTATTATATTTTGCCGAAAGTAATGAAAAAGTTAAAAATGATAAAGAGTATCAAATACTGAAGAAATCTTTATTAGAGATTGATCAAAATCACCGCAAAGCATTAGCGCTTTATAACGCTGATGCATTGGGCTTTAATTACTGGATTAAAGTTTGGGCGTTTCGTCCCATTGCGCGCTTAGCAAAGTTCAGTGAAAAAGAAATCGTTTCCTAGTTATCGTTTTTCTTTAATTATTCACACAAATGTGTATAATTATTAGTGGTAAAAGAGGTGTATTAAAATGAACAAATTACCAGTTATATTAATTATTATGGATGGCTATGGTATAAGAAAAGAAACTTATGGCAACGCTATCGCGGAAGCTAAAAAACCACATCTTGATATGCTTATGAGTAAATATCCTACTACTTTAATTCAAGCATCAGGTGAATATGTTGGTTTACCAGATGGTCAAATGGGTAACTCAGAAGTAGGTCATTTAAACTTAGGCGCAGGACGTATTGTTCACCAATCATTAAGTTTAATTAATAAAGCAGTTAAAGATGGAACATTCTATGAAAATGAGCACTATTTACACGCTATTAAATATGTAAAGAATCATAATTCTAATTTACATATTATGGGCTTATTATCTGATGGTGGTGTTCACTCACATATCAATCATATTATAGCTATGATTAAAATGGCTAAAAAAGAAGGATTAAAAGATGTCTTTGTTCACTGCTTTATGGATGGAAGAGACGTTGATCCACAAGTTGGTGTAACTTATGTTGATAAAATTGCTAAAGTAATGGAAGAAGAAAACTTTGGACATATTGCTGATATATCCGGAAGATACTACGCAATGGATAGAGATAAAAACTTTGATCGTAATGATAAGAGCTACCGCGTCATGGTAGATCATGATGGAGCAAGTTTTACTGATTATAAACAATACTTTAAAGATCAATATGCATATTTGCCTACTACTGGAAAAGATGCATCAGATGAATTCCTTATCCCAGCTTACAATGCTAATGTCGATGGAAGAATCAAAGATGAAGATGCTATTATTTTTATGAATTTTAGACCAGATCGTGCAATTCAAATTGCTACAATGTTCTCAAACCCATATTTTTATGAACATCCACCAGTCAAGGCTGATGGCACATTAATGTATAAGCCATATGTACCAAGCCATGTTTTAAAAGATATTTTCTTTGTATCAACAATGAAATATGCTGATTCAGTAAAAGGTGAAATTGCCTTTGCTTTACCAAAATTAACAAATGTATTAGGCGTATGGCTTGCTGATCATGGATATCGTCAACTTCGTATTGCCGAAACTGAAAAATACGCTCATGTAACATTCTTCTTTGATGGAACAATTAATTATGATGGAATTGAAAGACCAGAATTAAAAGGCTCTCGCCGTGTTTTAGTTAATTCTCCAAAAGTTCCTACATATGATATGCAACCAGAGATGTCAGCGTATGAAGTTACTGATAAGTTGCTAAAAGAACTAGACAAAAAAGACTTAGATGTTGTCATATTGAACTTTGCAAACTGCGATATGGTTGGACATACAGCAGTCGAACCTGCCGTTGTTAAAGCTGTTGAAACAGTTGATGAGTGTGTTGGTAAGATTTATGATTACGTTCAACAAAACGGCGGTACACTTATTGTCACTGCGGATCATGGTAATGCCGAAATTATTAAAGACGCTGAAGGTCATCCATTTACCGCTCATACAACAAGTAAGGTTCCTGTAATTATTACTATTCCAGGTTTAAAACTTCGTGAAGATGGTAAGTTATCTAATATTGCTCCAACTATTATTGATTTATTAGGTGACACAAAACCAGCTGAAATGACTGAAAATAGTTTAATCCTTAAATAAATTTGATACTAATCCTAATGGTTTAACATGCCACTAGGATTTTCTTTAATTTTAACTAGGGGTAATAAGTAGTTAATCACAAGTAGTTTTTAAGTAAATAAGTATCAAATTATTGAAAAATGATTTTTTGGTAAGGAAATATGAATTTGTTAGTAATATTTTAGTAGTTTTTTACTTTTTTACCTAAAAAAGCGCTTTAAAAGTGAATTTTTTAGTGATAAATGTCGTTAATAGTAGTAAATTAATAGTATAAATATGAAAGTAGAGGTAATAATTTATGAAATTTGAAGAAATACCATTAATAGTTCCTTCCCTTGATGAACTATCAAAAAAATATGGAGCATTGATTGAAAAATTAGAAAATGCTAAAACCGCAGAAGAGCAAATTAATGCATATAAGAAAATTATGAAATATGATGATCACGTAGCAACAATTTTTACTGTGATCTCTATTCGCTATTCATTAGATACCACTAATGAAGAATATGTTAAGGCTAATGATGTACTTGATGAAATTGCTCCACAAGCACAAGTATTTAGTGATAAGATTAACAAAATCTTAGTATCTTCACCATTTAGAAAAGAATTAGAAGAAGAATTTGGACCATATTTATTTAAACAAATTGATATAGCTTTAAAATGTTTTGATCCAAAAATTATTGAAGATTTACAATTAGAAAATAAATTGGTTTCTAAATATAATAAAGTTATGGCTAGCGCTAAAATCAAATTTGAAGGTGGAGTTTATAATTTATCGCAAATGGGTAAATTCACAACTGATGTTGATCGTGAACGCCGTAAAAAAGCTAGCAAAGCAGTGGCTAAATTCTTTGAAAAGCATCATGAAGAGATTGGACAAATTTATGATGATTTAGTTCACACTCGTGACAATATGGCTAAAAAATTAGGATTTAAAAATTATGTTGAATTAGGATATATGCGTTTAGGAAGATGCGATTATAATGCTGAAATGGTTGCAAATTATCGTAAACAAGTAGAAACTGTTTTAGTTCCTGTCTGGAAAAAATTATATAAACGTCAAATGAAACGTATTCACATTCGTAATCCACGTTTCTATGATATGGGATTAAATTTCTTATCTGGAAACCCAACTCCAATTGGCAATCCAGAATACTTAGTAAAACAAGCCAATGAAATGTATCACGAAATGTCAAAAGAAACTGGTGAATTCTTTGAATATATGGTTGATAACCACATGATGGACTTAATCGCTAAACCAGGAAAACAAGGCGGTGGTTATATGACATATTTACCAGATTATAAATGCCCATTTATTTTCTCTAACTTTAATGGCACATCTGGTGATGTTGATGTATTAACTCACGAATTTGGTCACGCTTATCAAGGATATTGTTCAAGAAATATTAAAGTATCAAGTTATCGTAGTCCAACATTAGAAGCTTGTGAAATTCACTCCATGTCAATGGAATTCTTTGCTTGGCCATGGATGGATAAATTCTTTGGTAAAGATGATAATAAATATCGTTTCGCTCATTTAGCAGATGCAATTATGTTTGTTCCTTATGGCGTGACTGTTGATGAATTCCAACACTTCGTTTATGAAAATCCTAATGCTACTCATTTAGAAAGATGTGCAAAATGGCGTGAATTAGAAAAGAAATATACTCCTTTAAAGAACTATAAAGGATTTGATGTATATGAAAACGGAAATTTATGGTTAAAACAAAGTCATATTTTCCAAACACCATTCTATTATATTGATTACACTTTAGCCCAAGTTTGTGCTTTCCAATTCTTAGTCGAAATGCGTAAGAACCAAGAAAGAGCTTGGAATAAATATAATAAATTATGTAAGATGGGCGGAAAATATCCATTCTTAGAATTACTTGAACATGCGCATTTAAGAAATCCTTTTGTTGATGGAAATATTAAGAAGGTTGTCCGTCCATTAATCAAAATACTAGATTCTTTTGATGACACTAATATGTAGTTATTGGTAAAAGACAAATAAAAAAAGCTTACAAAATTGTAGGCTTTTTTAATGGGTCAAACTTATTTTAAAAATTAGTCAATCCACCAAACTTGTTTTCCAAGAATTACACGGATGACATCCCAAATCCAAAGAATTATGAAGCCGCAGCAAATTAAAAGGATAACAGCTAAGATTATTCCGACTAAATTATTCTTTGCTAATGATCTAAATAATCTCATTAAGTTACCATAGATGCCACAAAAAATGGTAAGTAATACACGGACAATATATGGTAATCCTTCAAGTGCTTTTACTAAATCTTTCATGATAAAAATCCTCCACATAATTATTATATCACATAAAATAAAAAGAATATTACAAAATTGCAATTTTTGTTTATTCTTTAAGAATGTAAAAAATAATAGATTGTTGATTTTAGATTTCAAACACTTGATTTAAAAGTGTTCGACATTAGAAAATAACAATTGAAAAAAAATATTATATTATTTATAATATAAGGCGAGTGAATAAGTCTATATTTGCTCAAGAAAGGTAAGAAAATAATGACTAATAAATCGTTTTTTTCCACTTTTAATAAAGAAGATAAATTAGTTTTTATTATTTCAACTTTATTTTCGGTAGTTACATTATTAGTTTTATTGGTTTTATCAATATGTCATGTTACTAGTTATTGGTTGATATTAAGTAATTTCATTGGTTATGTCGTTGGTGTAATTATGCATTATTTAACGGTAATTATGATAAATAAAAGTCAAGTGGAGAATTATAAGATTGTAGTAAAAAATTTATTTGTCACTCGTCAATTGGCTTATGTCATTTCTTTAATAGGAGTATTCTTCTTTACCCGTGATATATGGCCAATTCTTTGTTGCTTACTTGGAATCTTATCAATTAAGTTTGCTATTTACTTATTGTTATTAAGGAGAAAAGGTGTTAATGAATAAAGTTTGGGATTACATTGTCAATAAAATGCCTGGCGAATTAATAGTTTCACTAATCATCATGTTAGTGATTGCTATTTTTGCTATAGTTTTAGGACATGCAATTAAGAAAGCAGATCCAACTAAAGCACCTAAAGGGTTAGCTTTTATAGCGGATTTTATTGTTGATTTCTCTTATTCGACAATCCGACAAAATCTTGGTAATGTTTATGATTTTGTCGCTCCATATTTTATATTTTTAATATTCTATGTTCCAATGGCGTTTATGTCTGGATTATTAGGACTAGCTTCGCCAATGACATACTTTACAATTCCATTATGTTTAGCATTAGTTAGTTGGGTAGGAATTCAAATATCGGCAATTAAATATCAAAAATTAGATTACTTAAAGAGTTTTACTGATCCATTACCGCCATGGTTACCAGTGTTTATTCCTATTAATATTTTATCTAAATTATCACCATTATTATCATTATCTATTCGTATGTTTGGTAATGCCTTAGCGGGATCAATATTAATGCTTTTAGTATATTGGGGAACAGGATTATTAAGTAATGCGTTATTCTCATTTATAACTCCATCGGCATTTAACATCTTTGGTGTTATAATTGCCCCTGTCTTACATGCATATTTTGATGTATTTGGCTCATTTATTCAAACTTTAATTTTCGTCTTATTATCGATGCTTCTTATTGCTAAAGAAATACCAGCGCCGGTAAATAGAGAAATTAAAATAAAACAAGTAAAATAAAACTAGTAAGGAGGAAATATTTATGTTATCTAGTTTAATTAGTTTAGCTGCTGATTTATCAGTAGGATCAGGTTTAGCTTTAATTGGAGCAGGTATTGCAGTATTTACTGGATTTGGTTCTGGTATTGGTGAAGGTAATATTGCTGCTCACGCAATGGACGCAATTGGTCGTAACCCAGAAGCAACAAGCAATATTCGTTCAAACATGGTTATGGGTATTGCCTTAGCAGAAACAACTGGTATTTATGGTTTCGCTATCGCAATTTTAATTTTAGTATTCGTTTTATTCTAATAATAATTTAAGTATTTGAGTTAAGGAGGATTAATATTATGGGCACAATCAAAAATTTGCTAATAATGTTTACTAGTGTTTCTGAACCTAGTAATGATCCTTTTGCAGACTTAAAAACAATAGGTCAAAAAATAATTCCAAGTGATATTTGGAGCTTTGTTGTACAACTTCTTGCTACGGCTATTTTAGTGTTCATTCTTGCTAAGTTTTTAGTTAAACCAGCTAAAAAATTTATTGAAGAACGTAAAGCATTTATTGATAATAATATTAATGAAGCTGTTAATAAAAATAAAGAAGCAGATGAGCATCTTAATGTTGCTGAAACAAGACTTAAAAATTCTCGTAAAGAAAGTAAAGATATTATTGATGCTGCAAAAGTAACTGCCATGAATGAAAAGAAAAGAATCATGGATGAAACAAAACAAGAAGTGGCTAATATGAAAGATAAAGCTTACAAAGACATTGAAAGCGAACGCTTAAAAATGAAAGAAGACATTTCTTCAGAAGTTATTGATGTTGCTTTATTAGCGGCTTCTAAAGTTGTGAATCGTAACATCAATGACGAAGATAATCACAAGATTGTTTCTGATTTCGTAAACGGAAAAGGAGATAATGAATAATGGATACCGTCGCTAATCGTTATGCGGTGGCGTTATTATCAATCGCTCGCGAAGAAGGAAAAGTACAAGAATATATTAATGAAGTTGAACAAATTCTTGATGTGTTAGAACAAAATGAAGGATTTTTACGCATTTTAAAAGATTATGGTTTAACTAATGAAGAGAAAAAAGAAACTATTGATGTCTGTTTTAAAGGAAAAATAAGAGAATATATTCTCAATACTTTTTACGTTGTCGTCGATAATAATCGCGGCGCAATTATGGAAGATGTATTAAGCGAGTTTATAAAATTAGGTTATAAAGAATTAAATATAAAAAAAGGTTACGTATATACTACAATTAGTTTAACTCCAGAAGAAATAAAACAAATGGAAGTTAAAACATCAAAAATGCTGAATGCAACAGTAGTATTACAAAATAAGATAGATAAAGATTTAGTAGGTGGATTTAAAATTCAAGTTGATGATTTTATCATAGATCAATCTTTAAAACACAAATTAGCGGATTTAAAAGACACATTACTAAAGAAGGGAGATGTCATTGATGGAAATTAAAGCAAATGAAATTTCATCTTTAATTAAAGAACAAATCAAAAAATATCATCATAAAATGGAATTACTCGATACAGGAAAAGTAATGACTGTTGGTGATGGTGTTGCCATGGTACATGGTTTAGAAAATGCCATGCTATCAGAATTGGTCCTTTTTGATAATGGAGTGTATGGAATGGTATTATCACTAGAAGAAGACGCAGTTGGCGTTGTTATTTTTGGTGATGATAGTTCTATTAAAGAAGAAGATGTTGTTACAAGAACTAATAAAATTGTAGAAATACCAGTAGGCGATAATTTCTTAGGAAGAGTTGTTAACCCATTAGGACAACCGATTGATGGTTTAGGACCGATTGAATCATCAAAAACTAGACCAATTGAACGTATTGCTCCGGGTGTTATTACTCGTAAATCCGTTGATACTCCGCTTCAAACAGGTATTAAAGCAATCGATTCTATGATTCCTATTGGACGTGGGCAAAGAGAATTAATTATTGGCGATCGTCAAACAGGAAAGACTGCTATTGCTGTTGATACGATTATTAATCAAAAAGATCAAAACATGAAATGTGTTTATGTTGCTATTGGTCAAAAAGCTTCAACAGTTGCCCAAGTGGTGGAAAAATTAAGAGTGCATGGTGCTCTTGATTATACAGTAGTTGTAGTTGCTACTGCTAGTGAAATGGCACCTATTCAATATATTGCTCCATATGCTGGTGTTACTTTAGCTGAAGAATGGATGGAAAAGGGCGAAGACGTCTTAATCGTGTATGATGATTTAAGTAAACACGCTGTTGCTTATCGTACATTATCATTATTATTAAGAAGACCAGCTGGAAGAGAAGCTTATCCGGGCGATGTATTCTACTTGCATTCTCGTTTGCTTGAAAGAGCGGCTAGACTTAATAAAGATTATGGCGGTGGCTCAATTACAGCATTACCAATTATTGAAACACAAGCTGGCGATATTTCTGCTTATATTCCAACAAACGTAATTTCAATTACTGATGGTCAAATTTTCTTACAAGCTGATTTATTTGCTTCTGGACAAAGACCAGCAGTAGATACTGGTTTATCTGTATCACGTGTTGGTAGTGCAGCTCAAATTAAAGCAATCAAACAAGTATCAGGTACTTTAAAAATTGAGTTGGCAAATTATCGTGAATTACAAGCATTTGCCCAATTTGGCTCAGATTTAGATAAATCTACTAAAGATGTTTTAAATCATGGCGCTAAAGTATATGAATTATTAAAACAAAAACAATATGATTCGATGAATGTATTTGATCAAGTTATTGAATTGTTTACAGCTAAGCATCGTATTATTGATGATATTGATATTGAAAGTATTCAAGACTATGAATCATCATTAGTTAATTATATGAATACTAATCAAAAAGAACTTATGGCAGAATTAAAAGATAAGAAGGCTATAAGTAAAGAATTAGAAGAACAATTATTGAAAGTTATTAAAGAATTTACATTAACATATTTAGGCTAATGTAGTTAGGAGGTGTATACAATGGCAATGAACTTAGAACAAACTAAGGCAAGAATAAAATCGGTTGCGTCAACTAAAAAAATAACTAAAGCTATGGAATTAGTGGCAACTGCTAAACTCAAAACTGCCAAAAATATTAATGCCCAAGTGTCACCTTTCCGTGATGAAGTATTTGAAATTATGTCTTATTGTATGATGAATTTAGATGATAAATCAAATATTTATTTAAATGAAAATACTAATAGTGATAAATCACTTTTTATTATTATTAATTCAACATTAGGTTTATGTGGTGGATATAACATTAATATGCAAAAATTTGCTTCATCTTTAATCAATAAAGACAAAGATGACTTAATTATTGTTGGTAATAAAAGTATTAGCTACTTTAACAATCAAAACTATCACATTGTTAAAACATTTGAATTACCATCTTTATCCCTTAAAGAAACAACATCTAAGCAAATTATGAATTATGTTATTCATGAATTTGATTTAGGCAAATATAAATCGGTACAATTATTATCAACAAAGTTTTTGAATTCATTAACATTTGTACCGCAAATTACCCAAATACTTCCAATAGCTAATACTTCAAATGCACCAAAAATGACACGAGAATTACTTCTTGAACCAAGTGCAGACGAGGTACTTACTAATTTAATACCATTTTATGTTAATACTGCGTTAAAAACATTACTTCTTGAATCAATGCTTTGCGAACAAGCTTCAAGAAGAACAGCGATGGAAACCGCAAATGATAACGCCAATGAATTACAAGAAAAATTGCTTCTTGAGTTTAATAAATCACGTCAAGCCGCGATTACTCAAGAAATTACCGAAATATCTTCCGCAGCTAATGCGAATCAGTAAGGAGGAAGAACATGAAAAAGAAAATTTTATATGGTCGAGTATGCCAAGTTCAAGGACCAGTAGTGGATGTTCGTTTTGGTGATGAATTGCCAGGACTTAGAACCGCTATTGAAATTGAAAATGGTGATCAAAAACTTATTGTTGAAGTTGCTCAACACGTTGGTGATGATACCGTAAGATGTATTTCTATGGGACCAACGGAAGGATTAACAAGAAATCTCCGTGCTAAAGCTTTTAATGAACCAATTTTGGTGCCAGTTGGTAAATGTACCTTATCGCGTTTATTTAACGTATTAGGTGAACCAATTGATGGCCTTGGCGAAGTTAAGGCTGATCTTAAGTTACCAATTCACCGTTTGGCACCATCTTATGAAGAACAAAAAACAGAAACTGAAATTCTTGAAACTGGAATTAAAGTTATCGATTTACTTTGTCCTTATGTTAAAGGCGGTAAGATTGGTCTTTTTGGTGGAGCGGGTGTAGGAAAAACCGTTTTAATTCAAGAATTAATTAATAATATTGCTACAGAACATGGTGGTATATCCGTCTTTACTGGTGTCGGAGAAAGAACACGTGAAGGTAACGACTTATATAACGAAATGAAAGAATCTGGTGTTATTAATAAAACATGTCTTGTCTTTGGACAAATGAATGAACCACCAGGAAGTAGAATGCGTGTTGCTTTAACTGGTTTAACCATGGCGGAATATTTCCGTGATTATGAGCATCAAGATGTATTACTATTTATTGATAATATTTTCCGTTTTACTCAAGCAGGTAGTGAAGTTTCCGCCCTTTTAGGAAGAATGCCTTCTGCAGTTGGCTATCAACCAACTCTAGCTACAGAAATGGGACAACTTCAAGAAAGAATTACATCTACAAAATATGGATCAATTACTTCTGTTCAAGCAGTTTATGTTCCTGCAGATGACTTAACTGACCCAGCACCAGCAACAACATTTACCCACTTAGATGCTAAAACTGTATTATCACGTGACATTGCCTCATTAGGTATTTATCCAGCTGTTTCGCCACTCGAATCATCAAGCCGCGCTTTAGACCCAGAAATTGTTGGTAAAAAACATTACGAAGTTGCTTTAAAAGTTCAACAAATTTTACAACGATATAAAGAATTACAAGATATTATTGCCATTTTAGGTATGGATGAATTATCGGAAGAAGATAAGAAACTTGTTAACCGCGCTCGTAGAATTAGAAACTTCTTATCTCAACCTCTTCACGTTGCCGAACAATTCTTAGATTATAAAGGTGTGTATGTTCCAGTAGAACAAACTGTCGAGTCTTTTGCGGCCATTATTGATGGAAAATATGACGATTTACCAGAGCAAGCATTCTTATATTGTGGTACAGTAGAAGATGTTGTTAAAAAGGCTAAGGAACTAGAAAAGTAGTATGAAATTACATCTAAAAATTATTAATCTAGAAGGTGTATATTTAGAAAAGGATGTTGATTTTCTTAATATTAACACCACTGCTGGTGAGTTAACTATTTTAGCAAAGCACCAACCTTTAATTACTAATATAAATATTTCTACTTTATATTATGGAGATGAAGGTGAAAATCATTATTATGCTATATCTGGTGGAACGCTTTTTATTGATGAAAAAGAATGTAAGATTATTACTTCAGCAATAGAAGATAAAGATAGTATTGATGTTGAACGTGCTAATAAGTCTAAAGAACGTGCTACTATAAGATTAAATGATAAGAATAATCCTGATATTGACTTTGTTCGCGCTGAAGCCTCATTAAAAAGAGCAATTAATAGAATAAATTTAACAAAAAAATAAAATATTTTAGGTAAGAGTTACAATTTGTAACTCTTTTCATTTATAATAGAATTGTTTCAAGGACATAAAAAATGAAAAATATTATTGAGCAAATTTGTAAAGAACTTTATAATACTGAAAGAACAAGTAAAAATTCAGTTAAATTTAAAAATGAAGTTAAAAATCTTAATGTTGGACAAATCGCAAATTATTTTGCTTTAAGAAACTTTTTTAATTATACGCATAAAAAAGCATATAATTTAGTGATTAGTGCTTCATATGATGAGATCAACAAAATTACTAAAATACATTCTTCAATAGAACAATTAGTCGAGAGTTTTAAAAAGTATTTTTTAAAGAATTATTTTGCCACTGATTTAATGGATGTAATTACTGGTAATAAAATAGTAGATGATGATTATTTTAATAAAATGAGTGATTATATTAAAGCATCGAATAATTGTAATTTATTTAATATTTATTTGAAAATACTTCTTATAGCTAATGATATTCATGATAATTGGGTTATGAAAAATGCTTATAAGTATGACCGTGATATTAATAAATTATTTCAAC
>URQK01000017.1 GCA_900549975.1 uncultured Mollicutes bacterium
CTGGTGCAGTTGTTATTTTATTAAAAAAGAAAAAACACATTGCTTAACTAAAACTTTACGGGATCACTAATTGTGGTTCCGTTTTTTTTTTAGCATTTTTATTAATTGCCTTATTAATAAATGCTATAATAATTTTATAAATAATTTTAAAGGAGAGATTTAAAATGTTAATTAATAAAGATACTTATTATGTGGGAGTAAATGATCACAATATTGATTTATTTGAAGGACAATATGTCGTTAAAAATGGGATTAGTTATAATTCTTATATTATCATGGATGAAAAGATTGTTATTATGGACACAGTCGATAAAAACTTTACTTCTACTTGGATTGAAAATATAAAGAATGTTTTAAAAGATAAAACACCTGATTACTTAGTGGTGCAACACATGGAACCAGATCATTCCGCAAATATCATGGAATTAGTGAAATTGTATCCTAATATTACGATTATTGGAAATGCTAAAACATTTGTAATGATTAAGCAATTCTTTAATAAAGATATTACTAATACTTTAGTTGTTAAAGATGGAGAAGAATTAAGCATCGGAAAACACACTTTAAAGTTCATCTTTGCTCCTATGGTTCATTGGCCAGAAGTAATGGTAACTTATGATTCTTACACTAAAATATTATTTACCGCAGATGGATTTGGCAAATTTGGTGCCTTAGATGTTGAAGAAGATTGGGTCAATGAAGCAAGAAGATATTATATTGGAATTGTCGGTAAATATGGATTACAAGTACAAATGTTATTAAAGAAAGCTGCTAGTTTAGATATTGAGATGATTTGTCCTTTACATGGTCCAGTATTAAAAGACAATCTTAGTTACTATTTAGGCTTATACAATACTTGGTCAAGTTATACTCCAGAAGATAATGATATTTTTATTGTTTATAATTCTATTTATGGAAACACTAAAAACGCTGTTAATAGACTTGTTGAATTATTAGGCGTAGTAGGCATTAAAGCAAAAGCAAAAGATTTAGCGCGCACTGATTTATCTTGCGATATTTCAGAAGCTTTTAAACATAAAACATTAGTAATTGCTACACCAACATATAATAATGGTTTATTTCCATTTACTAAGATATTTATTGATGGATTATTAGAAAGAAATTTCCAAAATCGTAATATCGCAATTATTGAAAATGGTTCTTGGGCGCCAATGGCCGCAAAACTTATTAAAGATGCTTTTGCTAATTCTAAAAATATAACATTTATCGAACCAATTGTTACTATTAAATCAAGTTTAAATGAAGAAAGTACCACAAAACTATGTTCTTTAGTGGATGCTTTAAAAGAAATTAAATAGCAAAAAAGCCATGTAGCATGGCTTTTTGTGTGTTTTAAATAGAATAAATAATTCTTATTTATTAAATATTTTAAGAGCGCGTATAACGTCTTCTTTCATTTTACTTGTAGCATATGATGCTAATTCATGATAGAAAGTAATATCTTTTTTTAATATTTCTCTAGCGGCATAAACACCCTCTCTAGACATATAAGAATAATAATTAATCTTCCTTACACCACACTTAATAGCTTTCACATAGTCTTCACTAGATACGCCAGATCCACCATGCATTACTAATGGTAAATTGCATAATTTATTAATTCTTTGAATTCGATCAAAATCTAATTCTGGCTTAACTTTATATATTCCATGAGCGGTTCCAAAAGAGCACGCTAAAGCATCAATATTTGTATCATCAACAAACTTTTTAGCTAAATCTGGGTCAGTATACATTTCTTCTTTAGTTAATGGTTTTTGATTTCCTGCTTCTCTACCACCTAATACTCCTATTTCTGCTTCCACTGATATATTTTTAGGATGTGCTAAACAAACAGCTTCTTTAGTCATTTTAACATTTTCATCATATGGTAAACTAGAAGCATCAATCATAACTGAAGTAAAACCAATATCAATTGCTCTTTTTAAATAATTTAAATCTTCACAATGATCTAAATGTACGCATACTGGTACTTTAGCTCTTTTAGCCATTAAAAGCATAATTGGCCCAACAATATCAAGAGGTGCATATTCTTCATGACATTGAGCGTGCATAATAATAACAGGGACATTAAGCTCTTCCGCAGCCGAAATTACCGCAATCATATTTTCTAAATTGGGAGTATTAAATGAGCCTATTGCACAGTTTTTTTCTTCCGCAATTTTTAATACATATTCTAAATTAACTAACATTTTTCTTTTCTCCTTTTATTTTTCAAACAAGCGTACTTTTACGCAATATTTTTTAATTTCATTTGGTTTTATTTCTTCTAATAATCCTTTACTTCGCATTACATTTCTTCCATCAGGAGTACAATTGCCTGGTTCTACACCAAGGACATAATCTCTAATGCCTAGCATCTTCCATTCTGTTAAAAATGGTAAACATTTTGTATCAAAATGAATTTCTAATCCCTTATTTAATTTTGGTTGATACACTTCTACTAACGCATCTTTTTTAAAATGATGATAGTAACATTTTTCTTCATAATTAACTTCTGGTTTATGCATGTTTTTCCAATTGTTTATATCTAATCTAGCATGTTCGTTTCTTGCTTCTACTAAGTTAGAATTAATAGATAATTTTGTATCTTCATCTAAAAAAGGATAACCAATATTAATATGATATAAAATTTCTAATGGCGTAACTTTATCACCTCTATTAATTATTTCATCTTCAATGTAGAAACTATTATCCACTTTTGAAACATGTATTTTTCTTATTAATTTTAATTTGTGAGAAAATATACGTTCATCAAGAATTTCTCCTATTAATATCATTTCTAAATCATTATCTAAGAAACAAGCATTAGTTGTTGGAATATTACTATATGTTCCATGAAGCGGTAGTTCTTCTCCTTCATCCACATTTGGACTACCTACTTGTGTTAATCCACATGTTGTAAGAAAACCAGCGCCAAATGACTTTAAAAAGCCTAATCCTTTATCATCATAATATTTGCTTGATACATAACCATTAGGAGTAAGATAACTAACATTTACGCCTTTATACGTAACAGAAATGATATCAAATCCTCTATCTAAATTAACGCACATTTCTAATCCTAGTCCGTTTTTAATATGCCATATTTTTACGCCACTAGAAAATCCATTAGTAAGAATATATTCTTCTTTACCATATAATTGAAACTCATTACCAATATAATCTAACTTATTCATATTCGTACTTTTTTCATCCTTTCATATATTAACTGATATTTTTTAAATATTTTCATATATTCTTGGTGTTTAAACACATCAGGATAAAAAGTTTTTTTAACTTTTGTTAGCTTATTAACACCATCTTCATAAGAACTAAATAATCCTATCACATGTCCAACAACAATAGCACTTCCAATCGTTCCTGTATCATTATTTTCTAGTTGATGAATAGGAATGTTAAAGATATTTGCTTTAATTTGTAACCATGCATCATTTTTTGCTCCTCCACCAGAGGCATATATTTCATTAATATTAATCCCCATTTTTTTGAGTTTATTTATTGAAATAAGCATTTCATAACATAATGATTCTAAACATGCTTGATATATTTCATATCTATTTGTTCCTAAATTTAAGTTAGTAATTGTTCCTAAAGCAAAAGGATCCATATATGGGGTTGATGCACCTGCAAAATGTGGTAATATCATAACATTTGTTGGATGATTTAAAATATTACTATTTAAAATATCAAAACATTTTTCTTTACCTTTTAAATCAGAAAAATATGTATCTATTATCCACTCCACTAACGCTCCACCAGTGTTAATTAAAGCGTAGGATACATTATAATTGTCTTTAATATATGGAATTACGCCATATCCGCATTCATAAATGTCTTTATCATTAGGTACACATTGATACGTCATTGTTAAACACTCGCATGTTCCACACCCATCAATAGCTGTACCAGGGGATAATACTCCTCCTCCAATAGCGTTAGCAATTTGATCATGACTGATATTTATAATTTGTATATCTGCTTTTAATCTTAGTTTATCCTTTAATATCTGTTTTATATTACCGGCAATAGAGCCAATAGGAACAGGTTTAGAAAATAATTTTTCATCTATGCCCGCAGCATCAAATATTTCTTTAGACCATTCACGTTTATTAACATCAAAAGCTAAAGTACGACTAGCAAGTGAATAATCAATTTGTCTTATACCTGTTAATTTATAAACAATGAAATCTTCAATTAATAGTACCTTATCAATATTTGTATAAATATTTTTATAATGTTTTTTTATATACATAAGTTTAGGAAGAGAAAACATCCCCTGTCCTACTTGGCCAGTTATCTCTCCTAATTTCTTTTTTCCTATTTTTCTTTCTAAATATAAAGCTTCTTTATTTCCTCGTGGGTCAGTATAAAGTAATGATGGAAACAAAACATTATCATATTTATCAAGTAAAACAAATGTTTCTCCAAAAGATGTTATTCCTATTGCTGCTATTTGATATTTTTCTAGCGCTAATTCCAATAATCGAATGATTGTTTCATAAATGATATTAGCGTCAATTTCTTGAGTATTATCATCTCTTTTAGAAGGATAATTTAAATAAAATTTTTCCTTTTGAATATAATCATCGAATATAGTCAATTTACTTCCAGTAGTGCCAATATCTAATCCGCCATAAATCATATTATTTATCAATGTCCACTACATCATAATGTAAATAAGTGGAAAATGCCTCAGTTAAAATATCTTTCATATGTCCAACACCAACAGTGGTATGATGTTTAAATCCACCACGTGCTAAGCGAATTAATTTATTTTGTAAATCCGAAATATTTGCTACTCCCCCACATCCAAAATAAGTCTCTTCAATTGGCTCGCCTGTAAATTCTGCTTCCGAAGAATAAATTATAAGTTTTCCATCTTCAGTCTTGCAATTTGCAAAAGTCATAGGAAATGCTTTGATACGTCCTTCGTTACATCCCCATCCAGACCCTGGGTCACATTTCGCAAACATTTTATGTTCAGTTACTAAACCTTTCCCTGCCATTAATGATTGAGCAACGGGACCACAATGGAATAAAATAACTTTATTTAAATCATTACCATAATTGTTATTCCAATCTAAACACGCTGTTGGTAAGCCACTTGCTAGATTCATTGCACGCATTGTAATTGCACTGCATAAATCTATTTCACAAGATGCCACAATTCCTCGATCGTTTAATTCTGATAATAATACGCATGGGCATACACGATAATATGTTTCCATTTCATTCCAACATCTTAAAGTAATTGCATCTAAATGATATTCTGCAATATATTGGTCAATAGCCACAGAAACTTTAGCAAGAGTTAACATTCTTTCATTGGGTACAAGTGAGAAATTAGTATATCCCTTTAAGCGAATAACTTTTTCAATAACCTTTTCATCATTATTATCTAGTTCATCAACTTTATGGAATAATTCTGATAAATCAAAACTTTCTACAGTAATTCCATACTTTTCTAAAGTCACTTCATCAAAACGCACTGTTTTAAAAGCCGTTGTTCTTGCGCCAATACAACCAATAGTAAATCTTTTCATTCCTTTTACCACACGGCAAATAGCGGCAAAATCATCCAAATTTTGTCTAAACTCTTTAGTTAAAGGATGAACAACATGTGGCTTCAAAACTGTGAAAGGAACATGATATTGACTAAACACATCAGTAATAGAAAATTTTCCACAAAAAGCATCTCGACGATGCGCAAAGTCCATTAAACCAATTTCATCTGGATAAGCCTGCATTAAAATTGGGACATTAGCGTCACGAAGTGCCGTAATTGCACCATTTTCATCAATGAATATTGGCATACATAATATAACGCCATCAAATTCTCCTTTATGTGCTTCTAACCAATCATGATACAAACGTCCTTCATCACGTGTTTCAACTGCGCCGTATCTTGTTGCCGACTCATCCATGATAATATAATTATAACCAGCATCAGTAACGGCTTTAACCATGTCTTCTCTAGCACCTGCAATTAATTCTGCAGGCATGAATCCACGATTTCCAAAATATAAAGCAAAAGTGTTTTTCATTTTTATTTCCTTCTTTCACTTTATATTTTATTAATTATGCAAGCGCTTTTATATTAAAAAAAGTACGGACTTACTGTAATTTTTTCCGTACAGTTTTTCTATATTCTTCCGCGGACATATGAACACTTTTTTTAAATACACGGCAAAAATAATTATAATCGTTAAAACCAACTTTTGATGTTAAATCCATTAAACTAATATCACTATTTTCTAGTATTCTTTTAGCATATTCTAATCTCTTGGTTTTTAAATACTTAGCTATACTCATTCCAACATATTTATCAATTGCTACATAAAAACAAGTCTTAGACATGTGAAAATATTTTAAAAAATCATTAACAGTTAATGATGTATCTTCAATGTTCTTATCTATAAAATCATTTAATTTACTAATAAATTGCTCTTGTTGAATCGATACCATTTTCTCACTGATTGCGTATTTAGCTAATGCTAACAATATTATAGATACACTATTTAATTTTTCTTCATCAATATATATTAATTCATCAGATAACTCTTTCGAAAAAGAAATATTTAAATTCTTTCTTGTTTTGTTAGACAAATTATTATATCTTTCCTCTTTATTATCAATATTACTTATTTGTCCAAACATGATAAAACCAACAATAGTGTTATCTATTTTTAAATTAATCATTGCTTCTATTAATCCAGCATGACAATTGTAAATATATAAATCATCACTTTCTAAACAATGTTCAAATGCTTTAGCGTTGGATTTGTTACAGCATTCATAGCCATATTTATTATTTTGAATTACTTTACAAAAATCACAATTACAATTAGGAAATGAGGCGATTTCTTGATGATTAATATCAAAAATAACTATACGTATTCCTGTTAATTGGTAAAAACTTTTTAATAATCTATTAAGTCGCTCAATATGAAATTCTAGTTCCATTGTTTTATAAAATATTTTTATCTAAATATTTAATCTTAAACTCTTCCGGAACCTTGATAGTTATAGTTCCTTTAGCGTTTTTAATTTCAATTCCTGCGATTGAAATCATACAATTTTCTTTTATATGATTTTCATTCATATATACAATTTTTTCTTGTAAATCAATTCTAATTAAACCAAAACACGCTCCACAAATAATATTTAAAATACTACTAGTTAATCCATGATTTAAACTAGCACTTGGTGAATCATGTTCCCATAATGTCCCTGTAATTTTTGCCATGTTATAGAAATAATCCACAGTTTCTTTATATACTTCGTTAGTTAAGCCATATTCAAGTAAAATCATTAAGCGTAAATAATCACCAATAAAGACATTAGATTTATAAACATTAGAATATGTTTTTTCATAATCTCTTTGTGGTCCAAATTTCGTTACCATTCTTTCAAATAATTCTTTATGGTTTTCTTTTGTCGCAATATGGAAATAAAAAGCATAATATTGACATGTTTCTGTAATATGATTAGTCTTAATAAATTCTTTATTACCATTTCTAATCATATTATCAATATAAAATTCACCATTAAAACTATATTGTTCGATTATTTCTTTTAGTTTTTTTGCTTTAAATAATAAACTATTATCGCCTAACAATGTAGATGCATCTTCTAGTGCTCTAGCGTATAACATATTTGATGGAAAGTTAACACCTTTAATAAAATCTTCATCATTAGCTTTAGACCATTCCACAAATACCCAATTTTCTAAATTTTCTAATAAACCTAATTCATTTTCAAAATGAGAAAAATATTCTAATAAACCAAGTATTTTATTTTTTGACATTTCTACAAGTTTATTATCATGTGTTCTATCTAAATAATTTTTTAGTTCCAAAATATACCATAATGACCAATTAGGAATAAATACACCATCTGGATGATCGCCTGGATAGCACATTGGTATCATTCCTTTAGGTAATGTTTTATATTGATCAATAAGAGCATAATTTTCTAAAAAGTTATGTTCCACTAGATTTTTTCCAGTTATTAGTGTTTCACTTTTACCTGTGAAATAAGAATCACATAACCAACCCGCTCGTTCTCTACTAGGGCAATCTGTTAAAATATCAACGGCATTTTGCGCAAATGTTGCAACTGCGGCATCTATTACTGATTTGATTTTGGTATTTTCAAATTCATACTGTATTCCATCTATTAGTGGATTTTCATATGGAATAAAAGAAATATTGTTAATACTTACATTGCCTTTTTTAACAACCAAACGCATAAATTGCATAGTATATGGTTCAATAGTAATATGTTGATAATTACCTTTTTTACATTCATAAGAAACAATGTTATGAGTAGTGTTTCGATAGAAAATAATATCCATCGGTTTACTTTTACCATAACTCCAATCTAATTCGTCAAATATAAAATAAAATTCACTATCTTCTTTGACTGTAATATCAAAAGAAATAAATCCTGTTTTTGAAAAAGGTAAGCGATATGTTTTAAATGTTCCGCCTGTTAATACTTTCAGTTTTTCTTCTTTATATTTTAATTTAGAAATAAATTCATTTGGATCTACTTCCCAAGTGTTTTTAGGAAAAATCATTAGGTTTTCTTTATGCATGTAACGATCATCATATGCTTTAAGTGAATCATCATACACAAAAGTTCCTTCTTCGATAGGTTTAAAAGTTAGTACTTCTAATTTAGGATAATCAACATTACGCTTTAATAAGTTTTTATTTTCTACTATATCGGTTTTTAACAATTTAAATATATTACTTATTCCTTTATAAAAATCCATCAAATTGCTAGTAAAATGATAGGATTCCGAAAATGCTCTTTGATAAGATAAGCGCGTAACTCGTTGGTATCTTGTACTATTTAGAAAACATTTAAAATCATTAGGATTACTTGTAAATGCTAAAACATTTTTATCTTCTACAATTTCACATTGTAAAAAAGGTTTTGTATTTGTTGAACAATAATTATTACAATGGTAATAAACATGTTCAATAACAATATGGTGTTTTCCTTTATTAAGTTCATAACTATCGACACGATAATAATTATGCGCCGCTCGAGCTGGTCCATATCCTAATAATTTACCATTATCAAAAATACGATATAAATTATTCGCAGCAATCACCAATTTAGCTACACTTGTAACTTCAACATCATTAACAAAGAACAAAGAAATATTCATTTCTTCAATAAGTGAATTAGGATAGATTGGTTTTGCTTTTAAAAAATAATTATCTAACATATTGTACCTTCTTTTTTAGTTCTTCTTCACTATATTTTGAACTATCATATATGTATGAATATACTTTATTATTAATTAAAAAACAAGGTTCAATATTTTCTTCTTTTCTTGTTAATAACATATCACCATAAAATTCTAGATGGTTTTCATCTACTAAATTTATTTTTACATTTAATTCAATTCTTTCTTTATTTGATAAAGAAATTATAACAAATCCATCATTTTTTTCTAATCCTTCAACATAAGCATTGCTTGGCAAGCGTATTAGAAGGGTCTTATTAACTGTTTTATTTATATCAATAGTTATTTTATGTGTTTCATAAAATTCAGCATCAACACTAAAAGAACATTCTTCATCTTCATAACTAACTGCGCAAGCAAACGGAACAATATAATTATCTTTATCCTTAACAACTGCAAAATCTACTATATTACCAAAGCCATCGCCTAAACGCATAGTGCAACAAAAATAAGCTTCATATAAGAACATTTTCATTTCATAATGTGTATGCGTCGCACAAGTTGAGCATCCCGCTCCGCCGTTATTACGTTGGAAAGTTCTAATAGAGTTTTCATAAATGCGATTAAACATATCTAAATATTTGTTTTCTTTTGTAATTAAATACAATTCTTTTGTTAAAATCATGCTATCAATAATACAACATGGTTCTGTCCAAGTATCTTCTCTTTTAAACCAATTGATATTTGAATAATCATAAGTCATACCTAATGAAACATAATTATTAAATATTTTTTCTACAATATCTAGATATTTTTTATCTTGCGTTAAATTATAAAAGCGTAAAATACCTCTTGCACATGATAATGTTGCATGTGTTTGACATTCCAAATTAATATAATCAATTGTCAAAAAATTTTCGATTATTTTTTCAATAGCTTTTTTTAATTTTTCATCTTTGGTTAATTCATATGCTTTAGTCATACCATCCATCATAATAAAAGCACATCCCACATCAGTGGATAATTTCCAACCTTCTATAAATGAACCTTCTAACTTTCCACCTACTCCGCCTCTTTCTCTTTTAGAAGTTGGATAGTGGTCATAAAAAGGCGCAATTGGAATTAAAAATTGTTTCACAATTGATTGTATTTGTTTTAAATACTTTTCATCTTTACTAATATAATAATAATTAATTAACGCTCTTAAAAACCAAGAATTACCTGATACTTGTTGTTCATCAACAAATTCTCCATTAAATGGTTCACCAAAATAGCCATACTTATTAGTATGCTCAGGAATATGGTTAAACAAATCTTTTAATTGACACAAAATACTTTCTTGTTCATCTTTATAGCCATCTAAAGCAAAATATAAAGATGTCAGTGCCAAAACATCACGACCTTCAAAATCTCCTGGCCACGAACCGCCTTGAGTAAATACATCGCTTGATTGATATATATGGTCTAATAGTCGATTTCTATTTAAAGATATACGACGTTTTAAATCTTTTAATATTTTTTTCATAATCATGTTCCTTACTACAAAATGAATGAGTTAGGTGGATGGTGAAAATCCACCCAACTCTTTTTTGCTTAATTTAATTAATTAATACCAATAAGTTCAACAGTAATAGTGTTAATATAAACTGTTCCAACAAATCCTGATTCTCCTGGAGTAAATATTGAGAAGAAATCAACATCTTTTGGCATCTTCCATTCAATAGCGTTTTGATGGTATCCAACAGTTGATGGGCCAATTTCTTTAAAATCAGCATTATCAATGTTATACATTAATCTTTGATTGTTAGATTCTGTAATATAATAATTACAGGTAATTCTATATGTCATACCATTTTCAATCTTGCCACCAGCTCTAAACCAAATTTCATTAGAGTTAACAGTAGCAAATGAAAGTTTATAAGGGGCAGTACCCATAGCTTCAACGGCCGCTACATCTGCATTACCATCAAATTTAACTTTTTTCGTATTTCCATCAATAAATGGATCAGTAACTACAAATTTAAATCCAACTTCATATCCATTAGGAGTTTTATCTGGATCTGGTGCTGCTGCTTCTTTTAAAGAAACTTTAATTTCACCTATGAAGATATCAAATTTTGGGTTATTTGCACCATAAATATTTAATTGATACCAACCATCTAAAACTGTACCTGTCCAAGAAATTGTATAAGTACCATCTTCATTATTAGTTACTTTGTTAGTTAACGTTGGATTACTTGCAGCACCCATCATAATTAAATGCATACCGCTACCATTAATTGCAGCATAAGTTACAGAAATAGTAATTTCTTTACCTGCAACCATATTATCTTTGGTTAAGCCAGAAAATAAGTGACCATCAGCGCCTGTTAATTCCATTGCAACATCACCAAAGTGAGAAGAATTTTTCATAGTTGTTCTAACACTTTCGTTAGTTACATCATCAACTGCTACTGCTTTACCACTAGATATTGTGCATCCTTTATCGGCCATATTCCAAGTGAATCCACCTTCAGCTAATAATTGATCACTTGTTGGTGTAACAACAGTAGTTTGTACTTCACGTTTAGATTCAAATACTAAATTATCAATAGCAATTCTTGCTTCTTTGCCACCCAATTTCCAGAATGAGAACCAAGCATTACCTGTTGCTGGAACAATTGATCCGGCAAATTCAACTTCATAATGTTGAACGCTACCTACTGCAGCACTTGTATTTACGAAATTTCTATTAATACCATCAAAGTTGTCCCAACCTAATTGCAAATAGAAATCGCTAAGATTTCCGGCATTGCTTAAAATCTTATAATCGAATGATACTTTATAAGTGGCAGATACTCCACGTATGAAGTTATCATTAAAGCCCATCATGAATACTTGATTTAAAGCATGTCCTGCTGTTTTATGAGTATCAATAATTAATGAGTTACCACTAATAGCTTCGCTTGTTGCAGAGATATAAGAAGCACTTTCTTTATCATTAATACCTAATTTATTTTTTCTACCATTAGCAAAGTTTTCTTTATAAACACCATAGTTCTTAATAGCGGCAGGATCAGTATTATCACCAACATCAAAACTTTCTTCTGTTGCAGCCTTTACATTAACAGTAATAAATTGTTCATCTTCGCCATTATCGTCTTCAACATAATAACTAATTTGGTGTTTACCTGCTATTTTTGCATTAAATACATTTTTGTTTATTGTTTTAGATTCAAATGAATCAGCAATTTCAATTGTACTAGTTACGTCTTCACCTTTATAGTTTTTAGCTTTTACTTCTGGTAACGTTAAATTTTCACCGGCATTAACGTTATATTCTAAAACTTGAGGCATTTCAAGTTTTGGTCCTGTAACTGCCTTAACAGTAATTTTAACAGTTCCAGTTTTATTACCATCAGTTGAAGTTACAGTAATAGTAGTTTCACCAGCACCAACTGCTACTACTTTACCTGTAGAATCAACTGTTGCAACTGCTTCTTTGCTAGATTTTAAAGTATAAGTTTTGTCACTAGCGGTTTCTGGTAATACAGTTACTGTTACTTTAGTTTCTTCACCAACAAATAATGTGTCTTTTTCTGCAGCAATTGCAACAGAATCAACATGAATTACTGTTGGTATGCTAGTACTTGGTTTTGTACTAGGTGATGTTGATGGAGTAGGTTCGGTTGAAGGCTTTGTGGATGTAGTGCTATTATTATCACATCCTGTTAGCCCTGTTGCGACCATTGTAGCCATCGCAAGTAAGATAGGCATAAATTTCTTTTTCATTGTTTTTCCCCTTTCGTTTTTGAAATCAATTTTTAGAAATTTTTATCGACATTATTTAAAGAAATATTGTGGCATTCTAGCTGTCTTTGTTTTATAATCTTCGACAAAGTGAGGAATATTACCTGCTTGAATTCTCTTTAATCCTAAGTTTGTTCTTTCAGCATCCGCAACAACAATAGCAATATCAATTTGCTTACCGGCCTCAATTGCGGTTTTAAACTCTGGAGCAAAAGTAAATGGAATCAACACTTCGCCAACATAGCCAGAACTATTGGTTGCAAAAGCAACTTGAATCAATGACTTATTTTCCACATAAGTTGTTTTTGTTCTTACTGAGGAAACAGCCATATAATTATAAGAAGACCACGTTGGAGCAAAGGCAACTTGCAACACACCTCCTTCTTTATAATCTTTATACACCTGCATATCTGCATTAGGCATATCACTGATTGAAGACATAAATAGTTCTACACAGTCACCAAGCCAGAAATCATTAACAGTTTTAACATTAATTTCGTTGTCGAAGACATCAAATCCAAAATAGATTCCTTTGTCATCCCAAGTCATTTTTAATTTGTTAATTCTGAAATGATCTTGTAACTCTTCTAGTGTACGCTCTGTGCCTTCTGCATCAGAAACACCATCAATTGTTATGTCTAAAGCTTGAGCAGCATCCCAATCACTTAAATTACCATCGATTGTAATACTAGATTTTGCTTTAGAAACGTCTACTTCCGGACCAGCTTCACCATTTTCGCGTTCTTTGATGTTAATATTATCTTTAGCGGTAATATCACTTGGCGCTGTTGTTCCTTCTAAAATCCAACCGCTTAATCCTTTTTCTAATGTATAATTGCTGTAATTACCTTCTAAAGTTAAATTACCACAATTAGTTAATTGGAATATTGTATTGAAAGTATCTCCGGAAGGTTGAGTATAACTACTTTCATTAAATAAATTATCTTTAATAACTGAACTACCTACACCACGTAATGACATTGCCGCATTACCATTTCTTGATACAAAATTGTTTTCAACAACCATGCCATGCATAGTTCCCTTAGGTGCTACAGAAGCATTACTAGAAATTGCAAATATTGAGATATCACCATATAGAGGTTCTGGTTTAATGTAACAGTTTCCAATAAATTTATTATTTTTGATTTGAATACCTTGTCCTAATGTTGCTTCATTATATTTGTCCATTGCAGACGCTACTTGGATTGAACCATGTCCAACATACATAAAAGCATTATTTGTAATAATAGCGTTAGGTACTTGAACTAATACTCCACGATTTCTTTTATTTCTAACAATATTATTACTGAAAACAAAGTTAGGAGTATTTGATACAAATGTCACACGACATGTTCCCCATTCACCAACATTAGCTAGTCTTTCTTTTACTTTGAATTTATAACCATTAGTGATTGGAGTAATTTCTTCTATAGTATAACTACCTTGAGATGGATTGTGTGATTCAAATGTTTGTTCATCATATACTTCAAACTTATCACCAACTTTTGGTTCATCAACTCCACCAGTTAATTTTGTAACTGAAATAGTTCTTGAACTTCCGCCTTCTGCTTCTGATAAACGATACCAGAAACCATGTTTAATATTTACGGCATCATCATGAGAATATTCAATAATAGAATTAGTAATATGAACATCTCCATGCATTAATGAGAAGTGTGTTGCATCTGCAGTTGCAGTCATTAATGATGCACTATTTTCTTTAATAACTAAATTGAATTTATTCATGTAAAGATTTGTTGATTGTTGTGCCACAAATGCCATGCCCGAAGCATGATTCATTGAAACGTTTTCAAAATATATATTTTCCGAGTTGCCAATATTAATACCACTCGCATCATATTGTGAAAATTGAACTGACACTAACGTTCCGTTTCTTGGACGAGATTTTCCAGCAGTTTTGAAATTTACTTTTAAAGTATACTTATTATCATTTTTGCTAATTTCATAAGAAGCAAAATCATCAACTAAGAAGTTTCCACCTTCTAGAGGTGTTTTATTTATTTGCCCAAATTCAACCCATGAACGAATTTTAGGCTTTTTAGTTTCCACTAATTGCATCAACGGATTAAATTCTTCATCAACTTCAATTGTTAAGTAATTATCGGATACATTACCATCAACAATTTTTCCAGTTAAGTTAGAAGGTATTTCAGCACTAAAACGAATATTATTAAAGTGAACATTTTTAGAATTTGTCAAATTAATATATCCTTTCCAGTTCAAATCTTTAGTAATGATATTAATTGTTGTATCGTTGCCTTCAAAATACGTACCATTTAAGCCATCAATTACTATAGCTTTATCGGTTGAAGATAAATAAGCTTCCACATCAATTTTTCCAGTTGGAAATTTAATTTTAGCAGTTTTGCCATTATCATTTAAGATTTTAGCTTTAGCAATTGCTGTTTTAATTTTGTAGTAATTATTTGTCTCTGTAACTGATGAATCAACAGCCTTAATATCTGCTAAAGTGATACTATCAACATTTATGATGCCATCAGTTCCAACTTCGTTATCACTAATTGACGCATACTTTTCTACAATATCACTTTTAATAACACCAACATTAGATCCATTAGATAATCCAAATTTACTTTTTCCTTCAATTCCTTTAACTGTATAAGGAGATTCTGCTAAAGTATCAGTATAGGCTTTTATATCTAAATCAGCATAAGGATTTTCTTCAAGTATTTGAAGCGTAATTGAATCCGACTTATTACCATCAACAGTTTTTACAGTCACAATTGATGTACCAACTCTTTTAGCAGTTACTAAACCCGTAGATGACACTTCAACATTATCATTATTAGTTGAATAAACAACGTTTTGATTTGTAGCGTTTGCTGGTGATATAGTAGCCACTAATTGCAAGGTTTTATTAACACGTAATGTTGTTACTTCACTTGTTAATTTAACACTTTCAACACTAACTACACTTGATGTCTGACTAGATGAGTTAGATGAATGATTATTATCACAAGCTGTAACAGTGGCTAACAATACCGGAATTATTTTTGAAACTTTTTTCATGATTAGGCTCCTTTCAATTCATTATCTTTGTTAGTTACATTTGTACAATCATTAGAAATTTCCATTGTTGCAATATCTAAGCTTGTATAGAACACGTTATTTTGAACAGTTACATCATTAGATGTACGAATATTCATTATTAACGCTGTTGTTCTTTTTGAATAATGGAATAAATTATTTATTACATTGGTATTGCCGTTGGCAAGTAGCCATAAAGGTGTTCCAGATCCATTGAAGAAATAATTATTTTTAATTTCTATATTTTTAATAGTCCCAGTAACACAATTTGAAGTAGAATTACCATAAGCAAATACACTTAAGTCACCACCACGATTAGTTAAGAATTTGTTATTTTCAATCTTAATATCACTAGGAACAATTGCTTCTTTAAATGAATCATTAACCGCTAAGACTTGAATAGCGCCCATTACTACATTTCTAAATGTACAATTAGTAATTTCTGAGTATCTAGTTTGTAATAATATTCCTCTATTTCTTTTATTTTGAATTAAACAGTTATTGAGTTTCATTCTAGTTGCTTTGGTATCATTACCAATACAGAGTCCTTCAACAATTTTCTTAGATGGTCTTTTATTAACTGTAATTGTAAATGTTGTACCAGCTTTAATAATATCAGTGATTGTGAATGTATCTATTTCTTCCATATTATTGGTATCATAAATCACAATTTTATCACCAACTTCATAGTTATTAATTGTGCATTCATTTTGTGTTTGAGAAGCCACGATTTCTCTTGCGCTTGCATCAACACTTGATACTTTTAAATAGAAAGATTTAATATTTAAAGCATCATCATGACTTCCTGATAAAGTAGAATTAGTAATTATCAAATCATTTTCTACACCAATTGTATGAATTATATCTGCAGTACATGTCATGATTCTTTTTGAACCTGGTTTAGGTACATAATTAACATGATTTAAATATAAATTTTTACCACGATCCGCTCTTAAACCCATCCCACCTGCTGCATAAATATTTACGTGTTCCAAATAAACATTATCACAATCTTGGAAATAAAATCCGAAATTATCATACATTGTATAAGCTAATGAGACCATTGTTCCTACAACCGGTGTTTTATACGATGACCAAACGAAGTTTTGATTAATTCGTACTGATAATTCATGGTTTATTTCATCATAACTTAATCCTAAGATTCCTTTGTAGCGATTATTGGTTGATGATGTTGGCGTATTATATACAAGGTTAGCATTAGTATTAGGAACATAAGCTTTGGCATTTTCATCATAGTAACATTCCATATATGATCCATATTTACCTTGCCAATTGTTATAAATAGCTTGCGTTAAATCAAATTCATCAGAAATACTTAACTTAACAATTGTCTCGCCATTTTTTTCTTCAAAACTTTTAATTTCCCCGGCAATAGCAGGAGAATATTTCATATCAAAACTGATGTTATTTATATGGACATTTTTAGAAGCTTTAGCTTCAAAATATGTTCCCCACCCAGAATATAAGAATGTTGTTCCTTCATCTCCTACTAAGTAAAGATTTTCAATGCTTGTTGCGTCTACCTTTGCAGAGAAAGGATATGTAGTGTTTTTCTTAAACTTAATAATTTTATTACCTTCATTATCTTTTATACTATTTATAAATAATGATAAGGTTCCGGAATTATTTAAAGCGTCTGGTGTTATTCCAATATCTTCAGCATTATATATAGTTCCTTCCGTAGGAACTTCATATAGTACTTCATTTTCAAAGCGATTTTGATCAAT
The DNA here is from genome assembly GCA_900549975.1 of uncultured Mollicutes bacterium. GTDB lineage: Bacteria > Bacillota_I > Bacilli_A > RFN20 > CAG-826 > RUG131. Next base: position 17,830 of record URQK01000017.1, read on the forward strand.
TCCCACTTCACTTATATTTGATAATCCTAAATTTTCTTTAGCTTTCATCTTAGTAGAAAAAGGACTATTACTTAGATTATTTAAAATATCTTTGGTATCCATTTGCTCATTATCATCAATTGAAGTTGATGGTGGGGTTACTGTACTAACCGAATCACTAACTGATGGGCTAGATGATATTGGAGAATTAGAAGAAGAATTGTCTTTACTAGTCGAATTACTAGCGCTTGTATTGTTACAACCAACTAATAATAAAGGCATTAATAACAGTATAATTTTCTTGTTAAATTTTCCCATGTTTTACTCCTATTTAGCGGCTTTATAACGTGCTAAGGCTGCATTATAATATTCAATTAATTTATCGGCTTTATATCCTTTTATCGTATTAATGAATTTATTATAGCTTTCATCATTATACGGATCCGCTCCTTCAGTATTACGAATATAACAAGCTTCAAGATACTCAAGTTGTGGATCAAGTGCCGCTTTGATAGTAGTAATATCGGCATATTCATCACCAGTCATCTTAATTTCTGCTGGTTCTGGTCTTTTTAAGTATGGAACATAAATTTGTGACATTTCATTTAATTCATGAATAATATCATCATTCATTTTTTCAACAAAATCTTTTGACCAGTATAAAGCTGAAGCACTATTAACATTTGGAGTAATTGTTGCACGATATTGTTCTTGGTTACCGGTCCAATCACTAGGAACATTAAATGTCCATGATGTATGTTCATCGTTATCCCAAGTCCAGTTTTCACCTTCAACGCCATAAGAAATAAGTTGAGTACCTAAATCACTATACATAATATCCACTAAACGCGCTACTTCACGAACATATTTTGAATTTTGTGGAATACATGCCCCATCTGGTTTAAAGTAACCAAAGTTAACTTGTAATGGCGTACCATTGTAATAAGATGATGTTAATGGGCCGAATGTTGTATAATTCTTTTCTAAATCATAGCCAACAATTAAATATGCCGCCGCTCCTACGAAGCAACCAAGACGATTAACTTGACCTTTTTGTGCAAGTTGGTTATCTGTTTTATTCGAGAATGTATCTTTATCCATTAAACCTTCTTTCCATAAAGTATTCATAAATTGTAAATATTTACGATATGCTTCTGTATATGGAACATAAGTGAATTTTGAATAATCTGATTCAATTTCAGCAGCTGGAGAAACATATCCATAGCTTGCTAAAATAAAGTTTCTTAAATGTTCTAATGCTTTAGAAGTAATTGGAATTTCATCACTACTATCATCATTTAAATTAGCGTCTAATTCTTTAAATGCTTTTAAAACATTTAATAATTGTTCTGCAGTTTTTATTTCATTTGCATTTGGAAGTTTTGTCCCTTTATAGCCTCCAAATTCATTATTGATGTTATCAATCCATTTTTGATTAATAAACATTTTAAATGTTAAGTCACGAGCAACATCAGAAACAGATAATGTTGAATACATCTTTCCATCACTAAGAGATGCGGCTTTCACAGCATCTTCTTTTGATTTATCAATACCAAAGTTTGTTTCTAAGCCTTTTTTATAATTAGGCATGTAATTATCAATAACATTGCCAATTTCCAATTTTTCACCTTTAACATTTATTGAATAACTGTCATCATTTAAAGGAACATAAGCATCATAACCTTTTTCCGCATATGTCACTAATTCCGCAATAGAGTTATTAAATAAGAATAAATCCGGAATTGTATCTTTAGAATTCCAAACACCGGCACGCATATTAGAATATGCTGAAGTATCTGGAGTCGTAAACTCAAAATTCAAGCCAGTAATTTGTGATAAATATTTAAACATTACTTGATCTTTATATTCTGGGTTTGCGGCACTATGAGGCGCAAACACTTTAATGGTTACTGGTTCTTTAACAATTCGGTAGGGATTATCTTCTGTTCCATTTAATAAGAAATTATCTGGATCATAATTATCTCCACCACCATTACAGCTTGTTAGCATTCCTAAACACATCATAGAAATAGCTACTGCAATAATTGATCTTTTTTTCATAAGTTATTTCCTCCTTATTATCCTTTAACTCCACCAATGGTAACACCCTTTTCAAAGTATTTTTGGAAAAATGGGTATACAACCAATAATGGAAGAGATGATACAACAATAGTTACATATTTTAATTGTTCTGATAAATTAACATCTGCTCCAGATCCTAGTGATGATTCATTAGAAACAAGAATACTATTTAACACATTTTGAAGTGGCATTAAATTAATATCTTGTACATACATTAAAGCGTTAAAATATGAATTCCAATAACCAACAACAGCATATAGAATCATAACGGCAATGATTGGTCTACATAATGGTAATACAATGCGAGTAAATATTCGAACATCGCCACATCCATCAATCATCGCTGCTTCTTGCAGTTCTTTTGGAATAGATGATTCCATATATGTTCTAATAACGATAATGTTAAACACTGATATGCAACCTGGTAAAATAATTGCCCACATCGTGTTATAAAGATGTAATTGTGTAATTAACAAATATGTTGGAATCATACCACCAGAAATAAACATCGTTAAGACCAAAAATAAATTTAAGAATTTACGGCCTTTAAAGTCTTTTCTAGAAAGCGGATAAGCACAAAGCATTTGACAAGTTACTTGAATAATAGTTCCAATGAATGTGTATTTTATTGAATTCCAGAATCCTTTCCAAATACTTTGATTTTGTAATATTTGTTTATAACCATTTAACGTAAATTGTTGAGGAAAAATACCAACTTTACCCGCTACAATAGCATCCGCGGAAGAAAACGAAGAAGCTAATACATTTAATAAAGGGAATAAGAATAATATAGCTATAACACTTACAATAATAATGATAATAGTATCAAATACTTTATCGCCTTTTGTTCTTGTAATATTCATATTCAAAACTCCTTTCTACCACAATGAATTATCCGACACTTTGCGGGATACAAAGTTTGCGAGACATAATATGATAATATTCACAACCGAATTAAATAATCCAATTGCCGTAGCATATGAGAATTGTCCCATTCCTGATGATCCTTTTGGGAAAGAAATATTATAAACATAAGTGGCTATAATTTCTGAAGATGATAAGTTTGTACTTAATTGCATTAAATATACTTTTTCAAATCCAACACTTAAGATATTACCAATTGACATAATAAACATAATAATTGCTAAAGGAACAATTTGCGGTAAATTAACGTAGATTATTCTTCTAAATCTTCCAGCTCCATCAATTGTTGCAGCATCATGTAAGTTAGGATCAACATTGGCAAGTGATCCCATATAAACAATAGACCACCATCCTAAACCTTGCCATAATCCAGATACGACATAAATCATACAAAAGTAATCTGGATTTTCCATTAAGTTAGATGCATCAAATCCAAAAAAAGCAAATAATCTTGTAAAAATTCCGCTATCAGTTTTAAAAAAGGCGAATAACATACCAACTAAAACTGAAACAGAAATGAAGTAAGGAGCATACATAATGGTTTGTACTACCCTTTTTACTTTTTTTATGCGTACTTCGTTTAAGATAAGCGCGTAAATTATTGGAAGTATTGAGTTGAATATTATAGAAGCTACAGATAATACCAATGTATTTTTTACAATAGACCAAAAGTTCGGCTGAGTCATAAACGTATAAAAGTGTTTAAAGCCTCCCATTGATGTCCATGGTGAATCAAATATGCCTTTAAAAGATGAATAATCCTTAAAAGCAATAACTAATCCTCCAAGTGGAAGATAATGAAAAATTAAAACATATAAAAACGTTGGTAACGCCATTGCAAATAGCGCTAGTCCCATTTTAGAATACCATTTGCGTTTTGCTGGTGTTCGCGATAATGTTTCAATATCTGTTCTTGACATAATATTTGTTTCCATAATCTTAACCTCTCTATTGTTCATCTATATTTTAAATGAAAGGGCTAACATTATTCAATAGTGTTATTTGACATTAAATATATACTTTTTTGACATTTAGCATTATTTTTACCAACTATTTCCAATACTGAAACACATTGTTTTTTAACATATTTAATTAATTTTTTGATTAATAGTAAATTTACTAATTATAAAAGCCTATTTTATGTGTAATTATGCCATAAATATGTCATTTGTATTAACGAATATTATTTATGTTTTTTTAATAATGACATATATTAATAAACAAATATACTTTTTTAAATTATTATATACTTTTTTGATTTTTGATAAATAATTAGTGTATAATGTATGTTGTAAGAGGTTTAATTTATGACTAACGAACTGCTATTCACACAAAGTCTATTCTTTCGAAATTTATCTGACGAATTTAATTCTGATTTACGTGCTTCAATTATTGGTTATGAGCAATGTAATAAAAACAAACCAATAATTGATTCTAATAAATCTTGCTATGTATTTCATTTTGTAATTCATGGAAGTGGCTATATTTATACCAATAAAAAATTAGATGAAGTTCATGGAGGAGAATGCTTTGTCATTACCCCTAATTCACATATAAAATATCGCCCTAATCCTAAAAATCCTTGGGAATATATTTGGATTGAATTAAATGGTAACATGATTACAAAAATATACGAATGTCTTGATTTGCCCTCACACAACATGCACATTGATATTTCTAATAATTTAGAAAACATAATTGAATTATTAAATCAATTATTTGATGAATCTGAATTCATAAAAAATTCAAATGCTGAAACTTTACGTGTCAATTCTATATTACTTAGAGTATTCTCTTATCTCATAGAACAATATGGTATTGAAAAACATTCTCCTTTGTTAAGTAAAAAAGAAATTCAAATAAAAAAAATTATCGAATATATCGATAATAACTATACTTCATCTACTTTAAGTGTTAAAAAAATTGCAGATTACTTTTATTTTGATCAAGCTTATTTAACAAGAATATTTAAAAAAAACATGGGTATGTCACCCATGAAATATATTGTATATTTAAGAATGGAACGAGCATTAGAACTTATTAAGAAACAAACATTTTCAATTTCTCAAATTGCTTACGCCGTTGGATATAAAAATCAATTTTATTTTTCTAAAGAATTCAAACAATATTTTGGAATGTCACCATCAAAATATTTAAATAGTCCTATTTCTTAGTTAAATCTTTGCGCTCATGATTATCAAAAGAAGATGAATCAAAATATGCTTTGTCTTCTTTT
>URQK01000018.1 GCA_900549975.1 uncultured Mollicutes bacterium
TATAGAAGAATCTTCGCTAATTAAACTAATTTTATTAGTAGGATTTAAGGTGTCTAATGATTTAATAATGAAATTAACATTATTAATACTAATCTTAATTCCATTTGTGGAATCGTAACTTATTAAAGTTGTAATACTATTATTAATAGTCACTGATTGATTAGTAATTACTATTTCTAAAGATGTATTGCCATTAATTGATCCGGTACTTAAAGAACCAACATATGTTCCAACAAAGAAATTAGGAATTTCAACTTTAGTAATCGGATTAAGTAAATCAAATGTAATAATCTTCATTATAAGCTACATCATAATATACATATAACTCGCTATCCACTAAAATAAATAAACTGCCATATGTTTCATTTTTGAATTCATATTTGTCATCGCTTGTTTTTCCGACATAGTTAAATGAAACATTATGTAATCCATCTAATGTAGAATCAGGAACATTTAATGTGGCCATATTGTTTTTTATAGTAAAATCCACATGTAAATCATCGCGATTATCATCCATGGAGAAGAAATAATCAGCTTCATATTTACCTTCAATTTTTTCTAATTCATTAGTTTGTTTGGTTAATTCATCAGAAATAATAGTAAAATCATCATTTTTAATGTCCAAAGATTTACCTGCATCTCCTGCATGATTATGTTCAGCAAAGAATAATTCCATTCCTTCCCAAACAAATTCAGCATGAATATATTTGTCTTCATAATATTTAATGGACTTAACAATTGCTTCTTTACCATTTAATGTCACCTTAGTAGCATTAATAACAAGAGTAATATCAGTAACTCCATTTGGTAATGTTCCTTTAACAAGTTTTCCTTTATAAGTACCAAAATACACTTCTTTAATCTTACTTAAATCTTCACGATTATTATCGATTGAACTTACATCAAATGGTTGAGAAGTTGAACCAATATTGCTAATAGTGATTTTATGATTAAATGATTGTCCCGCTCTTAAACCATTAACAACATAATAATCAAGAGTGTTACCACTTAATTTCACCTCAATGCTAGTTGCATATTCAGAAAACTCGACATAAGTATCATAATCATAAGCAAATGATTCAGCTAATAAGGAAGCTGCATTTTTATCTTTAGTCACATAGATTTCATTTGTAACATCATATTTAAACAAATCCCAAGACATATCAAAATCTAAACGGAAATTAATTTCTTTTGATGAGTCATCATTAAATAATGCAACATTTCTTGCTAAACCATTTTCAACATTGAATGAATAAATGCCATCATTTTTAAAAGCATATCCATAATTAGTTGTTTCATTATCTTGATATGAACTAAAGAAAACATCTTCACTACGATAATAAACTTTAGTAGTATCATCTTGACCGCTAATATGTGTTATATCTGTGATTGTATAATTTTTATAAATATCTTCTACTGCTTGGGCTAATATATCGGCTTTTTCGAAACTATCATATTTAATATCAAATTCTTTTGTGGCAGTTGCTAAATCAAATGTGAATGTAATATTACCATCAAACTTGCCATCAACTTCAATGATTAGTTGTGGCTTTGGACTAGTTTCAATATACATAGATTTAACTTTGTAATTCCAACCGCTTACTACTTGTAAGATTTGTTGAAGATTATTTCCGCTTATAATGTATCTAGTAGGACCATATTTGCTAATATTAATGTTGCTAAAATCTTTAAATGGATTTTCGTACTTATTCCAAGAAGATATATTGCTATCAACTAGTTTATATGACAAGTCATTATTTTTAGTAATAGCTTCCTTATAAATACCATCACTCTTTTTAACATATTTATCTAATAATACACCTTCGTCACTAGTGTCTTTTAAAGCATAAGTATCATTATAAAAAGAAACATTTAATTGATGTCTAGTTCCATTTTTTGTGTAAGAACCATTCAATTCTAAATTTCCTTGTAATAATGATTTCAAATTATCATCAATATTTACAACTTGGCTATTAGAATTATTTGATCCACTATTGGAATTGTTATTTGAATTACAGCCCGCTAATAAGAAAGCACACAAAAGAGGGAAAATAATTTTTTTATTCATAGCAGTTCTCCTATTACTAGTTAACGTTTTAACTAGTATAAATGTTTTTTATTTTTATAAAATAAAAACCTTACTTTTTCGTTTTTTTACCAAATTACTGGTTGATTATTAGTATCATAATGCCAGTAGCCATAAGTTGAAGTTCCAGTTGGCTCAGTTTCTGAATATAAGAAGAGACGATTATTAACATTGCTTAAGCCATGACTCCAATCAGGATTCCAATTAGAAGTAGGATCAGTTTTTCCTTCAAAATATATTTTCAAATTTTCATGATGATCACCAAAAATACTCATTCCTAAAATAACATTTTCAGGTAATATTATTTGCTCTAGCGCATTAGTTGACAAAAAACCATATTCTCCTATACTTGTCACTGATTGAGGTAAAGAAATAGATGTTAGACTAGATGCACCAGAAAAACAAAATGGTGCAATAGTAGTTATACATTCAGGCATTTTAACTGACTTTAAGGAAGAGGACGTAAATAAGATGATATTTTTCTCATCCTTTACATCATGATGCCCAACACTTGTAATTCTTATTCTTTTTCCTAATAAAGTTGTATCTGTATCTTCTACATCTAGATAGTATTCTGGAATAATAACTTCTTCTAGATTCATATTTGCTAAACCAATTGCAACATTATTATCATCAATTTTATAGAATAAGTAATCACTACTATTTTGATATTCTTCAGCTAAAGCAGCAACATTAAGAGTTTTGCTAACACTTGTATCGCTACCTTCAACTTTTAAAGTAATGCTAATAGGAGTGAACCAGTATTGTTCTGGAATATCTTTTAGTGTATAAGTAACAAAATAGTTGTAATCTGTACTCTTAAAGACTTCCGCAGCAGTTTTATGAGCCCCATTTTCGGTAATTGTTTCATAAGCACAACTTACGTAAGTATTTTTTTGAGGCATAATAACATTACCATCAACATTAATTTCCGCTCGATCAAAATATGGAGTAATATTTAAATCAGAAATGCCTGCTACAACACGAAGTGATTTTACATTTTCTCCATTTTTAATAGTTGTTTCTGAAACCTGTGCTTTTAAGACATTAGAGACTAAAACATCTCCAGTACTATTAGAACGAACATTTAATTTCTTAGCATTTTGATTTTCTAAAGTTGTACTTTCTTCAAAAATATTTTCATTCGCTTTTTGATTATTTCCGACTAATGCTAATAATCCACTTAAACTAAAAAGTGATAAAACCAATACTCCTTTTTTCATTTTATTCACCCCAAACCTCTCCGTCATAATTTTTGTCTGACCAATCTAGATTATCTAGAGCATTTAAATTACTTGCTAATATTACATCTTCATATTCGACGTCAATAATCTCAATAATTGGCAATTCGTATGATCTCTTTTTCATAATTTATTTTTTAGTATATCCAATCAAATATACTTCTCCTTTCTAGATTTTTTTTTTGCGTGTAGATTGGAATTCCATAGTAGGTACACACACATTAAAAAATTCCCAATAAGATTTTATTGGAGTGTTTATTTTACACATTAAAAAAAACTTTTTCAAGTAAAATGATTACTTAATAGTTTAAGACTATTATTTAAGCATATTAAAAAAGCGTAGAAAACTAAATTTCTACGCTTAGCAAGGCATTTATTCAGCTTTTTCTTCTTTTGCTTTTTCTTCTTTAATTTCTTTTTTTTCAGGCTTAGGTTCAAATTCTTTATGAGATAAGTTAATACGGCCTTTTTCATCAATATCTGTAACGATAACTTTAAGTTTTTGACCTAATTTAACAACATCTTTTGGATGTTCAATACGACGATGGGCTAATTTAGAGACATGGCATAAACCATCAACATCTCCAAATAGATTTACGAAACAGCCATAAGATTCAATACGAACAACTGTACCTTCATAGATTTCGCCAACTTTAGCTTCACGAACGATATCTTCAATCATCTTAACAGCTTTGTTAATAGCGTCTCTATTCATATGGTAAATAATGACATGACCGTCATCTTCAATATCAATCTTAACGTTATCACATTTAGCAATAATATCATTAATGACTTTACCGCCTTGTCCAATAACATCACGAATCTTATCAACATCAATCTTCATTTGAGCAAGTTTTGGTGCATATTTACCGACATCTTTACGAGGTTCACTAATAGCGCCTTTAATTACTTTCATAATTTGAGCACGAGCGCCATGAGCTTGCGCTAAAGCTTCACGTAATACTTCTTTAGTAATTCCTTTAATCTTGATATCCATTTGTAAAGCTGTAATACCATCATCAGTACCGGCAACTTTAAAGTCCATATCGCCATAGTGGTCTTCCATACCTTGAATATCTGTTAAAATTGTGTATGGGTGATTACCATCAAGTGGTCCACTAGAAATTAATCCCATAGCAATACCCGCAACTGGAGCCTTAATTGGAACACCAGCAGCCATCAAAGCCATTGTAGAAGCACAAATAGATGCTTGAGAAGACGAACCATTTGATTCAACAACTTCTGCCACACAACGAATGGTATAAGGGAATTCTTCTTCACTAGGAATAACATAAGATAATGCTCTTTCACCTAAAGCACCATGACCGATTTCACGACGTCCTGGTGTACCCATTCTACCAACTTCACCAACAGAATAAGGTGGGAAGTTATAGTGATGCATCCAACGTTTAGAATCTTCATCAGTTAAGTTATCAATAATTTGTTCATCAGTTTTTGGACCTAATGTACAAACAGAAATAACTTGAGTTTGTCCACGAGTAAACATAGCAGAACCATGTACTCTTGGTAATAAATCGATTTGAGCATCAAGTGGACGAATTTCATCAATTTTACGTCCATCTGGTCTAATTTTTTCTTCAGTAATTAAACGACGTACTTCTTCAGAAACGATTGTTTCAAGAACATCGTGTACTTGCATAATAGTTTTAGCTTTTTCTTTTTCGTTATCGTATTTCTTAGCTTCATATTTATCAAGTACTTCTTTATCAATTGCATCAATTGCGGCATATCTTTCAAGTTTATCAACAATTGAAACTGATTTTTTCAAACGAGCTTCGGCTTGATCACGAACATCTTTTTCAATTGCTTCATCAACATGATATAAATCAACTGAACGTTTTGGTTTTCCAATTTCTTTAATAATTTCTTTTTGGAAAGCACATAATTTTTTAATTGCTTCATGACCAAACATGATAGCGTCAAGCATATCTTCTTCACTAACTTCTGCTGCACCAGCTTCAACCATGTTGATTGCTTCACTAGTACCAGCAACTGCTAGGTTAATATCACTTTTTTCTCTTTCTTCTACTGATGGGTTGATAATAAATTTACCATCTACTCTACCGACATAAACGCCAGCGATTGGTCCATCAAATGGAATATCAGAAATAGATAAAGCAAGAGAAGCACCAAACATTGCAGTCATTTCTGGAGTTGAATCTAAATCAACAGACATAACAGTGTTTACTACTTGGACTTCATTTCTAAATCCTTCTGAGAACATTGGACGAATTGGTCTATCAATTAAACGCGCTGTTAAAGTTGCGTGTTCACCAGGACGACCTTCACGTCTTAAGAAACTTCCTGGAATTTTACCGATTGCGTATTGCTTTTCTTCATAACCAACTGTTAATGGGAAAAAATCGGTATCTTTGGCTTCATCTGAAGCACATGCTGTGGATAAAACTACGGTATCATTCAAGCGAACTAAGACAGCACCATCAGCTTGTTTGGCTATTTCGCCTGCTTCAACGATCAGTTTTTTACCTTCGAAATCTAATTCGAAAACCTTTTTTGACATTTTTACATCTCCTTAATTTTTTAACTGAATTATTATAACATAGATATTTAATCTTTATTACATAAATTTCATTTTTTAATCATATTTTAAAAAAATCCCATTATGATATCGCTACCATAATTAAGGATTTGTTATTTTTCCTTATTGTAAACACAAATTCATCATTTCTGGCAATATCTTGTAATTGTACGAATTGTTGATATAAATAATGTTCATTTTCTTTTAGCAATTTATGCAATTTCAATTTTTTTAAAAATTCTTTTTAACATCTTCTAATGTTTTACAAATAGACAAATATTGATGGTAAATTCTTTGTCTTTCCAAAATTTAATATAATCATCCCTTAACTATAACTGGTTTATGATATTTTTGACTATTTCATATTCATAAGCATGGCATTTCTTACATTTTAAAAAATTCTATCATTTTAATAATAGCAATTTGTGATTCTTTTAATTCCGGTAACATTGCCACATAAGCGTGAGGTAAAGATTTTTCGCTTACCAAATCTAGAAATTTATATTTTATTTGATAGCTATCAAATGTCTTAATAAGATTTCGACTATAATGGCGCAAGAAATCACCTTTGCCAGTTACTAAAAAGGCTTTTGATATGCTTTTAACAAGTTCTTCGTTTTCAGGATTAATATATTGATAAAAACTAGATTTTTTGTATTTGTTTCCATAAATAAATTTTGGTAAAAACATGCCAATTTGATCGAATTTTGTTGTGTAAAACATACCACTAATTAAACCAATCGCTTTAATAAACGGAATAATTTCTTTAACTTTAAAAGATTGTCTAATTTTCTCATTGTTTTTAAAAGCTGACAAATAATACGCTAAATAAGCACCCGCACTATCGCCAACAATAAACAAATTATTTATATCTCCGTTATAATTAGTCGCTACTTCATTAATATTATTAATAGCATCTACTAAGTCATTAAAAATATCAAAAATATAACAATCAGGAATAAGAGGATATTCTACGCAAAATACTACAAATCCTTTTAAAGCTAAATCTGCACAAAAAAGTTTATTTACTTCTTTTTTGCCTAATAAAAATCCTCCACCATGAATATTAATAATCACTGGTAGTTTTTCCTTGTTTTCTTTAGGATAATAAATATCCATTTTATGAATATCTAAATCATCATTCAAATAAGAAACATTAGAAATACATTCTACTTTATCAATAGGAAAAGGGTGTTCTAATTCTCTTTTTGCTAGCCATTTTTCTAACATTTTTTCTTGTTTTTTAACTTGCGTTTTTAAAAGTTTTTTAAACATATTATCACCGCTTTTATTTTACATTATTTATATTACAATCTACAATTAAAAAAATAAATGTGATAAACTTAAATAACGAGGTGATTAGAATGTTTAATAAAAGCATCGCAATTGATTTAGGAACAAGTAATACTGTTGTTTATATTAAACCTAATGGTATCATTTTTAATGAGCCAACTTGTATCGCTGTTAATGAATCAAATAATCATACTTACGCTGTCGGATATGAAGCTGCAAAGCTTATTGGTCGTACCCCACAAGGTATTAAAATTATTAATCCTATTAAAAATGGTGCGATTGCGGATCTAGATGCTACAGCACAATTTATATCCACAATATTCCGTTTTACTAAACACGCTCGACATCTTAAACGCGCTAATTTGTTAATTACTGCTCATTCTAATTTAACACCTGTGGAAGTAAGTGTCTTAAAACAATTAGGAAAGAAATTAGGATGTAAAAAAATAACCATTGAAGATAAAGCTAAAATGGCCGCTATTGGATCAGACGTTGATGTTAATTCTTCTAAAGGTTCAATGATTGTTGATATTGGTGGCGGCACTACTGATGTATGTGTTTTATCGGTTGGTAAAGTATCAGTTGCTAAATCTATTCCAAATGCTGGGCAAATGATTGATGAAGCTATTGTTCGTTATATGCGTATTAATCATCATATCAAAATCGGAAATAAAAACGCCGAATATATCAAAATGAAAATTGGCTCCGTTGGAGACAATTATGAAAATCGTTTATTACAAGTTAGTGGTGTAAGTATTGAAACATCTTTACCACATAGTGTAATTATTAATACACAATCAATAACTGAAGTAATTAAGCCTATTATTCAAGTTATTGTCGATGTCGTTAGAGATACATTATTTATCACACCTCCAGAATTGGCAGGAGATATCGTTGAAAATGGCATTGCTTTAACTGGTGGCGTTGCTTTACTTAATGGCTTAAGAGAAACATTAGAAAAAGAACTTAATGTTCCAGTTCGTATTACCGCTGACCCACTACTTTCAACAATTGAAGGTTGTAAAACCACTTTAAGAAGTTAATTGCTTTTATAAATTTTCTAATGCTTTATCTAGCACTTTTTCAACACGAGAATACTTTTTCACTTTCTTTTTAATTACTTTACCTTTAAAAACAACGTATTGCGGATTACGTAACGAAGATAAATCATTTAAAGGATTTTCTTTAACTATTAATAAATCTCCGCTTTTATTAACTTCTATACTGCCTGTAATATCACTAACTCCTGCAATATTAGCATTAACTAATGTGGCAGTATGAATGGCAAATTTATTAGTAATACCTTTTATACATTTTGTGAAATATACTAATTCTCTCCACATATCATAATGAGTTACTAATGGACATCCTGTGTCAGTTCCTAAACCAACCTGGATGCCTTTTTTTAGGCATTTTTCTAAAAATTCAATCATGCCATTTAATAAAACTTGTGTATTATATTTTACAATATCATCATATCCTAATGGCTTTGGATCAAGCATTGCAAGCGGAATAGCGGGAGAAAATGTGGCCACATAAGCTCCTCCATGATTTTTAAACAAATCCACTAATTCATCACTAACTTTAGCGCCATGTTCAATAGTATCTACGCCATTTAAAATAGCTTCTTTTACTCCTTCTTGCCCTTCGACATGGGCCGCTACTTTAAGGCCTAATTCATGAGCTTTAGTTGTGCATGCTTTAATCATACTGGGATCCATTTTTAATAAGCCAATAACACCTTTTTCTTTTGTATCTAGGATTCCTCCAGTAATCATTAATTTGATTAAATTAGCACCTTGACTTTTACATTCCTCAACCATTTTAATAGCTTCTTCATTATTTCTTGCTGGCTTAGCAACTGTTCCATCCATATGGCCATTTATTACCCCAATTGCATAATTAGAAGCAATAATTCTTGGCCCTAAATATTTATTCTTTTTAATCAAATCACGTAATCTTGCATCAAAATCATCAATTCCACCAACTGTGCGAATTGTAGTTACTCCAGAAAGTAATTCTTTTTCAGCATTTTTTTGACATATTTTAATTCCAACTTTTCTAGTTATTTCATATTTGGAAATAAACGCAACTAATTTTTTTAAATCTCCAACTTTCTTCTTTGATGGTTTCCCGCTAGCGGGCAAATGAACATGTAAATTTATTAATCCAGGAATAACATAACTTCCTTTTAAATCAATAATTTTGGCATTATTATTAGTAATATTTTGACCAATTGAAGTAATTATTCCATCTTCAATTAAAATATCATAATTCATTAATAAATCACTATTTAGTTTTCCGTCATATATGTTTCCATTTTTTAATAATAATTTTTTCATTGCTTTTTTATATTAATAGATGATAATTAGCAATTATTATCTATCAATTTCTCCTTTTTAATATTTATTATTTTCTTAGCAAATTTATTTAATAAATTTAATGCTATAAATTTATAATTATTTTAGTACAATCTTTAATTATAAAACAAGATGTTATCATATTTTTCCTAATATAGGCAACAAAAAAATAAGATAGCAAACGTTTCAGTAAAAGAAATCAGGGCTATCTTATTAAAACACTTTTAAAATAAATTTTAACGCTAATTATTTGCTAGCAGCATCTTTAAAGATTTTTAAACCAGCATCGGTTAAAGGATGTTTAACCATTTTTTCTAATACCGCGAATGGGATAGTTGCAATATCAGCACCAGCAAGAGCGGCTTGCTCTACATGCGCTAAATTACGGATTGAAGCAGCAATAACTTGTGTCTCATAACCATAATTAGAAATCATTAACATAATTTTTTCAATTAATTCCGCACCACTATTGCCAGCATCATCCACTCTACCCATAAATGGGGAAATATATGTTGCACCAGCTTCACAAGCCATAAGAGCTTGAGGGACAGAGAATACTAAGGTAACATTAGTTTTAATACCTAATTTAGTAAGTTCCGAACAAGCTTGAACGCCATCCATAGTCATTGGTAATTTAATAACAATATTTTTATGAATTTTTGCTAATTCTTTTGCTTGGGCAACCATTTCACTAGCGGAAGCTTCTGCCACTTCAGCGGAAATTGGTCCATTAACTAATTCCACGATTTCTTTAATAACATCTTCTAATTTTCTACCTTCCTTAGCAATTAAAGATGGATTAGTGGTTACTCCACTAATGCAACCCCACTTACTAGCTTCTCTAATACTTTCAATATTTGCTGTATCAATAAATAATTTCATTTTACTTTTGCTCCTTTTTATCACCGAATTTTAATTCATAGTTTTCAATAGACTTTTTAATAATACGCATAGCTTCTTCTTTACCTTCAACTTCTTCAACAATTGTATCTTTATTTTCTAACGTTTTATAAACAGAGAAGAAATGCTTGATTTCGTCTGATACATGTTGAGGTAAGTTTCTAATATCTTTATATGTATTATAGAAAGGATCATGCTTACAAATAGCAATAATCTTTTCATCTGGTTCACCATTATCAATCATCTTAACAACACCAATTGGGTAACATTCCACTAAAGCAAGTGGTGTTATTTGTTCAGTACATAACACTAACACATCAAGAGGATCATTATCACCAGCATAAGTATGAGGAATAAATCCATAATTATGTGGATAGTGCGTTGATGTATATAAAATACGATCCAATCGTAACGCCCCAGTCTCCTTATCTAGTTCATACTTATTTTTGCTTCCTTTAGGAATTTCAATGCACGCAATAAAGTCATTTGGTTGAATTCTATCTTTAGATACGACATGCCAAATATTCATATTTATCACACCCCTTTTTCTATAATTAATGTTAGCATAAAATTAACCAAATTTATATAAATATTTGTTAATCTATGTTATAATTTTTGTTGTTGAGGTGATAAGAATGTCTAAGAATAAACAAAAAGTAATTTTTCTTATTTCTTTATTAAGTTTATTTGGTTGTGATGCAAAAAATAAAATTACTATTCCATCAATTGAACTTAGCGATTCCTTATTAACGTCAACCATAGATGAAAATAGTAATATTGCAGATTATACTATTGATATCGATGCACCTAACATCAAAGAAAAAATTGAAAATAAAGAAACTTTTTTTCTATATTTTCATAGTCCTTCTTGTGGATCATGCGAAGAATTAAAGCCACTTATGATTAGATATATAAAAGAAAGCAAGGCTGCAATTTACTCACTTAACACCACAAAAGTAATAAGTGTTGAACCTGGACCTACTCCAGAAACATCAATAAACATAACAAACCTAAGTTGGTTTCAAAAAACAGGTAACAATGTATTAGATGCAAATAATAACGAAATATTTTGCTTTAGTAATGGAGAATGTGAAGCAACACCAGCGTTAATGACTTTTAAGGATGGAAAATATATTTCTAAGCAATATGGTACAGATAACCTTTTGAAATACAAAGTCTTTAAAAGATTCATGAACAATCATTTATCGATTTGTAATACTAAAACAATTATTAGTAATGTAAATGATTATGAAAAAGAGAACAATATTATATATTACTTTAAAAACGATTCTACAAACAAAATTAGTTTATATAATCAAATTTTAGTAAATAATATTGATATGTATCTTTATGATACAAGTTTATATAGTTCCACTATCGAATCAAAAATAGTCAACTATAAAAACAACACGGAACTATTAGTAAATGATTCCACAACAATTGAAAATATTATGTCGTTTATTTAAATTTTTGTTGTAGAAATTCATAAACTTTGATATAGTTATTGAAAGCCCTTGCAAAGGCTTATAAGGAGGAAAATATGTTTAAAATTAAATTAAAAGACAAAACATTAGAATTTGACAAAAAAGTTAGTTTAGCCTCTTTAGCAGATGATCCAAATAAAGAATTCATCGTCGCTAAAGTTAATAATCGTATTCGCGATTTACATTATGAAGTATATTATGATGCAACTGTAGAGTTCTTATCAGTCAAAGACCAAGCCGCAATTCGTACTTACGAACGCTCATTACGCTATTTATTTGCGATGGCTGCACAAAGATTATATCCAAATCTAAAATTTAGATTTTCTTATAATGTTTCTCGTTCCATATTCGTACAAATATTAAGTGATAATATTCGTGTTGATTCAACAATGGTTAAAAATTTAGGCGAAGAAATGCGCAAATTAATCGATGCTGATTTACCTTTTGAAAGAATTATTGTTAGTAATGAAGAAGCAACAAAAATTTATCATGAACGTGGATTCGATGATAAAATTGCCACATTAAAGTATCGTCCTGAAAAAACCGTTCACTTCTATAAATGTGATGATTATATGAACTATATGTATGGATACATGGTTCCATCTACTGGTTATTTAAAAAGATTTGCCTTACGCTTATATTCTCCAGGTATTATTATTCAATATCCTCGTAGTGAATGTAACGGAAATATTCCACCATTTGAAGACGCTCCTACTTTTGGTAAAACGCTTAAAGAATCACATAAATGGGCGAAAGCCACTGGCATTGACTATGTTGCGGGATTAAACAAAATGGTTGAAAAAGCTGGCGATGTTGAATTTATTAACCTATGTGAAGCAAGACATAACCGGATGCTTTGTGAATTAGGTGATTTAATCGAAAAAGATATTGAAAACATCCGTCTAATTTGTATTGCTGGACCATCAAGTTCTGGTAAAACAACATTCGCTAATCGTTTAAGAATCGAATTATTATCTCGTGGTATTAAGCCTATTCGTATTTCAATGGATGACTACTACTTACCACGTGATTTAGCACCTGTTGATGAAAATGGTGATGCTGATTTAGAAAGTATTAACGCTTTAGATATTCCTTTATTCAACCAAAATATGCTTGATTTAGTTCAAGGCGAAGAAGTGCAATTACCGAAATTTGATTTCAAATTAGGTAAACGTGTTCCTGGTCGTGTTTTAAAGATTCCTGCTGATCAGCCAATTATTATTGAAGGAATTCATGCTTTAAATGATCAAATGACATCTTTAATTCCAAAGCACCAAAAATTCAAAATCTATATTGCTCCACAAGCGCAAATTAATCTAGATAACCATAATCCAATTTCTTTGACCGACTTACGTTTATTAAGAAGAATTGTGCGTGATAAACAATTTAGAAATGCTTCTGCTGAAAGCACCATTGAAATGTGGCCTAGTGTTCGTAAAGGCGAATTTACTTGGATTTATAAAACTCAAGAAGGCGCAGATTACGTTTATAACTCTTTCTTACCATATGAATTATGTGTTATGCGTAAATACGCATTACCAGTATTAAAGAAAATCGATGTTGATTCACCAAGTTTCCCAATCGCGGAACGTTTAATTAAATTCTTAAAATATTTCGTTGAAATGGATGATACTTGGGTGCCTTGTAATTCCTTAATGCGTGAATTCATTGGCGGAAGTTGCTATCAAGATATTTAGTAAACTTATTAAAGCTAAGATGTTATTTAATCTTAGCTTTTTTTATGGTAAAATTTAAGCAATTGGAGATGATTTTATGAAAGACAAACTTATGCATTTTAAAGCAAATTTTGATTCTTTTTGTAACAAAACATTTGATGGATTTAGCAAATGGTTTCGAAAATATTTATTATTAATTGTTTTTATTGTTCTAACTATTTTAGCACTTATTGCTCGCACTTCTTTCATAAATTATGTAAGCGGCGATATGTATTGCCCTTTAATTCCTTGGTTTAATTATTTTAGAGAATTTGGCTTTAAAGCCTTAGGAACTTATCCTAATTGGAATATTGTTTTAGAAAATGGCACAAAAGTACCTTGTGATTATCCTGTTAGTTATATGAATATCCTTGCATTTTTGAGTTTATTTTCTAGTAACGCAATTATGACAATAAAATGGTCATGTTTTATTGCTGATATCGCTTTAGCGATTGGTGTTGGTTTAATTATTTATCATTTTAGTAAAAATAAATATACCAGTTTAATTGCTTATGTTATTACATTATTGGCTCCAAGCGTATTTGCTAATTCCGCTATTTGGGGACAATGTGACCAGTTATATGTAGCTATAATTGTGTTTGCATTCTTATTAATACTTAAAAAACATAATTGTTGGGCCTCATTTTTAATAGGAATTGCCATATCTTTAAAACTTCAAAGCGTGTTCTTCTTGCCTTTTATCGTGTATTTATGGCTTAATAAAAAATATCGTTTATGGAATATATTTATTATATTTGCTGGCATTTTTATTACATTTGTTCCTTCTTATATCGCTGGCGCCCCCTTTATGATGCCACTTGAAGCTTACGCTAATCAAATGGGATTATATATGAACGCTAATTACGGATCTGGATCAATATATGCTTTCTTAGAAATGACTAGTTTAAAAGACTTTTTCAATAATGGATTTAATATTATCTTTGCATTTTGCGTCATTGCCTTTACTTTATTTGTTCTTTACTTTAACAAAATTGAATGTAATGAGAAAAATATGACATATATTGCCACATTATTTGCTATAGTTTGTCCTTTTGTATTACCACATATGCATGAAAGATATTTCTTTATGGCCGACATATTTGTGTTAATTTATGTTCTAGTATTTAAAAGAAAATACTATCTTGCTCCTTTAATGATTTTCTCTTCATTTAACAATTATACCCACTTCTTAACTGGGGAATATATCTTTAAATTTTTAGGCCAAGATTGTGTGCGTTTATCCGCATTAATCAATTTATTTATTATCATTAGCTTAATAAAAGACTTTAAAATTGTCAAACAAAATCATGATGAAAACACTTTAATCGAACAAGTCAGTTGATAAGTATCTTGAACCATTATCTGGTAAAATAACCACGATATTTTTATCTTTGTTTTTAGAACTTTTAGCTAACCTAATTGCTACACTTAAACTTGCTCCTGCTGAGTACCCAACTAGTAACCCTTCTAGTTTTGCTAACAATTTTACATACTTCTTAGCATCTTCATCACTAACATCCATTATTTCATCTATTACATCTAAATTAAGTGTTTTTGGTATAAAATTCGCACCAATTCCTTGGATTTTATGACTTCCTGCATACCCTTTAGTAAGTAAAGGTGAACTAAGTGGTTCAACGCCATAAACTAGAATATTTTTATTTTTTTCTTTTAAGTATTTAGACACTCCACTAATGGTACCACCAGTTCCAATACCAGCAACAAAACAATCGATTTTTCCATCAATTTGCGCATAAATTTCTGGTCCAGTTATTTGATAATGAGTTAATGGATTATACACATTTTCGAACTGATTTAAAATCACCGAGTTTTTTATAGATTTATTTAATTCAATTGCTTTATTTTTAGCCCCTTGCATTCCTAATTCTTTTGGCGTTAATACTAACTTTGTTCCATACGCTACCATTAATTTTTGCCTTTCTTCGGACATATTTTCTGGCATTACAATTATGGCTTTAAATTGTTTTATTGCCGCAATAGCGCTTAATGCTATTCCTGTATTTCCTGAAGTTGCTTCAATAATCACAAAATTCTTATTTAAGCGGTACATTTTTTCTAATTCATTAACAATATTTAAAACAATGCGATCCTTAATTGATCCTGTTAAGTTAAGTGATTCCACTTTTGCATATATGTTTGCAACTAATCCTAACTCTTTTTTTAATCTCTTTAATTCAACTAATGGCGTGTTATTAATTAATTCTAAACCTGAAGAAAACGTTTTCATTTTTTTATCACCAATAAATCATATGAAAACATCTTTTATTAATTGTATTAATAATTAACAAACTGCATAAACTTTTAGTTGAAACAAATAACTATTTAAATATTTCGTTTTGTAAGATTTAAGCGTAAAACGATTATGTAGATAAAAATAATGTAGTTCAACTAATAGCACTAATTGCATAAATTGTTATTAATTAACTAGTTTACAATTTTTACTAATTACTTGTAATTATTATTACAATGTGCTAAACTCGTATAAATCTTTTTATCAAAAAATATCGCAAGGAGGATTAATCTATGAAAAAAAGTTTTTTGTTATTTGCTTTAGCCGCAATAACAACACTTGGCTTAACTGGATGTAACAATGATGGGTCTAATTCTAACTCAGGTTCTAATTCAAATTCTAGTTCTTTTATTGGCGCTAATGGTGAAGTAAAATTCAGTGACATCGCTAGTTTATTAACTAAATTATTCAGTTATGAAGCTCATAATGCTAGTGGTGCATCTGTTACTAACATGCTTACCAACGGAACAAGTATAACTACCACCACTGAAAAAGTAGAGGTTTATAACTCTACAGTTCCATCTTCTGCTTCTAGCGGAACAGTAGTTCGTACTATCGATGGAAAAGAAGATAAACGTGACACATTTATTAAAAGAAATGCTGTTGTTAACGAACAATACGAAGTTGAAGTTAATGGATTTAATACAATTCAAACTTATCCAATGTTTGCCCAAATCGTTGATTACGAAAATGAAAACATGGGAGGAAATGACTACGTTGATTCAGCAAAAAAATATTTCGTGGTCGAAAGTGATCAAGCCGCTACTGATAGTGGATTAGCGGAAGGACAATATGTCACTACAACTGATATGCTTGGACTTGCTTCACCATGTGTATCATCTACACTTTATAGTTACTTATCAACTTACATTATGAATAACGTTTATGCTCAACAAGTTGGTGTCGATAGTTTTGAATACCGTATTCTTACTAATGGCAATATCGCTTATTCTTGCATTGTTGGTTACTCAATTGAAGGCGACTTGGATGATACTCAATTTCACTCTGTAAATATTCAATTTATCACTGATGCTGAACAAACAAAATTAATAAGTGGAGAAATCAATTATGTTCATGCTGATATGCGTGAAGGTGAAGATGATGATGCTTATGTTAATGAAATCCATTGGGTGGCTACTCTAGAATATGATACACGTAAAGATATTCCAAGTGACGCTATTGATGTTAGCAATTACTTCTTACAAGAAATAACTGATATAGAGTTATATACTCGTGAAAATAATAACGCTGCCGTTGATCCTAATAATATAATTTATAGCAACGATTATACTTATCTATTTGCCCGCGCAAAAAGTTATAAACCTGCTAAAGCCGTTGAAATTTCTATTACTGGCGCTGGATCTACTAATTCCGATGTAATTAATTTTACTGATGATGGATATTTTGAAATAGTCGGACCTGGCACAACTTCTTTATCATTTGTTTATTTTGGAAAAGATAGCGATGGAGTATATCGCGAAAAAACATTTAATAAAACTGTTACAGTTGTTGCTCCAAATCCAGATAAGATTAGGTTTACAGTAATTAAACCAGAAATTGCTGATAATACACTGCAAATTGGTCAAACATATACTTTCTCAGTTTATGTAACACCTATAAAAGCCACGCAAGATATTGTTATTGATAGCAACTCTAATCCTAACGTATTAAGTGCGAGCATAGATAAAGATAACAATGTAACAATTACCGCTCTTGCTAGTGGTCAATCAACTATTACTTTCAAAGTTAATGGTTATGAATCTGTAACTGCTTCTATGACATTTACTGTTGCCTCTGCCGATATTGATCTAGCAACACTAATTACACAAAAGACATATCTTTGCGATTTATCTAATTATGGATATACTTTCTCATTAAAATTTAAAGGTGATGGTACAGGAGAAAGAATTCAACACATAAATGATTCTGGTAAAGATTATACTGATACATTTACTTATACAATTTCTAATAATAAGATTACATTTTCTTCTTGGTCAGATGGTGCTCCAAAGCAATTTGAAATAGGACTTATAACTCAAGATGGTGACAAGATTACATGCTCTTCTGAATCAGAAACAAAAGATTACATATTCATTTCTAATGATAATAAATAAGGTGATGTTTATGAAAAAAAAGACACTATTATTCTTTATACCTTTGTTATTATGTGGTTGTGATAATATTATAAAGCCTAGTGACTCAACTAGTGCTAGTAATTCTACAAGTCAAGAATTAAGTAAAGCTAAGCAACTAGAAAAATTATATAATACTTTGATAAATGCAGATGGCCATGTAAATTCAGCAACAACAGATACCACAAGTACTATCTATTATTTGACTGAAGGCGATCCACTTACTATACCTACAAAAGATAACTCCACACTAGAAAGATTTCTTAGTAATGATGGTCAAATTTTAGTTCAAAAAGGTTTTCAAAGTGTATCACAAAATTCAGCAGGAGATTTCACTAATTTCTTCCAATACGAAAAACAAACATTTTATGATGATAACAAGTTTTACCGAATCGCTGATTTTGGTGATAATGGAAGTTATGAAGAAGTCCAATTTTCTAAAGACACTATTGATATAAACTTGAACATTGCTTTTTCAGGTACTGAAAGGGCTAATATTCAAGCAATGATTCAAGCAATTGATGTCGCAGGATTTGGCGTTGAATTTAGTGGTATTGATGATTATACCGCTAACGGTGAATGGAAATACTCTTATACATATTTAGTCTACGAATCTAGCACTAGTAAAGTTAAATACCAAGAATACATTTATCAAAATACATTAACAATGGTAAATGGAATAATTAGCAAAGTAGTTCAACATTCCGAACAAAACATATATTCCGGTGGATATAAAGGAAACTGGAGGATAACTGATTCAACATTTACTTTTAATCAAGGTAATTATAACGTTTTTACTGGCACTAGATTCAACCCAAGTGATTATGTAAAGTATAAGTCATAACGAATATGTAATAGCACAATTACTAACTCAGCAGTTTTCATAATTGCTGAGTTTTTTGTTCTAAAACTGCTTATCTTACATAAAATATATCATATTTTATTATGAAACCGGTTTTCATAGCCTGTTTTTTTGTACAATTTTATTGACATGCATTTTCATTAGTGCTATTATTTAGCCACAAAAAAGTTACTAGAACGATTGACTGTTCTAAAGAAAGGAATAATTTTTATGAAAAAAAGTAATCTTCTTTTTGTATTAAGTGCTTTTGTGCTACTCGGTGGAATTGCTGGCTGTTCAACTAATGAACCTAGTACATCTACAAGCACATCAACAAGCACTGTAGCAACTAAACACGCGGTAGTAATTCCAACTTCTGTCGCTGGTGCTTATGTTACTGCTTCTCATAGTGAAGCTGTTGCTGGTGACAGTGTTAAACTCACTGTTGCTTTAACTGATCCTACAAATTATGAATTAAAATCTGTAAAAGTTGGAGAGCAATTATTGAAAGGAACCGCTGATGCTAATAATGCAAATGTCTTCCATTATTCATTTGTTATGGGTGATGCTGATGCTAATGTTTCAGTTGTTACTGAAAAAATCGTTGCACCAGTAGTCGAAAAACACGCCGTAGTTGTTCCAACTTCTGTTGCTGGTGCTTATGTCACTGCTTCTCGAAGTGAAGCAGCAGAAGGCGATGAAGTTGATATCACCGTTGCCTTAACTGATCCTACAAATTATGAATTAAAATCTGTAAAAGTTGGTGATAAAGTATTAGAAGGAAAAGTTGACGCTAATAACAAATATGTCTTCCACTATTCAGTAGTCATGGGAAAAGCTGACGTAAATGTTTCAGTTGTCACCGAACAAATCGTTGCTCCTACTAAAGATCATACAATCTCATTTGAAGGTAAAGATTTAGCTTTTGCGCTTGAAATGCCTCAAGATGCTAATGTTGGTGAACATGTTTCATTCAAAGTTGCTGCTAGATCTGGTTATGAAATTACAAGTGTTAAAGTAGTTAAAGTTAGCGCTGCTTCTGCTGCCGAGGAAGGTGCAGAACCAGTTGAAGAAGAAGTTACATTAACCGGTAATGCTGTATTGGGTTATTCATTTGATATGCCAGATGCTGATGTTGTTATTAAAGCTGAAGCATTAGGTGCATATTTCAAAGTAAATGCTGATAGTGAAAAAACTATCTTCCAAGCTAAAGGTAGTACTTCAAGCGATTCTAAATTAAGCGTTTCTAGTTTCATTTATTCTTTTATTGATAGTGGAAATCTAGAATCAACATTAAAACCTAATTTCTTCCGTGCTGGTAGTGAAGTAACAGTTGTTGCAAAACATAATGCATTTGCTATTGCAAACAAATTCTTTGCTAATGGTGTAGAATTAGAAAAAGTTGCTAGTGATACTGCTGTGATGTATAAATTCACTATGCCTGCCACTAGTGTAGAATTATCTGTTGAAGCAGTTGACAAAACAGTTGATATTGATATCACTGCTGCAGAACATACAACCACTTCTTTATATCGTATTAAGTCCGATAAATCACATGAAGAAACAACTTTTGGTTATCCTGGTGAAACTTTATATCTAGATTTAACAATTAATGATGCTGACAAAGATGATTATAATTTAACATCTTCTGCTATATCTGCTACTATGTTAAAGTATAGTAATGAAAAAGGATTAACTACTAGTTCTACTGATATTACAGTTAATAAACAAAGTGGATCATCAGAATTAAAAGCAACCTACTCCTTTACAGTAAGTTCTTATTCTGTAGCAGCTGGACCAATTAAAATTACTACAACTGAAAAATACATGAAAAAATATTTAGGTAAACCTTTCATTGGACAATGGCATGGATTTGAAATTTATAGAAAGGCTTTCCAAACAACACCAACAACTATGGAATTTAAAGCCGATGGTAGTGTAGGTGGAAATGCTTATAATGTTTCTGGATCAATTAAATCAGTTGATGAAGAAAAAGGTGTTATTACATTAGAAAATAAAAAAGTAATTAATTATGAAGGTAACGCAGCTTGGTGTTATTGGTCTTCTGCTATAAACGATATTTATGTATTTAGTAAAGATATTGTTGATAATGAAAAATTAACAAAATATGTTCGTGTAGATGGAAATAATCTTATTGCATTAATCTATGAAACAGTTAGTGTTACAGAAAATGAACAAACCGTTGAAAAGCAAGTTTTAAGATTAGGTGCATTAGTAACTAGTTCAACTGTAGTACTTAATATAGACGTCGAAATGCTTAGCGGATCCAATATCCAAGAAAGCGGATCTAAATTCTTAGTCAAGAAAAATGACGCTACTATTCTTGCTGTAGGAATTGGTGATGAATACGGAACTTATAAAAACGGCGATAGCACATTAGTTCTTGATGGTGCTGGAAAAGCAACTCTAGATGGTGTTGAAGGAACATATATTGTTGACTCTTCTAATAAAAACAAAGTCACTGTTACTGTTAATGAAGCCGAACATGTTTATACTATTGATAAATCAGCTAAAACATTTGCTGACTATGTTCCAGAATTAAAATCACTATATACTTCATTTAAGAGTACACCATATAATAATACCTTAACATTAAATGAAGATGGCACTGGTAAATATAACGATTCTGATATTACATTCACATTTGTAGAAGCAACTGGCAAAGTTACATTCTCTGTTAATGGTTTAGACTTCGATTTAACTTGGGATGCAGTTAATGGTACTTTAATTGGTACATTTAATGATGTTGAAGTTGGCACAAAAAATATTACTTTCAATATTGCTGTTCCATTCTATATTGGTACTTTTACAGGTAAAGTATTCCATGATACAGATACAAACCTTACTTCTCAATGTACATTAATTGTTAATTCCGATAAAACAGGTTCTTATGTCCATAATGGCGAAACAAGAACATTTACATTTGACACTATTTCCACTGACAGTTCTGGAAATATTAAAATTATGACCACTGACGCAGATGGTCGTGAATTAACAATAACATGTAAAGAATCTAAAAACCAAGTTGATTTTGATTATACTACTTCTAAGAATTCATATCATTACTACACTGGTACATTAACAAAACAAGCTTAATTGCTTAACTAATTAAATTACACCTTCCAATTTTTGGAGGGTGTTTTTTATTGCCCGCACATTTATTAATAACTTTAATACATTATAATAGGTGAATTTTATGAATATTAAAATTATTAATTTAATGAACAAATTAAAAGAATACTTCTTTTTTAACACTAATAAAAAACTATTAAAACAAATTTTCCCCTATATTTATATATCTATTTTTCAAGCTTTTTTCACAGAAGCCACTTTAAGGTTAATAATTTACAAATATAATAAAACATCTATTATTTTATTTGTATTCTGAAAAGCTATTCAGATTTTCCAATACAGAAATCTCATCAGTTCAACTTTGAAACTTTCTCAGTCTACTTTTTCGCTCTTATTCGTCAGATAAGCTACTATCATCCTCATAAAAACAAAAGAACATCCTCAAAAAAACGCTCAAATCAGACCAAACAAAATTTAAATCGGTTTATTTCAAAAAACAACAAAGTTATAATGATTTTAATTCGTCCTCGAACATCTGTTCTAACACACGACGCAAATAAGAACGAGAGCCGGAAAAGTTATTTACAATAATAGCCACAGCATATCTTTTATTCCCCGAATCATAATATCCGGCATAACTTTGCACATGTGCCATACTGCCGCTTTTCAATCGCATTCTTTTCGAAAGAGACGAATTTTTCAAAAACGAACGTACCGTACCACTTACTCCCGGACACGGTAACGAAGAATAAAATATTGTCTGCAAATTTTTATCGAAAGCCATAAAATCGAGTATACGACATAACATTTCGGCAGAGATACGGTTTACCGGAGACAAACCACTACCGTCATACATAACAAGATCATCCAGAACCACACCTTTCTCTTTCCAAAAATGTTTCAATATCTCGACACCTTTCGATGCCGATGCTTCCGGATAACGAGACAAAGCGATCCAACGCAATAAAGCTTCGGCATACAAATTATTACTGTTATGATTTACAATACGGA
>URQK01000019.1 GCA_900549975.1 uncultured Mollicutes bacterium
ATGAGACAAGTTACATTAACTCAATATAAAGAACTTTTTGATAGTGATGAGACTATAGTTTCCTATTTATCTTTAAAAGGAAAAGATAATTGTGCTTCATGTTATGGAGGCACAACAGGCGAAATAGCGCAATATGCTAGTGATAATCATTTTATTATTTATCATCTTGTTTTTGATAGTGATAGTGAAACATTTATTGATGATTATAATGATCTAGCGGATTTTATAGCAGTCAAAAATGGCGACTATGGTATAAAAAAAGTAGAGTATAAAGACGGAATACCAGTCATTTATTCTCTACCTTCCTTATTATTATCAAATTCTGGTTATCTTGGATTTAATGTTAATAAAGATTTTATTAGTACACTAAAAAATAGAATAGTAGCTAGCAAATAGTAATTCTATATTCTTTTAATGTTTTTAACTAGTTTTTTAAAGTCTTCATCAATATTTCTAATGTAAAAAGACTCATAACTATTTAGAATTACTTTTCCAAAACTATTAAGTTTTTTCACATTTTTCTTCTGAGTGAATTGTACTTCCCCATCATCCATATTGGAGTTAATAAGTGCAACTTTTGCAGCAGCTTCAATAATGTTTTTTGATGGATTTTCATCAAAAATGATGACGTGTGAACCAGGTTTATCTTTGACATGCAAAAAATAGTGAAACGGCTTAGCTAAGCTAAATGTTAAATAGTTATTTTGGAAATTGTTTTTTCCAAATCCAATTTTAACATTATCTACAATCAGGTAATAAGGTTGGGACATACCTTGACTTTTACTTGTTTGTTTTTTTAATGTCTTTTTATTGATGTATCCATTTTCAATTAGCTCAAATTCGATACCCTTTAAATCTAAATCATTAGAAGTTTCTAATTGGTTATGTAAAGTTTCAAAATAAGCAACTTTATCGGTAGTAATATCGATTTGTTCTTTAATGTGAACAATACTACGTTTAGCTTTTTTGTAAGTATTATAATATTCATTAGCGTTTTCAGAAACACTTTTAAGTGGATTAATTTTAATTTTTAGGCCTTCGACTTCAATATAATCTTTTTTTGGATCAAGAGTTATGTCATTTTGGAATGTAATAAGTAAGTCACCAAATTCACGATATTTATTCATGTCTTGAGCTTTTTTTAATTCGGACTCCAAACTTAAAAGTTTCTTTTTTAGCGATTTTAAATTTCGATTAATCGCCAAAACAACATCCTTATTAGCGTCAAGACGATGTTTATCTTCCATTTTAGAAAAATAGTTGATATATAAGTCATTAGGCGTAATTTCTTTGCTATTTGGAGCTTCGATGACTGTGTAACTTTTTCCGTCGAAGAATAAACCATATTTAGGATTATTAATATTTTCCATAATCTCTAATTCATATTGGGAAAAATTATTTTTTATATGTGTGGTTGGCTCAATGTATTTAGCATTTACACTAATAAAACGACCATTATGATCAATTGAAGTAGTTTTATAGCATGCTAAAATATTATTTTCTTCATCACAAATTATTAAGTTTGTATTATTTGGAATTAACTCCACATAAAAAAAACGAATTACTTTTTTATAAGCATCAGTTGTTTTGCTGATTGTGAGTTTGATAATGCGGTCAGCTTCAATTTTTTCTATATTTAAAATTTTTCCATTTTCGATTTCTTTTTTTAATTTAATAAGTAAACTAGAAGAACGCGAAACAAAAGTTTTACTTTCATCCACTAAGGTAAGAAATGGTAAACGATTATTTAAAGTTATAAATATTTTTTCTTTACCATTTCGTGATTTCGATATTAAAAAATCGCTATCACTAAGCATTGTAATTTTGTTAATATAAACTCCGATAATTTCATCTTTAATTTTTGTAGTTAGCACTTCAATAAATTTATTTGATAAAGCCATAACAATCACCTAAATAATAGTAACATAAATTTTTTAGTAGCGTTATATAATCTTATTAAAAAAAACAAGAAAATATATAGAAAAGCGCTTTAAATAAGGATATTTTACATTAATATTGTTTGACAATATAATATTCGTTTATTATAATAAGCGATATGAAAAGATGGTGTTAATAAATGTCGAAAAAAGGATTATTAATTATTCTTAGTGGCCCTTCTGGAGTTGGCAAAGGAACCGTAAGAAAAATTGTTATGCGTGATAAAAAATTGAATCTTGCTTATTCAATTTCCATGACTACTCGTAAGCCACGTGAACGTGAACAAGAAGGAGTGGATTATTTCTTTGTAAGCGAAGAAGAATTCAAACGCAATGTCAATGAAAACAATCTTCTTGAATATGCAGAATTTGTTGGTAACTTCTATGGAACCCCGCGTGATTACGTAGAAAAACTACGCAACGAAGGCAAAAATGTTATTTTAGAAATTGAAATAAATGGGGCCCAACAAGTACTAGCTAAAACCGAAGCTGATAATCGCGTTTCAATATTTTTAATGCCACCATCAATCGAAGAACTTGAAAATCGCATTCGCCATCGCCGCAGTGAGCCAGAAGATATTATTCAAAAAAGATTAGAAAAAGCTCGTCGTGAAATGAATATGAAAGATGCTTATGACTATGTTGTTTTAAATGACAATGTCGAAGATGCCGCGAATAAAATCAAAAATATAATCCGTCGTAATAGTAAATAAATAAGGATGATAGGAGGAATACCATGATTGTTCTAAAAGTATTAGTTGAACATGCTGCGTATGCCTTAAATCGTCCTTTTTCTTATGTTTATAATGAGAAAGAACAACCTTGCGTTGGAGCGCGTGTAGTAGTTCCTTTTAATAATAAAGATATCGTTGGTTATATTGAAAGTATTGAAGTAATTAATAAGGCAAAAGAAGAATATGAAGAAGAATTAGGCTTTAATTTAAATTTTGCTAAAAATGTCATTGATAAAGAAGCAATTCTTACTAAAGAATTACGTGATTTGGCTAGTGAAGTTGCTAATTATTATCATGCTCCATTAATAAGTGTTTATCAAGCAATGCTACCTCCTTCTCTTAAACCAACATCTTCATCGTTTAATAATGCTAAAATTCAATATGAAAAATATGTAAAGTGCGTTAATTCTAATGAAGATGGTTTAACTAGTAAACAAGTTGAATTATTACGTTTATTAAACATAAGTGATGAAGTTAAAAAAAGCGAAATTAAGTCTCTAAGTGTTTTAAAAAAACTTATTGAAAATGGTAATGTAATAGAAATCAAAAAAGAAAAAATGCGTTATCGTTTTGACAATATTAAGAATTTAAAAGAATATCCATTAACAACCTTACAAGAACAAGTTAAAAATGAGTTTTTAAATAGTAATGATTTAGTATATTTATTAGAAGGTGTAACAGGATCTGGCAAGACAGAAGTATATATAAAATTGGTAAAGGAAACGATTGCATCAGGGAAAAATGCTTTAATACTTGTGCCGGAAATTTCTTTAACTCCAGTTATGCTTAATCGCTTTTATACTTTATTTGAGAAAAATGTTGCAATCTTACATTCTGAATTAACAAGCGGAGAAAAATATGATGAATACCGCCGTATTTTACGTGGAGAAGCTAAAGTAGTAATTGGCACAAGAAGCGCAATTTTTGCTCCTTTAAATAATATAGGGATTATTATTATTGATGAAGAGCATGTTGAATCATATAAACAAGATAATACACCTTGTTATCACGCTCGTGAAGTTGCAATAATGCGCGCTAAACACTTTAGTGGATGCAAAGTATTGCTTGGTAGTGCGACTCCATCATTAGAATCAGAAGCAAGAGCGTATAAAGGTGTATATCATCATTTAAAAATGCTTAAAAGAGTTAATGAAAAAGAATTACCAAAGACCGAAATTGTTAGCTTACAAAACTTTAAAAACATCGATTATACTTCATCAATATTTTCTATTCCTTTAAGAAGCGCTATTGAGGAATGTTTGAATAGAAAAGAACAAGTGGTTTTATTATTAAATCGCAGAGGATATTCAACAAGTGTTTTATGTCGAGATTGTGGGCATATTATTAGATGTCCGGACTGTGATATTCCACTTGTTTATCATAGCTTTGATAAGTTACTTAAATGCCATAACTGCGGGCATGTTGAGCCTGAACCACATGCATGCCCAAAGTGTGGTTCTAAATACTTAACTAAAATTGGCTTTGGTGTTGAAAAAATTGAAGAAGAAGTTCATAAATTATTTCCTTCAGCTCGCACATTAAGGCTAGATAGTGATGTTGGAAAATTAAAAAATAATATTGTTACAACATTAAACAAATTTGCAAATTTAGAAGCCGATATATTACTTGGAACACAAATGATTGCTAAAGGACATGATTTTCCTAATGTCACATTAGTGGGCTTAGTTCTTGCTGATTTAGGACTATCGTTACCTTCCATTCGAAGTAGCGAAAAAACATTCCAGTTAATTACACAAGCTATAGGTCGAGCGGGAAGAGGAGAAAAAGTAGGACGAGCAATTATCCAAACGTATATGCCGTCACACTATTCAATCGTTTATGGAGCAAGACAAGATTATCAAGGATTCTTTGCTAATGAAATGAAAATTAGAAAAATCCAGCAAAATCCGCCTTATACCTTTGTTTCGACTCTAACAATAAGTTCTAATTCCGAAGATTTAGCAGAAGAATATATAATAAAAACTATGGAATTAGTTTCTCAAAATAGCAATGGCGCTATAACTGTAATTGGACCAACTAAGCCATATGTTTATAAAGATACTCTTGGATTCAAACGTCAATGCATGTTTAAATATAAAAATAAAAGTCAATTTGATGAAATTATTGAAAATATTATTAAAATACTATCGAAAAAACCTGGCATTAGTATTAAAATAAATATTGATGCTTTAGATTAAGGAGTGAACAAAATGATTACAATTGAAGTTATTGGAATGAACCATTATATGTTAATGGATTATTCAAGAATGCATACGAAACAAATTGCAAATTTATTCGAAACAAGTGAAGATGAAATTTTCTTTCATTCAGGAGATTTAAGATTATTTCATACCGGTGTAGATCAAACATCATGGCATGTTTTAATGCGTGTTTACGCACCTCATAAATATCACCCATTTGAGGCTAATGTGGCTAAATACTTAATGGAAAGTATGCTTGATTATATTTTAAATGCCCATGTTCAATTTGTTTATGTTGATGAAGGTCATTATTATGAAAAATTAAATAATGATTATCCTGCTTTCTTCCCTGATGAACCTCATGATGAAGATGATTACGATGAAGATGAGGATGAAGAAGATATTGACGAAGATGAAGATTTTTCTGATGAAGAGTTATTTGAAGGCAATGCTTTTGCGGGTTTTGAAGAAAAAATGAAACAAAAAGCTAACGAAGAAAAAATGTGTGAATGTGGACATCAACACGTTTGCTGTAATGGTAAGAGTGCTGGATGTGGCAAAGTATGTGTATGTGGTGAAAGATGCTTGACTACTAAACATCATGAAGAACATCGTCATGACCATGATCACGACCACCATGAATGTTGCCACTGCCATGAGCATCACAAAAATTAACGAATTATTAAAGGCTAATTGATTTTGGCCTTTTTTTTATGAAATTTTAGTTTAATATATCTATGAATTAATTCTATTATTTGCTAAAATAATAGAAAGGTTAGTGATATTAATGATTAATTTATACGGACAAGAAATACACAAATTAGAAGAATTAATGATATCGCTTGATCAAAAAAAGTATCGAGCGACCCAATTATATACTTGGATTTATGAAAAAAAGGCTACTAGTTTTGATGAAATGACAGATGTTTCATTAAAATTTCGTGAAGTTTTAAAACGCGATTTTGAACTTACAAAACCAACAATTTATTTAAAACAGGTAAGTAGTGATGGCACAATTAAATGCTTACTTAATATGAAAGATAATGACAAAGTTGAAACTGTATTAATGCGTTATAATTATGGTAATGTTATATGCGTTTCTTCTCAAGTTGGTTGTAATATGGGATGTTCATTTTGTGCCTCGGGATTATTAAAAAGAAAAAGAAATTTAACTGTTGAGGAAATGGTTGGACAAGTATTAGTAATGAATGACTTGCTTGCTATGGAAGGTAATAATCAAAGAGTTACGCATGTTGTTGTTATGGGAACTGGAGAACCATTTGATAATTACGATAACGTTATGGATTTTGTTAGAATTATTAATCATCCTAAAGCATTAGCAATTGGCGCAAGACATATAACTGTTTCTACATGCGGATTACCAGATAAGATTATTAGGTATGCAAATGAAGGATTGCAGATTAATTTAGCTATTTCCCTTCATGCTCCTAATAATGAGATTCGTTCTCGCATTATGCCTATTAATCGCGCTTATCCATTAGAAAAGTTAATTCCTGCTGTTAAGGAATATGAAAAAACTGCGGGAAGAAGAGTTACGTTTGAATACATTTTACTAAAAGATGTTAATGATAAAATAGAACATGCTGATGAATTAGCAAGATTAATTAAAGGTACTTTAGCTTATGTTAATTTGATTCCATATAATCCAGTTAATGAAAATGGTTATCAACGTTCTAACAATGTTCATGCATTCTTAGACCGCTTAACTAAAAATGGTGTTACTGCAACTATTAGAAAGGAATTTGGCACAGATATTGATGCAGCATGTGGACAACTTCGTGCCAAACATCAAAACAATGAATGAGAGAGTAGGATTTTATTGTTATAAAACAGATATTGGTACTGTACGTAAAACAAATGAAGATGTCGCTATGGCAATGACTGACGCTAGCGGTGATGCTTTACTTTTCGTTTGTGATGGTATGGGTGGACATAATAAAGGTGATGTTGCTGCGAATATAACTTGTGAGGTTATTACTTCTGAATTTAAAAAAATCGATCGCTTTTTAAACAACATGGATGTTCGCTTGTTTTTAAAAAAGGTAATTAAAAAAGCAAATAAAGCTGTATTCGATTTAGCCAATAATGATGAAAAATTTGCTAAAATGGGTACAACGTTAACTTTAGCTTTAATTCGTAAAAACTCTTTATTTATCGTTAGTGTTGGAGACTCTAGAGCCTATATTATTGATGATAGTGTTATCCGCTTAACTGAAGATGAAACATATGTAAATTATTTATACCATATGAATCGAATTAAATTAGAAGACATGGATAAACATCCCCAAAGACATATATTGACTAATGCTTTGGGATTATATAAAAATTTAAGTTTTGAAATTGATTATTATCGTTATAATAATAATCGTATTATGCTTTGCTCAGATGGATTATATAATGCAGTAAGTGAAGAAGAAATGCTTACTATATTAACTACATCAATGAGTATTTATGAAAAATGTGATTTGTTAATTGATACCGCTAATAAGAATGGCGGAAAAGACAATGCCTGTGTTGCAATGTGGGAGGTACAAAAAGATGAATATTAATGATTTAATTGATGATCGTTATCGTATTGAACGTAAAATAGGCGAAGGTGGCATGTCTGTTGTATATGGCGCAACTGATATTATTACTAAAAAACCAGTAGCAATAAAAATTATTAAAGGGGATATGATGGGTAATCCAATCAACTTATCTCGTTTTGAAAGAGAAGCACGTGCTGCGGCTTCTTTATCACACCCTAATATTGTTCGTGTCATTAATTTAGGAACATATGAAGGTCGTCCTTATATGGCTAATGAATTTATTAATGGGCAAAATCTTCGTGATATATTAGATAAAAGAAGTATTGGATTCTTAGAAGCTTGTGATATCATGTATCAACTTACTTCCGCAGTGGCACATGCTCATGAACATAGTGTAATTCATCGTGATATTAAGCCCCAAAATGTTTATTTAACTGCGGATGGAACAATTAAATTGGGTGATTTCGGGATTGCGACTTTTGAAAATTCTGCTCGTTTAACAAGAAGCGAAACAATTATTGGTTCGGTTCATTATCTTGCTCCAGAGATTTCTCGTGGACAACAAGCATCATATCAAAGTGATATTTATTCGTTAGGTGTCACTTTCTTTGAATTAATTACAAGACGCGTACCTTTTGAAGATGATACACCTGTTAGTGTCGCTATTCGTCACATCAAAGATAAGTTCCCTTCTCCAAGAAAATATATTCCTTCAACACCAAAAGAAATCGAACGAATTATTTTAAAAGCTTGTAAAAAGAACCCACAAGAAAGATATAAAACTGTTAAAGATATGCGTAAGGATATTGAACGTAATCCTGATTTAATCAAAGAAAAGAAATCATTATTTAGCCGTTTGTTTAAGAAATAATATGAAAGCAATTATTTTATCTTCACAATACGGAACATATAATGCTCTTTTAGAAAATAATACCCAATTATTAGTAAAACCACGTGGCGTATTTCGTCATAAAAAAATCAAGCCAGTTGTGGGAGATGTTGTCATAGTTGATGAATATGAGTCGATTATTAGTGATATACTAGAACGTAAAAACTATTTAATTAGACCAAACATTGCTAATGTTGATGAAGTTGCGATTATTATGTCTACAAGTGAACCAGATTTTTCTAGTTTACTTATTGATAAGTTTATTAGTTATGCCAATTATTTTAAAATACCAGCATGTGTAATAATAAGTAAAGCTGATAAAAATTATAATGAAGACATGCTAAATAAAAAAATAGAAGCACTAGAAAAAGTCGGAGTCAAAGTTATTACATATTCTAATGTTACCAAACTAGGAGTAGATAAGATTAAAGAATTATTTGCTCATAAAATCGTTGCTTTAATGGGCCAAACAGGAGTGGGAAAATCTAGTTTACTTAATGAACTTATTCCTAATTCTAAAAGAGAAATTGGTGAATATTCTAATGCTTTAGGCCGAGGAAAACACCAAACTAAAGAAGTTGTGCTTATTAAGTATGAGAATGGTTTTATTGCTGATACTCCGGGATTTTCTTCATTGGAACTTCCAATGTTTAAAGAAGATTTAGCAAAATGTTTTCCAGGGTTTGAAAAACTCTATGACAAGTGCAAATTTAATAATTGCTTACATGTAAATGAAAAAGATTGTGAAGTTAAAAAATCCTTATTAGAAGGGACAATTTCTCAAGAAAGTTACGATAATTATTTGAAAATTTTAGACGAATTAATTTTTAGAAAGGATCGATATTAATATGAAAAAAGTTATAGTTTCACCATCGATATTATCTGCGGATTTTAATAATCTAAAAAGAGAATTGCAACTGATGGAAAGTAGTGGCGCAGAATGGATTCATTTTGATGTAATGGATGGACACTTTGTGCCAAATATTTCTTTTGGTATGCCAGTGTTAAAGTCCATTGCGCATACGACAAAACTATTTAATGACGTTCATATTATGATTGATGATCCTTTAACTTATGGACCAGAGTTTGTTAAGGCTGGCGCTAATTTGGTAACTTTTCATTACGAAGCGGTAAACGAAGACCAAGTTGAAAAAGTTATTTCCACTATTAAAGAAAGCAGCGCCAAAGTTGGACTTTCTATTAAACCTAAAACAAGTGTTGATAAAATTATTAAATATTTAGATAAAATAGATTTAGTATTAGTAATGTCTGTGGAACCAGGTTTTGGCGGACAATCTTTTATAGAAAATAGTTTAGATAAAATCAAATATTTACGCAAATATATTGATGAAAATAAACTTAACGTTCTTATTGAAGTTGATGGAGGAATTAATGAAGAAACAGCAAAAAAATGCCGTCTTGCTGGCGTTGATGTTTTAGTTGCAGGTTCTTATTTATTTAATAAAACTGATACTAAAGAACGTATAAGTAAATTAAAGGGTGAATAAAAGTGCGAAAAGTAATAGTTATTAGTGATGATACCACCTATCAACAAATTCAAAAATATAATGGTTATCCACATTTAGTTATTGCTACTAAAAATGACGAAATTAAAAGTGATGCCCGTTTCTTCGATTTTAAACTAGTGGATGAAGAAGAAAATATTATTGATGATCCTCATCGAGTTATTTTAGCTTCAAAGCCTAGTAACGGGAGTATCTACGATAAAATTATTAATTATTTATATCATAAAGGCTTTGATGAAATTACCTTTTTAAGTAACATACATACAAGTGTTGAAAACATCTTTGAAACTATTAATATCTTAAAAAAATATCCTTATCTTCGTGTTGAATTTGAAGATGAACACGAATCAATTCAATATTTTGAAAAGGGCACATATATATTAAATAAAGAGTCATTTATTTCATTTTCAATATGTCCGTTTTCAGAAGCCGTTATAAGCTTAGACTATACCATTGAAAAAATTAATGAGTATAAATTGGATACATCAAAAAATATATTAAAAGATATTAAGTTTTTTCAAAGAATTGCCCTTTTAAGAGTTGAAAGTGGTAGTGTTATTGTCATAAGAAAGTTAGGTGAAAAAGATGAAAATTGAGATTATGATACCTAGTTGTCTAGTGGCTCTTATTGTATTTGTAGTTTTATTCAATGTTGGTAGAAGCAATTATTTAGAAGTTAAAAAAGAGAAATTTGATTTAAAAAATACATTTCCTTATGAAATGCAAAGTCAGTTTAATGCCAAATATAACTGGCATGTGCGCTTTATATCTTTGTTTTTTGCTTTAGCAATGTCATTATTTGCCGTTAATGCTTTTGATATAACATTTATATCCATTTTAAGTATTATAACTGGGCTTATGATTATTAACGCTATAGCTATTATGTTATTATTTATTATTGATATGCGTCGTGCTTCTTTACATATGGCTATTGCGGTTATTCACTTTGGCTTGACATTCTTAAGTTACGTATTAGTGGCTTATTATGTGTTCTTTGTTAAATCTAGTGATTATCCTTTGGCAATGGGAATTATTTGCTTAACATTTGCTTTAATGATCTTATTACTATGCATAAATCCTAAATTATATAAATGGATGTTTATGGAAAAAGTAGAAGAAGAAGGAAAAGTTGAATTAAAGCGTCCAAAAGTAATTATGTTAGCATTATATGAATGGATATTTATAGCTTTAGCAATTTCTTTAAATTTAATAATAACGATATTTACTGTGTTAATGTAAAAAACAAACAACAAAAAAAATCACCGGTTAGGTGATTTTTTGTTATTCTCCCTTAGCAGATTTATTAAGGGTTCTATAAGCACGTGCGGACATTCTAACTGTTTGGACACGTCCGTCAACGACGACCTTATATGGTTGTAAGTTGACATTCCATCTACGCGGAGTTGCTCTTAAGGAGTGAGAGCGTTTGTTACCGCTTAAAGGTGCTTTACCTGATACTGGGCAAACTCTTGACATTTTTTACATACCTCCCTTAACATTTCACAATGCTTTTGTATGATAGCATACTTTTATAGCATTTTGCAATGACTTTTTGAAAAAATATTATTAATTTATATTTTAACGTCTGGAAAACGCATTTTTGTTTCTTCTTTAGTGGTTAAATTAGGACATCTTTTAAGCATTTCATCAAGAAGAACTTGCTTTTTATCTAGTATTAAATATATAGCGTGACCGCGATTTGTGACAAATACAAGAATATTATTCTTTCTAGACCATTCTTCATCAATATAAATGATGTCATTATATTCAAAATAATATTCCTTGGTCATACGTTTTTGATATAGTCCTTTTTTTTCTAAGCGGTAATAACTCATTTTAAGTGTTATAATAAAATAAATAAGAGTTATTGCAAGCCATCCGCCAAAAAATATGTAATCTTTTGTTGGAAACGGAAAAGTAAAACTACCATCAATGGTTAGATAAAATAGAAATAATAAAAAAGTATAATAATGTTTTTTTCATATTTGGATAAATAATCATATTAATCACCGGCAACATTATAACATACAAAAAAATATAACTAAAGAAAAAAATATGTTGATATTGCTTGTAAATATTATTTACAAAGAGCTTTAAATTATGGTAAAATCATAATAGTGTTTAGGAGGAGAATACATGCGATTATTTGATACAATTCCAGATAATTTTTTCTCAATCCTATCTAGCAAAAACAAAGACGTTTATGCTATGGCATTAAGTGTTTTATTTAAGAGCCTAGAATCAGAAGAGATGTCAATTAAAAAGCAAGATTTCTTACGTATTCTTAAAGAAACTGCAACGGATATAGTAATGAGCCTTGATTTGGAAAGCGAAGAGGGTGAAGATGACGCCTTAGTTAATCCATCTTTACCAAATCGTGTTGCGTTTATTCTTCGTCGCCTTGAAGAAACTGGATGGGTTGATATACAAATGAATAATGACACGTTTGAAGAGTATATAATTCTTCCAACGTATACGATAAAAATACTAGCTGCCTTAAAAGATATTTGCACAGAAAGTGAAGTTGCTTATAATTCTCTTGTTCACTCGACTTATAGTGAATTAAAGATAGAAGATGATGAACCAGATGATTTAATGTATGCAACATTACTTCGTGCTTTTGAAAACACAAAAAAACTTCGTATTGAATTAGTAACGCTTGGTCATCAAATTAAAATTTATCAACATCGCTTAGCAAACTTATTTACCACAAATGATGTTTTAAAAAATCACTTTGATGATTACAAAGTTAAAATTTCCGATCGTCTTTATCACCCTTTAAAAACTTTTGACTCAGTCACAAGATTTAAAAGACCAATTATTAATATATTGCAAAAGTGGTTACGTGATGAAAAAAGAAGAGAAGCATTAATTGCTCAATCGCTTTTATGGCGTAAGGACCGTGATCACGCTAGTGCGGAAGCAGATTTAATTAACAAGATTACCTATATTCAAGATATGTATGAACAACTCAATACAATGATTAATGAAATTGATGAAAGTCATAGTGAATATACTAAATCTAGTGCTTCAAAGATTATCTATTTCAATAATAATGATAAGACAATTAAAGGACACCTTGAAACAATATTCAAAGCTTATGCTCGAGCAAATGCCTCCGCTAATGCAGGGGAAGGTTCGAAAGATTTAAGAATGATATTAACTTCAATGCAAGATGCAATGATGTTCCATGAACAAGGATATATTGATCCAGAATCGGTAACTTTACCAATTGTACGTCAATATCGTCAAATTGGTGAACCACTTCCAATTGTTAATAACTTTGAAGAAGCTGGCGACTTAATTATGCAAAACTTCCTTGATCAAACACGTAATACCTTTACGGATGCTCGTGTTCTTGAATTTATGGAAATGGCATTTGGTGATGCTAATGAACTTCGTGCTGAAGAAATTCGTTTGCCAGATTATGATGCCTTTATATTGTTAATCTTAGCCACATTAAAGAAAAATGATGAAAATTGTTTCTATGATGTTGATATTGAACAAGAGGGATATATTACATCACAGGGATATATATTGCCAAAACTTATTTTTAGACGAAAGGAGAATAGCAAATAATGTTTGAAAATGAATTTGATAAACTTACTAATGGTGAGCAAAATGAATTTGCTCGTGTCGTTAATACATTGCTACTAAAATCATTTATTGTGCGTGATGTGTTTGATTCAAAAGAGAAAACAATGCGTATCAATTCTGATTATCGTTTTATTGAAAGATATTTTGATTTAATTAGTGATTATTTAAAATATACAGGTTGGATGATGGAAAAAGATGTTTTGAATGGTGTTATTGCTTTATACAACACTAATGAACAAAATCGTTTGAGAATGGACCGCGAAACATCATTATTACTCTTTGTGCTTCGCTTAATTTATGAAACTGAGAAAAATGAGTCTAGTCAAACAGGGGAA
This sequence comes from uncultured Mollicutes bacterium, assembly GCA_900549975.1. Classification (GTDB taxonomy): domain Bacteria; phylum Bacillota_I; class Bacilli_A; order RFN20; family CAG-826; genus RUG131. The sequence continues at coordinate 13,769 of URQK01000019.1, forward strand.
TCTATCTATATTACGACCCCAACTTTATTAAAAACTATGATTGATCATGGCATTACCATGACAGGTAAAAGAATGAGTGGTCGTTTATTTGCTAAATCACTTCGTTTCTTAGCTAATCATAATGTTATTGCTAAAGTTAGTGGCTCTTATGATGAAGGTAACGTAGCATTCTACATTTTACCTAGTATTATTTTTGCTGTTGATAATCAAAAGATAAAAGCAATGTCTGAAGCTTTAGAAAAAATGAAAGTAGGTGAAGAAGATGAAATCGCTTAAGAAAGTTAAAATTATTAACTGGCATTATTTCTGGAACGAAACTATTAATGTCGAACCAATTGTTTTCTTAACCGGTCTTAATGCTTCTGGTAAATCTACTTTAATTGATGCTCTTCAAGTTATTTTGCTTGGTGATACCTCAGGAAGATTCTTTAACAAAGCTGCAAGTGAAAAGTCATCACGTACTTTAAAAGGTTACTTACGTGGCGAATTAGGCGATGCAGAAGATGGCGGATTTAAATATCTTCGTGAAGGACGTTTTACTTCTTATATTGCCTTAGAATTCTACGATGACTTAAATGATAAATCATTTGTTATGGGCTGTGTATTTGACTCATTTGATGATGGTAGTGAAGAACATCGTTATTTCTGCTTAGAAGATAAAATGCCAGAAAACGAATTTATTAAAGATAATATTCCAATGGAATATAAGACACTAGCGGCTTACTTTGCTAGTGAATATGATGGAAAATATAAATTTGTTGATACTAATAAACAATATCAAGATTTATTAAAGAAAAAATTTGGAAATATTAAAGATAAATATTTCTCACTATTTAAAAAAGCAGTATCATTTACTCCAATTACCGATATTACAACATTTATTACTGAATATGTATGTGATGCACAAGCAAATATTAATATCGATTCAATGCAAGAAAATATCTTGCAATATAAACGTTTGGAAAACGAAGCCGCAATTATGGGTTTACGCGTTGATCGTTTAAATGAAATTGCTCAATCATATCAAGCTTATAAAACAAGTTTCCGTAATATGAGTATTTATGGCTACATTGTTGAAAAAGCCGAACTTCAAGTTGAAGTTGAACGTTTAAAATCATATGAAGCATCAATTGAAAAAGCCCAAAAGAGACTTTTAGAAATTGAAACCGAATTATCTGATATTGATGTGAATATCGCCGAATTAAATCGTCGTAAGACACATTTAATTCAAGATAAAGCAAGTAACGACACGTATCGCTTAACTGATGAATTACGTGAACAAAGAAAAGAAGAAGTTGAAAAACTTGCTAATTTAAATAGACAAGCTGAGACTGTTAAAAACAACTTAGAACAATATGCAACATCATTTATTAATGTTGCTTCTAAAATTGTTGAAAAGTTATCTAATTTCCAAGATGAGTTGATTGGTGATGATCATGGCTATGAATTTAGTGATTTATTAGCGGCTGCAACACGAGTTGTAGAAACATCCACTAATCTTAAAGATAATGAATTACAAAATATTGAAATGTTATCAGTAGAAACATTAAAAGAGTGGCGTGATTCATTAGCGACATTTAAACAATTGGTGTCGGCATTACAAGTTTCTTTAGGACGTACTATTACTAATTATGACAAAGAAACAGCTAATTTACGTCAACAAGAAGCAGAAATGCGTAATGGTGGAAAGTCATATGATCGTAATTTAACACTAATTAAAAACGAATTACAACGTATATTAACAGAACGCCATAATAAGCCAATTACTGTTTCATTATTTGCCGATTTAATCGATATAAAATCTCCAAAATGGGTTAACGCCATTGAAGGCTATTTATATAGTCAAAAATTCAATTTATTTGTTGAAAACCAATATTATTTAGAGGCTTATGAAATTTTACGTGAATTACTTGCTAGAAATCATTTCTATGGCACTACTTTAGTTGACCAAGAAAAGATTATTGAACGTAATTATATTTGCGAAAAAGGATCTTTAGCTGAAGAAATTGCCACTGATCATGATGGAGCAAGAAGTTATACTAATTTTCTTATTGGCCGCTTGAAAAAATGTCGTAGCCCACAAGAAGCTCGTGAATCATTAAATGGTATCACTCCAGAATGTGACTTATATCGAAACTTCGCTATGGGTAAACTTAATCCTAGAACTTACGCTACCACATATATTGGAAGAAGTGTTGGAGATGCACAAATTGCTCTTAAACGTGCTGAAATTGATCGCAACAATAAACTTGTTAGTGTTTTAAGAGATGTCCACCGTGATATTGCCGAAGCTTCAACATTAGAAATTATTAATAGTAACGAAATTAATACGACAATTTCTTTAATTGAAGGAATTTGCCAAATTGATGGAATTCGTCAAACTATCGCTTATTTGGATGAAGAATTATCTAAACACGATATTACCCAAATTGAAAGTTTTGATCGTCGTATTAAAGACGTTGAAGACGATATTAAAGATTTAGAAAACGAAAAAACTACTTTATTTGAAGAAAAAGGTCGTTTAAATACTCAAATCAAGACATATCGTGAAGAAAAAATACCAGAAACTAAGAAACACTTAAAAGATCGTCAAGATCACTTAGACAACAACTATGATCCATTTGTAGTTGCGGAAGAAGCTGAGCCTTTATTTAACCAAATGCTTGTTGAAAATAGAACACCTGTTGATATTATCACTGAATACAACACTAAATATTCGCAAGCTCAATACAAATCTCAAACATTCTTTAGCAATGTAACAAAGTTACGTCGTGAGTATGTTAAAGACTATCACTTATCATATGATACTAATCAAACAGATAATGATGCTTACGATAAAGAATTAGTGGATATGCGTGATGTTAAATTGCCGCAATATCGTGAAGCAATTACTGATGCTTATAACAAGGCTACAAAACAATTTAAAGATGACTTTATTTCTAGACTTCGTTCTGCAATTGAAGGTGTGGAAATTCAAATTGATGATTTAAATCAAGCTTTATCTCAATCAGTATTTGGTAATGATACATATCGCTTTACATGTCGACCAAGTCAACTTTACCATCGCTACTATGACATGATTAAAGATGACTTATTACTTCAAGTTGGCGAAGATGAATCAGCATTTATTGAAAAGTATTCTGAAGTAATGAATGATTTATTCCGTCAAATCGTTGATGTTGGTACTAGTGGAGATCGTACAGCCGCACTTGCTGCAAATGTGGCAAAGTTTACCGATTATCGTTCGTACTTGGACTTTGACTTAATTGTTACAAATAAAGAAGGACAAGAACAACGCTTATCACGTATGATGAAGAAAAAATCCGGTGGTGAAACTCAAACACCATTCTATATTGCAGTACTTGCATCATTTGCCCAATTATATCGTGTTAATGATGAAGGCGAACTTGGTAATACCACAAGGTTAATTATCTTTGATGAAGCATTCTCTAAGATGGACCGCAAACGTATTTCTGAATCAGTACGCTTATTAAGAAAATTTGGTTTGCAAGCTATTTTATCAGCACCATCTGATAAGATTGCGGATATTTCCGAATTAGTGGATGAAACATTAGTTGTATTGCACGATAAGAATACATCTAGAGTTCGCCTTTATGCGGAAGAAGATAAAGTATCTTTAGATACAAAAAATAAAATTAAATTATAGGTTAATAGACCAGAATAAACGCTGGTCTATTTTGCGTTTTTGAAAGGGTTAATATGGAGTTAAGTTATGCTAGTAAAAAAATAAGGTCAAAAAAGATTTTAAGTGTCTTAAAATTAATTTTTGCCGTTGTACTAGATTTCTTGGTAGTTACTGCTATATATATGTTCTTTTACCTTTTTATAAATAAATATATAAAGATTATTAATAATAGCGAGTCATTTCTTGCTTCCATATTAATTGCAATTCTTGTTGCAGTTTTATCATCTATTATTGTTGTTTTAGCAACAAAATATAAATTAAACAAAGATTATCAAAATTTTTATACTAAGCTTTTAAAAGAAGAAGCAATGCTTGATGGTTTAGCATTATTTGAAAATAAGTTGCCGTTTAATGACGTAGAAAAAAGCATTATTGAACAATATGTAGGAGTTAATAATCTTGTAATTAAAAATGGATTAACACAAACAAGTTCAACAGCCTACTTTGATATTTATCAAATATATTATGGAAATCATAATCCAGGTGTATTAATAAAAACCAAAATTGCTTTTATTATTAATGGTATGATTATTATTCGTAATGATAATCGTAAAGGTGAATTATCTTATGAGGATGTTTCTTTAAAACAATATGGCTTTGGAACAAGCGATGGAATTACGACAAATAATGGATTTGCTATCTATACAACTATAGGTAATAAGATTTATAATTATATTGAGAAAGGTATGGTTGAACAATTAATTGAATTTGGTGCATTTGTTCGTTCACCATTAACATTAACACTTTTCGACGATAATTTATTTATATTTATTGATGGATGGAAACTAAATATTGAAAAATCACTTTTTAATAAAGAAGGTATAGCAATTATCGATGCTCAAATTGAAGCATTAAAAAAATTGCAAAACTATATAGAAAATATGACATTACTTATAAAAACTAATAGGGAGGAATGGTAAGTATGGCAAAACAAATCGTAGCAATGATTCTTGCCGGTGGAAAGGGAACACGTCTAGAAGCCTTAACAAAAAAGGTTGCTAAACCAGCTGTATATTATGGCGGAAGATATCGTATTATTGATTTTCCTTTATCTAACTGCGCAAATTCGGGGATTGACACTGTTGGTGTCTTAACTCAATATGAATCAGTTGCACTTAATAATTACATCGGTAATGGTGAGAAATGGGGATTAGATGGTGTAAGATCTTTAGCGTCCATATTGCCACCTCGTCAAACAGAAGAAGGCGCAAATTGGTATCGTGGAACCGCTGATGCAATCGCGCAAAACATTGATTTCTTGGATTCAGTTAATCCAAAATACGTTTTAATTTTATCAGGCGACCATATTTATAAGATGAATTATCATCAAATGTTAACTGATCATATTAAAAATAAAGCTGATGCCACTATCGCGGTATTAAATGTTTCTTTAAAAGAAGCATCACGTTTTGGTATTATGAACGTTAATGATGATATGTCGATTTATGAATTTGAAGAAAAACCAAAAAATCCAAAATCAACTTTAGCATCAATGGGTATTTATATTTTTACTTATGATGTTCTTCGCAGTGCCTTAATTAAAGATATGAAAAACGATGAATCTGATCATGACTTTGGTAAAAATATTATTCCATATTTAATCAATAAAAATAAGCGTGTGTTTGCATATAGATTCAATGGTTATTGGAAAGATGTTGGTACTATTGAATCATTATGGCAAGCTAATATGGACTTATTAGATGATAATAATGATGTTGATTTATATAATGCTTCAGAAGAAATGAAAATATTCTCCGAAGATACTAAATCAGTACCTCAATATGTTGGCAAAAAAGCGATTGTTAAAAATTCATTATTGAATCAGGGATCAGTTGTTTTAGGACATGTTGAACATAGTATTATCTCTAATGAAGCTTTAATTGAAGAAGGAGCAATTGTTCGTGATTGTGTTGTCATGCCTGGCGCTATAGTTAAGGAAGGCGCTGAGGTATACAAAGCCATTATTGGTGATCACGAAGTAATTGAAAAAGGTACAATTATTAATAAAGATGAAAAAGAAATTGTACTAATTAAAAAATAGGAGGCAAGTTATGTATAAAGTATTAGGTTATTGTAATTTACATCATTCTCCATCTTTAGGAGAACTAACAGAAAGCCGTTCTATTGCATCAACACCATTTTTAGGAAGATATGCCTTTATCGACTTTACTTTATCTAATTTCACCAATTCAGGAATTGATATGGTCGGTATTTTAGTTAAAGAACATCAACGTTCTTTAGTAAAACATTTAGGTAACGCTAATGCGTGGAATATTAATACTAAATTAGGTATTAATACCATTTTATATAATGAAAACGAAGCAAGAAACCCATTATATAATCATGACGTTAATAACATTAAAGAAAATGACTGGCTTTTACATAAAGTAAATGCAGATTATGTAGTTATTGCTCCTGTACATTTTGTTATGGCAATTGATTATAATGAAGTAATTAAGAAACATATAGAAAATGGGGCTAATATAACAGTTGTTTATCAAAAAGTTGATAATGCTAAAACACATTTTGAAAATTGTGATGTAGTGAGTTTAGAAGGTAATACTATTACAAGTTTAAAGAAAAACAATTGTACAAAAGATAAAGTTAATATTTCGCTTGAAACTTATGTAATAAACATGAAAAAATTCAAAGAATTGATTTATAAAACAAGTCAGATTTCGGCTTTATATAACTTAAGAGATTTAATTGCTTATTCTTTAAAGAGTGAATTGGTTTATGGCTATGAACATAAGGGATATGTCCGTTGTTTTGATAGTTTAACTCATTATATGCAATATTCTCTTGAACTTTTAGATTATAAAATACGTCAAGGATTATTCTTAAATAATTGGCCAATTTTCACGGTAACAAATGATACTCCACCAACCAAATATCTTAATAATGCGGAAGTTAAGAATTCATTTATTTCAAATGGTGCAATTATTGATGGCAAAGTGGAAAATTCTATTTTATCACGTAAGGTTATTGTTAAAGAAGGCGCAGTAATTAATAATTGTATTATTCTTACAGATTGTGTAATTTCCGAAGATTGTCATTTAGAAAACGTTATCGTTGATAAATACGCCAAAATTATTCATGTTAAAGAATTAATTGGTGATGCTGATAACCCAGTATTTATTAAACAAGGAGCTAATGTTTAATATGAAAATAGTAATGGTTACTGGTGAATCCAATCCATTAGTTAAAACTGGTGGACTAGCAGATGTAGTTTATTCGTTATCTAAAGAATTAGTTAAATCTAGAAAAAATAATGTTTCGATTATTATGCCTTTTTATAAGCAAGTTAATGCTAAATTAACAAAGCGTCCAGTAAAGGTATGTTCATTTGAAGTATATATGTCTTGGCGTAAACAATATTGTGTAGTTTATAAAACTTTAATTGATGGAATTAGATACTTTTTAATTAAAAATGATCAATATTTTGGTCGTGATAATATTTATAGTTATGATGATGATATTGAACGTTTTGCTTGTTTTACTTTAGCAAGTAAAAAACTTATGGAAATGATTAATTTAATTCCAGATGTAATTCATATTCATGACTGGCACCCAGGTATGTTACCTTTATTAATTAAAGATGACTATGGCTCACCATTAAATAAAGCAAAATTTGTTTTAACTATTCATAATCCAGCATTTAAAGGTTTATTTGATAAATATTTCTTAGGAAATTTCTATAATTTAAATGATAAATACTTTAATGATGGCTCAGTATGCTTTAATGGCGCTGTATCAACTTTAAAAACTGCAATTATGTATTCAAATAAGATTACTACTGTTTCACCAACACATCGTATTGAATTATTAACCGATGAATCAATTTCTGGTGGCTTGAATCATGTTTTAGAATATCGCCGTGATGATTTTGTTGGTATTTTAAACGGTATTGACTATGAAGAATTTGATCCAACTAAAGATGAAAAAATCGTTGCTAAATTAAAAGAAAATGTTGTTTCATTTAAAAAAGCTAATAAGGAAGCTTTATTAAAAGAAAAAGATTTAGTTAATGATGACGCTCCGCTTTATGGAATGGTATCGCGTTTAACTTGGCAAAAAGGTTTAGATATTATGTTAGGAAATGTTGAATCATTACTTCAAAGAGGTAGTAAAGTAATAATTTTAGGATCAGGTGAATCTAAATACGAAAATCACTTAGAATATCTACGCGCTAAATACCCACATCATTTATCTATTTATATTGGCTATAACGATGAATTAGCGCATAAAATCTATGCCGCCAGCGATTTCTTCTTAATGCCATCATTATTTGAACCATGTGGCTTATCACAAATGATATCTTTACATTACGCTACTTTACCAGTTGTGCGTTTAGTAGGTGGACTTAAAGATAGTGTGACTCCATATGTTGATGACAATTTAAAATACGCTGATGGATTTGGTTTCTATGATTATACTTATAATGCTTTAAGTGGTACCTTAAATTGGTGCGAACAAGTATATAAAGATAAAGAAAAAATGAAAATACTTCGTAATAATGCCTTAGAACAAAATTACGATTGGAAAAAATCAAGTCAAAAATATTTAGCACTTTATAAAAATATTATTTAAAAAATAGTTTAATAAATTTTTGTAATGGCTCATAATCATAATTGATTTCAGGGTGATACTCGACGGCTAGTATCATCCTTTTTTTGTCGATTATTTCTTCAATAACAAAATCTTCGCTTTTAGCTAAACACTTAAAATTACTTGCTAAAACATCAATGCACTGATGATGAAAAGAATTAGTATATTTAGTTAGTTCTTCATTATTAATAATAAAGTGTCTTCCAATGTGTGTAGAAGGTATCTCTTTCAAAGTGCCAGCAAAGTATACATTTAATATTTGTAAACCGCGGCATATCCCAAATATCGGAATTTTTTTAGTTAAAGCTAATTTAATAGCCTGATATTCTAAACTATCTAAATCTTCATCATAAATAAGTG
>URQK01000020.1 GCA_900549975.1 uncultured Mollicutes bacterium
GAATATAGTTCAGAGTAGTGACGAATTCATTTTCAAGTGATTGTTTATATCTAGTTATTCGTTTATCATAATTAATATTGAAAATGTATAGTACCAAAAAGGTGGCTAATAAAGTAAATGCTATTAGCTTAATATTTTTAAAATATATAACTAAAAATGCAATTAGACTATTAATTAGCACAATAGTTATAATTATTTTAATTGTTTCATTTTTATAATTTAAGTTAAGACTATTAATTTTATTTTTTAGTTTTTTCATAATTTATAATCTCCAAAGAACTAAAACAGTTTCTAAGCAATAAATGGATAGAAAATAATTCGAAAATAAAGAAAAATATAATCCCATATATAAACAAATTACTTTGTGCCATCATTATAAATACGTTTGTTAGTCCAAATCGGCAAAACACAATAATCGCGGTAGAAAATCCCCATAAGATAGAACATTCATATATCTTTCGTGTATTTATTGCTTGCAAAGTAGAAACAATTTCAGCGTTACGTCTTAATTCTTCACGTAGTAATTCGGTCATTTTTAAAAAATTTCCGCCATTATTGATATATAAACGCAAAATATTTAAGAAGACTTGATAATTAGGAAAAGTAAAATATGTTTCTAAACTTTTAAGATTTTCATAGCAATCAATTGAAACAAGTTTATTTAATTCTTTTTTTAGTTGCTTACTAGCTTGTAATGAAGTATCTTGGTATGCTTTATCTAATGAATTAGAGATACTCAAACTAATTGAAAATGTATTAATGAAGTTATTACATTCTTTAGTTTTTTGTATAAACGTAAAATATTTTTTGAATTTAATATTAACATATAATGAATATAGGAAAGTAAAAACAGCAAAAACACCCGCAACTATATAATTATTTAAAGTAAAATATATTAAGGTAAAAACAATACAACTAACTATTAATCCGATAATCATTGATTTTTATCCTCCTAAACATCATAAATTAGTTTTAAAGATAAATCGCTATTAAACACTCCGACTTGGTCGATATAGCGAATTAATATATTATCTTCATACTTAATTGCTACGTGAATTCCAATATCAAAAGCACTATATATTTCATGCATTAAAATTGATGAATCAATAGAGTTGTTAGTGGTTTGCATAATCATTTGTAAAATTCTAGATGGTGCAGTTTCTAAATCTTTAGCGTGGATAGTAGTTATGAGCGGATGACCAGTTAAAATAGAACGAATTATCGGGTACATTTCTTTTCCACGTGCTTCAGTTATTATTGTCCAGTCAGGATTAAACCTTAATGAATTACTTATTAAATCATCTAAAGTACAATATGATGAATGTGAATCGTATTGCCAATAAGTTATATCCATGTTTTTATTATCAATTCCCACTAATTCTGAAACGTTATCAATCACAATAATTCGTGAATTTTTTTTGCAAAATGTTAATAAATATTTTTGCAATTCGGTTTTTCCTGATCCTGTTTCACCGCATATAATAATTGATTTTTTCTTTTGTATAGCGTTTTTTAAGAATAAAAATACACTATCAGGTGTTGTTTTCATAATTGTATCAACATTAATGCCTTTGCTTCCTTTTCTTAAAGCAAATGTGGCACATTTTTCATATGATTTACGACATATAGAACTATGTACAGCATTAAAACGATATTCTTGAATTGAAACATCTAAAATTGGAGTAGTTAATGAAAACATTTGCTCGGTTAGATTTGCAATCTGTCTAATAAAATTATTAGCGTTTTCTGAAGATAACCTTATATTTGATTTATGCTTGCCTTTATCATCTTGATAATAAACATCTTTCCCATTATAAGAAATATCTGTTATTTTTTTATTAATTAATAATGGTTTTAAAAACGAACTATTTATATAGTCATATGCTTTGCTATACATAATTTTCTTCCAGACTCAATTTATAACTTTTGTCGTAAGTAAAAGTAACATTGACTTTTACTTTTAATCGAACATTCACAGTTTTGCAAGCATATGTACAAGGTGTTAAATCATTATAATATGAATTGACATATAAATAGAATTTATCAGCAAAATCAACCAAATTATAACTTAGTGTTTTTGCTAATACATTAGATAAAGTCGTTAAATCAATATAGGCATCACTAAGATCAGCATTAAGTGTAATAGAGTTTTCTAATGATGTTTTTAAAGAAGTATAAAACCTTTGATTTATGCTTTCTTTAGCAGTCATATTTGTAAAACTATTAATTGAAAAAACAGTTATTGTAGCAACAAGAAAAAATATTATCATTTTAATTTAACCTCAATTTCATTATCGTTTTGATAGTTATTACTCTCATCAATTTTTACACAGTATTTAGATGAAGAACAACTACCAACGTATTTTTTTAGTATATTTGTTGTCTCAACATTTGCATTAATTCCTTGATAGCCAAGTGTATTAAATTTATAAATTGTCTTTAATATAGTTGTCTTAGAATTTTTTGGAATAAATATATTTGTGGTTGGTATAAATCCATCTTTAGGAACACGACTTAATAAAAGTGTTGCGGAATTGTAGTATAGTTTTTCATTTAATTCAAGTTGATATGTATTAGTGTTAGTTTCTTTTAAAATGTATGAGATTTCTACATTTTTGTTTTCATCTTGTAATAAAGGAAAATTATCGTCAGTATCATCAATTATTAATAGTACTTCTTTATCATTTATAATATTTTCCGCGGCATATGTGCTTTGATATATTAGCTTTAAATTATTCACGGAAATGTAAGGAAAAGATCTAATTAAATTATTGTTGATAGAGAATTTAATAGACTCGTTATATCTTTTTACATAGCCATCGGCATCACATATTTGTAAAGCATTATTTCTTACATAAGATGTTGAACTAGTAATAGTTTGAGAGTCTATTGTGGCAAACAATAGAAATTCTCTAAGACATCGATATGTATCACTTTTAGCACTTAATAGTAAAGTTGCGCCATCTTTAACGTATGATGAACTTAAAAGTACTCTATCAGTGTGTTTGCCATCGATTGTAACAGTTTTTGAATTAATAATTGAAGTAGATCCATCGCTTTTTATTACTGAGGCTTCTAATATTACTGAACATTTTACACTGCTAATGAAGGTATATCTTATTACATGTGCTCTTAGCTTTTTATTAAAAGAAGTTATTCTAATATTTGCAAAGCGATTTTTTAACGTGGTTTCCGTTTTAGGAATTATATTGATACTAAATAAAAATATTGCAAGTAACTTTTTTATAGACATAAATTGTAATATTTAAGAAACATAGTCATTGCATGTTTCTTCTTACGATAAAAAGAACTACGAGAATACAAAGAAAACCACCAATCTTCATTACGATAATAAAATTCATTAACAATGAAGATACGATCACTTTCATCAAGACTAAATAGCGCTTGTCTTACTTTAAAAAGCAAATACATATTTTTAGCATTGCCACTACTAAAATATGGATAATCTTCTTCTTTTAATAAAATACTATTACGAGCTAAAAAATTACTACTAAATGTTATATTTCTAATTTTAATAAAAATATCATTAATTTCTTCTTCCATACTCTTATATGATGCTCGTTTCTTATGAACGCTCATTTTTTAACCTCCCATATAACATATAGTGAAGAAAAATAAAAAAAACGAAAAAAAAGTAAAAAAATTATATTTATATTTAAAGTGAAACGAAATGTTGCTATACTTACGATATAAAAAGCGAGGATTCCTTATGATTTTATTAGTTGGTGCTTCCGCAAGTGGAAAAACAGAAGTTGCAAAGTTGTTAAATGCATTGTATGGCATTAAAAAGGTTATTACTCATACTACTAGGCCAATAAGAAAGTCGGAAGAAAATGATGTGGATTATCACTTTGTTAGTAAAGATGAGTTCCTAAAATTAAAAGAGCAAGGAGCTTTTGTAGAAACAACACTATATAACGGTAATTTCTATGGTTCATCTAAAAAAGAAATTGCCGATGATAAAGTTTTAATTGTTGATCCGAATGGCTTTAAATCTTTTTTAGAATTACATGATCCTCGTATTGTTACATTCTTTCTTGATGCAAATGAAAAAACGAGATTTGAACGTATGATTCTGCGTGGCGATAGCGTAGAACAAGCTAAATCTCGTATTGCTAATGATGAAACAAAATTCCCAGAAGAATTAAAATATAAAACCAACTATCAAATTGATAGTGAAAATATGACCTTATTAGATATGACAAATAAAATACATAACTTATATATTAATCATTTAAAAAATCTTTAAGTTTTTGTTTGTTATAAGTTGGTAAGTATAAATCGACTAAATAATAGTCATCAAACATTTCCATATTCTTAACATATCCTAGTTTCTTTAAGCAGTATAAGTCTTTAAAAACTGGGATTTTTATTTGCTGATATTCCCAATTTTTGCTTAATCTATCAAAGATAAGTTTCATGATTTGCTCAATATCTTCATCAGTATTTAAAGATACTAATAATTCATTTTCTTTAGGAATAAAAGGAATATTTTTGCATTCATCAACTTTATTATAAAGGATAATTTGCGGAATATTATCGGCTTCAAGTTTAATTAAAATATCTTCAGTGACAAACAAATTATTTATATAATAAGGACTAGAAACATCAACGACATTAATTAATAAATCAGCTTCTTTAATTTCTTCTAAAGTTGATTTAAAAGCATCCACTAGCATAGTGGGAAGATGAGAAATAAAACCGACGGTATCGGTTAATAAAAAGCTAGGATAATTATATATATCAATTAGACGAGTAGAAGTTTCTAACGTAGAGAAAAGACGATCTTCTTCTAATACTTTTTTACTGCTTTTGTTATTAGATTTAGAAATTAATTTATTAAGAAGTGTTGATTTTCCAGCATTAGTATAACCAACGATAGCTACAACTGGCAAATTTGTACGCATTTTACGCGTGTTTTTTCTTTGGATGACTAATTCATCTAATTCTTTTTGCTTTCTTTTTAAAAGCATACGATACTTACTTCGATCTAAATCAATTTGTTTTTCGCCAGATCCTTTATTATGGGCAGAACCACCACTAGTGACTTGGGAATAATTAGCCTCTTTGTTAACAAGACGATTTTTTAAATATTTTAAGTTAGCAATTTCAACTTGTAAACGCGCTTCTTTGCTTTTTGCCATAATCGAAAATATTTGTAGAATAACGCCAGTTCGATCTAAGATTTCAACTTTAAAAATATGATGCAAAGTATCGTATTGCGTTGGAGTTAAATCAAAATTACAAATTACAAGTTCAATATTTTCGGATTTAATTAAACGATGTATTTCATCAATTTTTCCAGTTCCTAAATAACTATTTATATAAGGTTCACTCAAAACTTGTGAAGCGATAAAGTTAGGTATAATGCCTAAGGTAAACAAAAGATTAAGCATTTCTTTATGCTTATATGAAAATTCATTTTTATCAATAATTGCTTCAATTAATAAGACATTTTCCATATTATTTATTCATTAAGTCTAAATATTCATCGTAAGTCATTTCTTTATCAATAAAACTATTTTCATCAATATAAATGATACGATTAGCGACTGTTTGCATTAATTCGTGGTCGTGAGTTGTAAATAATAAAACACCTTTATAGTTAATCATACCTTTATTTAAAGCAGTAATTGCTTCAAGATCTAAGTGGTTAGTAGGTTCGTTCATAATTAATAAATTACCCGCAGTTAACATAGTTTTTGCCATCATACAACGAACTTTTTCTCCACCAGAAAGAACATTAACTGGTTTAAGTGCTTCTTCACCAGAAAATAACATTCTACCTAACCAGCCACGTAAATAACTTTCGTGTTGATCACTCGAATAAGGACGAAGCCAATCCACTAAAGACTCAGTATGTCCTTCAAAATATTTACTATTTTCAGTTGGTAAATAAGTAGGTGTTACGGTAATACCATATTTGAATTTACCTTCATAATCTTCATCTTCTCCTGCTAAAATAGCAAATAATGCATTTAATATATTGCTATTTGGTGAAAGAAATGCTACTTTATCACCACGTTTAAGAGTAAAACTTATATTCGAAAATAATCCTTTTTTGCTAAGGTTTTCGACAAATAATATATCTTGCCCCAAATCTTTTTCAAATTTGAAATCGATAAATGGATATCTTCTATTGGATGGCTTTAGATCAGCTAATTCGATTTTATCTAATTCTTTCTTTCTTGATGTTGCTTGTTTTGATTTAGAAGCATTAGCCGCAAATCGAGCAATAAAATCTTGTAATTCTTTGATACGTGCTTCAGCTTTTTGATTTTGATCTTTAGCTTGTTTTAAAAGTAGTTGCGAAGATTCATACCAGAAATCATAGTTACCAATATAAACTTGGATCTTTCCATAATCGACATCAAGAATTCTTGTGCAAACTTTGTTTAAAAAGTGACGGTCATGAGAAACAATAATAACAGTATTTTCAAAATTATATAAGAAATTTTCTAACCAACGTGTTGCAATTGCATCTAAGTTATTGGTAGGTTCATCTAATATTAAAATATCTGGATTGCCAAATAAGGCTTGCGCTAATAAAACTTTAACTTTTTGTTTTGAATCAAGCTCATGCATGTATTTATCTTGTAAGTCGCCAGTAATTCCCAATGAATTTAATAATTGTCTAGCGTTAGCGTCAGCTTCATAACCATCTAGTTCAGCATATTCTAGTTCAAGCTCACCTGCTAAGATACCATCTTCTTCACTAAAATCAGGTTTAGCATATAAAGCATCTTTTTCTCTTTGTACTTCCATAAGACGAGGATGTCCTAATAAAACTGTGTCAATGACAGTTTCATTATCATAAGCGTTTTGGTCTTGCTTTAAAACGGACATTCTTTCTTTATCAGATATTGTTACTTCACCAGTGTTTGGTTCAATTTCTCCAGATAAAATTTTTAAGAAAGTGGATTTGCCCGCTCCGTTAGCGCCAATAATTCCATAGCAGTTTTGCGGTTGAAAACTGACATTAACATCTTTAAATAAAACTCTTCCGCCGTATTGTAATGATACATTACTCACACTTAGCATATTTATTTCCCCCTTCGATAGCTTTTTTCGTATTTATATATAATTCGTTAGCGTATTTCTTTCCACTATTTTTTAATTTAATAATTTTTGGATAGCCGGATATTTGTCCGATACCTCTAGGGCCTAAAAAAGTATGATTAGGATAATCTTTGCTAGCAAGTAAGGAAATACCTAAAGCGGCTTTTTTAGGAGAATGAACAACAAAGGACATTACCCATTTAGCAAGACTTTTAAACCATTTCCAATATGAAACATTAGGGTTAGAAAATATATTAGTGGAACTAACACCAGGATGCATCATATAAATATTTAAATTTGTATTTTGACTTAAATAATAAAAATAATTTGTAATAGCGGTTTTTGATAATTTATATTGATTAAAAACAGATGTGTTTTCTTCTAATAAGAACTTATAATCTTTATATTTGGTATAACGATAAACAACAGAAGAAACAATAATAATTTTTGTGTTTCCTAATCTATTTTTTATGTTTTCAAGCAAATAAAATAAACCAATATAATTTGTACCAATTGTAAGTGGATATCCATCTTTAGTTTTTAATCCTTTTTCCGGATGAAAAATACCAGCATTGCAAACAAGCACATCAATTTTGCTATATTTTTTAAATAAATTGTTTATAAAATTATCAATTGACTCAAATGAAGATTGATCGTATTCAATAATATCAATTAAAGCGTTTGGATATTCTTTTAATACTTTTTCTTTGGCGTTTTGCGCTCTTTTTAGACTACGACATGCCATTATTACATTTGCGCCTTTTTTGGCTAATACCATCATTGATTCAAAACCAATTCCGGAATTTGCTCCAGTAATTACAATGTTTTTATTAGTGACGTCTTTAATATTTTTTTCTATATATTTATCAATTCTTTTCACAATTAAAAGCTCTTTTCTATTACAAATATTAAAACAATGACAATAGCTAAAACCGCTAATGCGGCAAGCACTAGTGTCATAATGATTTTACGATCAATTGGACTACGTAGATTTACTTTTGGATCATTTTCTGGACGATCCACTAATTTTTTGTTTTCTTTATAAGGAAGCATTGTCATCACCTTTATATATTCTATCAAGTTTTACTAAATATTATAAGGGGGCAAATAGCAAAACAATTTAATAAAATAACTATTAATGTTAATAAACTAATAACAGATAAGTGATGATTAGGCGTAAATGCTATCGCAGCTCTTATGAGTCCGCAATGATAGACACTTGCTTTTTTTATTGCTTTATATATAGATTAATTTATCTTAGATGAATTTGACATTTTTATAGTAAATTACCATATAACAATATAAGTTTGTAGGTAGTTTAGTAGAATAAAAAGAGTATTTTCAAATTCAAAAAATAATGTAATGTTGTTTATTTGAATTACCCACTTGTGTAAATTTAAAATATTAAAAACACTTAACTACTAATTGACGCAGTTAAGTGATCTTTTCTTAATCTAATTTAATTTTTACAATATTATCATCGTATTCTAATAATTGTTCTTCTTTTATATAACTGCTCCAATCTTTAAAGTATTCTTCTTTAGAAGCATAAAGAGGAATATAAGAACTAACAACTTCTTTGGCAAGTTTAGCATCATCACTTAATAAGGCACTTAAAATAGATAATTGACCTTGCGCTGATAATACACAGGCTTTATCAACATCAGCAATATGGAAGTCAACACCATGACTTGTTCCTTTTGCACCAGCAATATAAGGATGAACAACCGGCATAATACAACTTAGATTTCCCATATCAGTAGAGCCATTACCCCAGTTATTAGTAAGTCTAATTTTTTCTCTTCCAACAAGTTCAGACATAACATCAACAGTAACTTCTCTTAATTTTTCCGAATTATTTAAAGGAGCAAATCCAGGATAATCATTAACCATCATAGTAGCGCCCATTGCTAAAGCACCAGAAGCTAAAGCACGATTTACTTTTTTGTTGGTAAGTTGAATAGTTTTTAATGATCTACCACGAATAAAAGTAGAAATCTTTGCAACGCTAGGAATGATGCTAACAGCTTCTCCACCATTAGTGATAATAGGATGAACACGAATATGATTTTCTTCTTTAAATGTTTCACGTAAAGCATTAATAGCGTTTAATCCTAATGTTGCGGCATATAAAGCATTAACACCTTGATCAGGGCAGCTGCCAGCATGAGCGCCAACGCCGTAATATGTGACATCTTTCATTAGACAGCCATTGCAACCAGCATGTAAATCTAGTAACGTTGCGGTATTAGTGCCAGTATGAAACATATAAGCCATATCTACACCATCAAAATACCCACGATATAAGAATTCATCTTTACCACCTAAAAAATGAATAATACCTTTTTTTCTTAATTTGTTTCGTTCTTCAAGTTGAATGCCTTCTTCAGCAGGAACCAAAACTAAACGAATAGAACCACTTAAGCCATCTAAGGCACCAGGTTCTTTTAAAGCAAGAGCAATTCCTACCATTGCGGCACATTGAGCACAGTGACCACATGCATGAGCGTTACCCTTAACAGCGGCAAAATGATTTGGAACCGCTAAAGCATCAAGTTCCGCTAAAATCATGACTTTTGGACCGGGTTTACATGTGTCAATATCAGTATAAAATCCAGGAATATTACCAGCTTTATTTAAAACATAACCAGCCTTTTCAAAGACATTTTCTAAATAATGACTAGTTTCCCATTCGTTATATCCTGTTTCTGGATGTTTCCAAATAAAATCTTCCGCTTCATAAATTTCTTGCTTATGTTTATTTACAAAATCTAAATATTTTTGATATTTCATAATGTTAAATCTCCTTATAAAAATTATAACAAAAGAATTTGTTATAAAAATAGTTTGGTAATATTTTTAATATCAATTTAGATAAAAAGAGCAAAAGCGTTTATGCCTTTGCTCTTAAGTGTTTTTATTCTTCTTCGTCTTCATCTTCATCATCGTTATTAACGATGACTTTAACTTTTTCGACTATAAATTCATCAACTTTTAATATTTCTATAGTAAGATTTTCATAATCGAAAGTATCTCCAACTTTAGCAAATCGTTCAAGATTTTCAATACAAAAGCCACTTACAGTAGTATAATCAGAATCGATTTCATCTTTATCTTTATCAATGCCTACTAAATCAAAGAAGTCATCGATGTTCATTGAACCATCAACTTCATAGATGTTTTGGCTTTTTTGTTTATAATCTTCTTCAATGACATCAGTTTCATCCCATATTTCGCCCACTAATTCCTCGACAATATCTTCCATGGTAACAATACCTTCCGTACCACCGAATTCATCAATGATAACGGCAATATGGGTATGAGTATCTTTAAATTCTTTTAGTAATGATGAAATGTGTTTTGATTTAGGAACATATATTGGTTCATCAATTAGCTTTCTTAAATCTACTTTTTCGCCTTTAAGTTTCATCTTTAAAATCTTTTTAACTTTAACAATACCAATGATGTTATCGATAGTTTCATCATAGACAGGAATACGGGAATATCTTGTAAATTCTTTAGTGTCATAAACATCATCATTGTTTTCGTTAATGTCAAGAGCGTATACATCAACACGTGGTGTCATAATTTCATAAACAGTGGTGTCACAGAAATCAATCGCAGACTTTAATAAGTCACCTTGTTTTTCATTAATAACGCCATCTTCTTCAATTTGTTCCACAATTTCCATTAATTCATCATCAGTCATAACTTCTTCATCTTTATTTTTCTTTGTAAATGGTTTAGTAACAAAACTAACAAATAAATTAATAACAAAGATAATAGGTTTTAAAATAATAACAAGAACAGTTAAAGGAATAGAAGAAAAACGTGCGACTTGATAATTAAATTTTAATCCAATAGTTTTAGGCAATACTTCACCAAATGTAAGAATAATTAAAAACATTGTGACGGAAACCAAAAGCGGAACATAAGCACTATTAGGACCATTAAGTAAGCCTTTAAATATTTCATTACCAACAATTGTAGCAAGAGAAGTAGAGAAAATATTTACGAAGTCATTACCAAATAAAATGGAATATACTGTTTCATTTAAATGATCAATAATCTTTAATACCCTTTTAGCGGATTTATCACCATTTTCACTTGCTTTCTTAAGTTTAAGAACATTTACGGAATTAAGAGCAATCTCAGACATGGAAAAGAAAGCGGATAATACAATTAAAATTAGAAGTAAAATATAATATACAATCATTATTTTTTACCTCCTTTTTTAACTTGTTCATTAAATTCGGCCATATCGCCAACAAGTTCTTCAAGAAGGTCTTCCATCGTTACCATGCCAATAGTGTTTTTTTGTTTATCTTTAACAATAGCAATATGAGTTTTATGCTTTTTAAATCCTTCAAATAACTCATCCATAGTAAATTGATTGCTAACAATATATGGTTTAGATAAAGTAGAACGAATAGAAACTTTCTTATTTTGTAAATAACTAGATAAATATTTTTTAACATGTAATATACCAATAATATTATTGATGCTTTTATAATAAACAGGAATACGTGTGTAAGGTGTATTTAATAAAATTTTATTTAATTTTTCATGAGTTAAGCCATCTAAATCAATAGCAAAAATTTTATCTTTTGGTGTTAATACTTCACGAACTTCTGTTTCACCAAAGTCAATTGCGGATTGAATAATGTCAGATTCTTCTTCCTCAATTATTCCCTTATCTTCAATATCTTCAATAATATTAGTAAAGTCATCTTCGGAAATTTCAGGAGTATCTTTTACTTTAAAAATGATATCAAATAATTTTCCTAGTCCAATAAATATTAATCCAATTGGATAAGTAAAAAAGTAGAAGAAACGCAAAATATACGTTGAAAAAAGTACCATTTTTATTGAATTGGCACGAGCGATACATTTTGGGATTGATTCAACAAATATATATACGATAATAGTGGTAACAATAGTGGCAACAAGAGAAGCGGTATCACTATTAGCGATAAATTCCATAAAGATGTATGTTGATAGCATTGATGTAAGAACGCTAACGATATTAGTGCCAATTAATATGGCTACTAAATATTTATCAAAACTTTCTGATATTTTAACAGCAAGTTTTGCTGTTTTGTTTCCATCATCAGCCATAACTCTTAAACGCATTCTATTACAAGAAGAAAATGCTGTTTCAGCTGCAGCAAAGAAACTACCAAATATAAGCAATAATATAATGACAATATAGGGAACAGGTCCACTCATTATCATACTCAAACTAATAC
Source organism: uncultured Mollicutes bacterium (assembly GCA_900549975.1). Taxonomy (GTDB): domain Bacteria; phylum Bacillota_I; class Bacilli_A; order RFN20; family CAG-826; genus RUG131. Next base: position 12,330 of record URQK01000020.1, read on the forward strand.
TACACGAAGGCCCATCAGCCATGGGAAATCAACTCCTATACAATGAGATAATTCTAGCATAAAGCAAATCTTAAAGCAATAATTGATCAATATGTAGGCACTTACATGATCAACATGTAGGCACTAAATGTAATAAAAAAATAGGACATATTAAAGATAAAAGCGAAAAAGTTCATATTATGATTAAATAATAAATTTAATTAGATATATAAAAAATGTGGGCAACATTATTGTTCCCACTTTGACATTTAGTCGGTGTCAAATGCGATGACAAAATAATTTAACATTTAGAAATTATAAAAAATCAATAAGATAGTGCAAAAATTATAGAGCAACTCTAAGTGTCATTAGTAAAACGTTTGAAAATTTTAAACATTATTCTTTAATAATGTGAAGATAAGTTGGAAACATTTGTGTAAAGTATTCATTAATGTTTTTTGTTTTTACAACTTTATCAATAATTAAATCGCAAGCAAAATGAACAATTTGCTCAGTGTCTGCTCTAACAGAATTAATGCTTTTAAAAATAGGATAAAATTCATGAATATCATCATATCCAATAATTTTAATTTTCCTTTTCAATCTTTTTTTCTTTAAATAACTAATTAATTCAATAGCTAGTGAATCCGAAAAACAAAAAACAAAATCTATGTTTTCAGATATGATTTTTTTATAGGCAATTTGAATAAAATCTTTTTGATATTGATATGGAATAAAACTAAATGGTTTATTAGATGTATTAATAATTTCGGAAAATCCTAAAAATCTACGAAAACTAGTTTCAGAAATACTATTTGTCAAATATAAAGCTTTAGTAAAGTCTCCTTTAACAAAGAATTCACCAACTTGTTTACCACCACTGATATCATCTGTATAGACGCAATCAATATATTCTACATTAGAATTAATTCCAACTAAGCAAAAAGGAATTTCTCGTTTTTTAAAAAATAGGGCCACATCAGTTGTAGGCTCAACAAAAGAAATTACACCGCAATAGCGATTAATCATAATGTTTTCAATATCGTTCATTGTCATAAGATTAGTATCAGAATAGATTAAATTACATTTGTATCCTTTTTCTTTTATATAATGAAAAACTTTTTCGCAATAAATGGCAAAATATGGGTTATAAAAATCATTATAAACAAGAGCGATAATTTTTGAATTATCGTTTTTTAGACTCCGCGCCACACTATCAGGAACATAGCCCAACTCAGCAGCAATTTTTCGAACCTTTTCTTTAGTTGGTTCGGAAATATCTTGTGAATCTCTTAATGCTCTTGAAACGGCGTTAATAGATATTCCCGCACGAATGGCAATATCTTTTAATGTTATGTTTCTTTTTTGCTGCATTTTTTCACCAACTTTACTTAGTATTCAAAGGATAATTTGCTAATAAAATATTATAGTCATTTTATTCATAATAACATAGTTGGCAAAAACTGTCAATTTTCGTAAAAATATTGAAAAACGAACTAAATTGTCTTACTTTAACGATGAAGTAATTTTTAAAAAATGTGTTTACTTTAACGTTAAAGTATGTTAGTATCTAACTGAAGAAAGCGGTTTCTTTATGCCGCGGGAGGAACAATTCAATGAAAATAAAGAAAAAGTTTTTATTATTTCCTTTATTACTATGTACATGCACGGCTTTGGCGGCTTGTAATCATCAAGAAACAAGCACAAGAACGTCTACAACTACAAGTACATCCAGTAATATTCAAATTAAAGTTACTTCAACAATAAAAGAAGTATCTGTGGGAAATACTATTACTCTAAGAGTGCTCGTTTCTGGTACTGCTAAACGTGATGTTGTTTGGAGTAGTGCAAATGAAAAAGTTGCTACTGTTGATGGAGGTAAAGTTACTGGTATCAGTGAAGGAAAAGTAGAAATTAAAATTGCTTTAGCATCTGATTCTACTATTTTCACTTCAGTAGAAATAACTGTTATTTCTGCTAATAAGCCAACAAGTGTAAAAATTAACGGTGAAGGCAATGGCGTAGGTTGGGTTGGCGAAGATGCTATGATAAGTGTTACCATTGCACCAGAAAATGCTGATCCACGTTTGACTTACCAAACTTCTGATACAAGTGTTGCAACAGTTGATGAAAATGGAAAGATTTCTTTCTTGAAAGCTGGAGTAGTTGATGTTACTGTTACTTCTATATCGGATTCATCTGTTTTTGATAAGAAGACATTTGAAGTAAAGAAAGGCATGTTCTTTACTAACAAAGGCGGATACGCTGATAATATGGAATATAGTCATCAAGCAGATAAAGAAGCTTATATTGAAACAAAAAACACTTTAATTGAAGGCGATAATCCTGCTGCTATGGCATGGTTTAATGCAAGTCCTGCTACTAAGTATTATGCTGAAGTTAATTTTAATATTTTAGCCTCAACTAGTGATGGATGGACAAGAGTGGGAATTGGAAGTGGATCGAATGATAATGATACAAGAGGCTTCTATTTTTCACCAAAAGAAGGACAAAAAACAGTAATGATGGATTTTCCAAACACTTGGGGAGCGGCAGCATCTCGTTCAATGATTTGGCAAGTTAATGGCATTAGAGATTTTGATCCAACTAATATTACAATGGGTGTTTTAAGAAATGGAAATGAGTATTATTACACTATTAATGGCTCACTTTATTGGTTTGAATCAAATAATCGTTTTAATAATATGGGAACATTACCAGTGGTTTTATCAAAAGATACATCATTTATTGCTAGTAATGCCAAATATATAACTGATGAAACAACTTTAAATTCTATGATCAATTCTGATGAATTCAATAAAAAGTTCTTTAATAGCGGATCTTCAACAGGACAAGTAGCAGTCATAAGTAATTCTGAATTCAAATTTAACAATATTTATAGCAATGAAGATAACTATCGTTTCCGTGACCAATGTGTAAAATCATATGGAGATAAAGGAATGATAGGAGGAAACTTTACCATTGAATTTGATGTTGAAGGATATGAAAACTTTGTAAATGATATTAATTCAATGTTAGGTGTCGCTTTAAGAAGATATGATTCAGATGAACCAGTTATATGTGATTCTATCATGTTAGATGATCAATCATTCCATTTTAGAACATGGAACTATGATTCACAATTCTCGTATGGAACAATTGCTAATGCTAGTTATAATTCATCTAAATTTGAGTCTTTAACAAAAGACTTAAAAACTATTCATGTAAAAATAGAAAGAACAGTAGGAAGTATTTCATCAACATTTAAGGTTTATTTAAATGGTACAGAATATAAGTTCTATGATGCATCAAATAATGAAAAAGAATTAAAAGTGAATTATACAGGAAAATATTTAATTATGGTTGGTGCTAATCATGCAAAAGGCACAGTTAAAAATTTTGATTTTAAAGAAATAGAAAGTAAATAAGGAGAAAAATAATGAAAAAAATTGCTTTATTCGGGACGATTTTAGGGACGATTTTAGGTGCGGCTAGTATCTTAACTTCATGTGATTCTAAGCCATCAACAGGCTCAACGTCTAATTCAGTTTCTACATCAATATCAACATCAATATCAACATCAATATCTAAAGTAACAAATGTTAAAATTAATAATGATATAACAAAATACTTTGTTGGAGATTCAGTACAAATCAATACAAAAGTAACAACTTCAGGAGATAAAGCTGATACATCATTAGTGTATAAAACAAGTGATAGTAAAGTAGCAACAGTATCTACTTCTGGGCTTGTTAACTTCCTAAGTGTTGGTTCGGTAGAAATTAGTGTTAGTAGCGCTACAGATAATAAAATAAGTGATAAGATTACTTTTGAAGTTAGTAAAAAAGTACCAACAGAAATTAAAATAAATAAAGATTTTACTTCGGGACGTGTTGGTGATGAAATTGAATTTAATTATGTAGTGACTCCGGTAGAATGCAAAGATGATGTTAAAGTTGAAATTAGCAACCCTCAAGTTTTGGAAATAAAAGATAATAAAATAAAACTACTTAAAGAAGGATCTTCCACAATAAGTGTTGTTTCAAAAGCAGATGCAAATGTCAAAGATGAATTAACAATCAAAGTGTTAAAAGCAGTTCCACAATCTATTACAATAAGCAACACAAAAACATCTTATTATGTAGGTGAATCATTTGAATTAGATTATACAATTCTACCTAGTGATGCTGAAGAAAATATAACTATCACCGTTGATCATGATGATATTGTTTCAATTGAAGGTAAAAAAGTCAATGTGTTAAAAGGTGGAACAGTCACTATTAAAATAAGTTCTTTAGCAAAAGAAGAAATATTTGATACATTTACTATTAATGCTATTAATCCAGATTTCTTAATTAATAAAGATGGATATACAAAAAATGTTGATTATACACATATGGACGATAAAGGAGAAGCGTATCTTCAAACTGCCGCTGTTTCTGATACTGATAATCCACATGCATTTGCTATGTTTAATGCAAGTGGCACAAAGTATTATGCTGAAGCAACAGTTTCAATGATTGGAAGTTCTAATGATGGATGGGCGCGATTTGGCATTGGTTCTGCAACAGATGATTCAGATGGAAACGCCAGAGCATTTTTCTTCTCGCCAAAAGAAGGACAAAAAATTGTAATGATGGATGTTCCAAATGGATGGGGCGCTATTACAGCGCAATCAATGATTTGGCAAGCAAATGGTATTAATACTATGGATCCGACTAATTTAAAACTTGGAATTTTAAGAGATGGAGATAATTATTATTATTTATTAAATGATAAGTTATATTGGTTTGAGACAAACACTAAATTCCATGATGTAAATACCTATCCAACAATTGTTGCAAAAGACACTCAAATTAACATCACAGATTGGTCATTTACTTTAGATAATGCACAAATTGCAGCTAAACTAGATTTACCAACAATGAAACAAGTATTCTTTAATGCTGATACTAATGGAAGAGTAAATTTTGAAAGTGATTCTAAGTTTTCTATTAGCGGTGGAGATACATTCCAAAACGCTGCAGTGAAGCCAATTGGTGATAAAGCATTATTAAAAGGCAACTTTGCTATTGAATTTGATTTAAGTAATGTTGGATCGGATAATGCAAATGATAATAACAATCGTATTGGTGTTGCTTTACGTCAAGTTGGTATTGAAAGCCCATATATTTCTGACTCATTTGCTATGACAAATAATGGTGCAGAAGCATTTGATTATCGTATCTTTAAATGGAATGGTGGAGGCCATACTTATTGGGAAACACAAAATGAAGCAACACGCGCTAGCGGTGCAACTGTTGAAGGGCACTACAAAATTGTAAGAACAATTAATGGTAATAGCGCTTCGTTAGTATTATATTTTAACAATGCAGAAGTATTAAATGTTACTACATCTTATATTGGTGATTATCATCCTATCTTTGGAGCAAATTATGCTTCAGGAACATTTAATAATGTTACATTTTACGGAATAAAATAAGGTGAAATGTATGTTGAATTTCAAAAGATTATCTTTATTAAGCTTACTCACATTCATGACTTTTTCTATCAGTTCATGTGGTAGAATAAGTTTAGAAAGTATAAGCAAAAGTATAGAAAATCCACCAGATATCCAATATACAAATACTATTTACAAAAATTCAATTAAATTTGATATAGGGAAAGGCGAAAAGGGCTTTGGCCCTTGCGCCGATCCCTTTTGCCTTAAAGCTGATGATGGGTATTATTATTTATACTCTACTAATGAAACAGTTTTTCGTGGCGATGATTATGGGTTTCGCTTTGATTATGGTCCTATATGGAGAAGTTTAGATTTAGTAAATTGGAGTTATGTTGGAAGTGTATTTGATGGACATAATGATGCTTTAAAATGGGGGCAACAATATTCTGGGGTTGTACCAGGAGTATGGGCACCAAATGTTGTAAAAATTGGTGATCAATATAATTATTATTACACATTAAGTGCAGGGTCTTCCTATAATCCAGGAATAGGAGTTGCAACCGCTCCAACACCTTATGGACCATGGACACATTATGGAAAAGTTTTTGATAGTAATGAAATTGGTGTTTATAATTCATCTGATCAAGATGTGTTTGTGGATGAAGATGGTAAGGTTTGGATGATTTGGGGGAGCGGAGATGGAATTTATGTAGCGGAAATGTCTCCTGATGGAATCGATTTATATGGTGGAATTGATTATGCCAAAGAACACATGTATAAAATTGCTGGATGGGGCTGGGTTCAAGGTTCAATTGATAATTTTGAAGCCGCTCATATTGTAAAAAAAGATTGTTATTATTATCTTTTCTTATCTCTTGGAGGATGGGATGGAGGAGTTAATGCTGGGTATCACGTTGTGGTGGCCAAAAGTAAATCATTATTAGGTGGCTTTAAAGATTCATTAGGGAACGATATGATGTCTCCTGGCGATGGAGATATCGTTATTGATAACAATCGTGAATTTGCTACTGGAGTAGGTCATTGTTCGGTGGTATTAGATGATATTGGAGATTATTGGATTGTTTATCATGGTTACGATCAAACTAGTTCAAATACTAATGCCCGAACTTTATTTATTGATAAGCTTTTATGGAATGAAAAAACATTGATGCCTTATGTAAAAAATAAAATTGCATCTTCAACAGAACAGTTGGGACCAACAATAATTCTTAAAAATATAAAGAAGGAGGAATTATATTGATGAAAAAATTATTTCACGTTTTTACTTTTATATTTATGCTTCTATTATTTACCTCATGTGGAAAAACTGATTCTTCTAGTTCATTAAGTTCGGTAGATATTTATGAAGATGCTGGTGATAATAACAATATGATTTCTAACCCTGGTGTTTTCTTAAAATTGAATGGCGAAAGTGAATTTGTTGGAGTAGCAGACCCATTTTGTTTAAGAGGAGACGATGGCTACTATTATTTATACTCTACACAACTTGATTGTACTAGAGGAGAAAAAGGGTATGGATTTGATCCAGGACCGATTTTTAAAAGCCGTAACATGCAAAGTTGGGAATATTGTGGCTCAGTGTTCTTAGATACACCTAATTATCAACAATATATCGGTTGGAATAATGGTGAAGGCGGTGTATGGGCACCATCAGTTGTGAAATTAAATAATCAATATGTATTTTATTACACCTTGGGTGCTGGCGGTTATTATTCTGGCTATACCGGAATAGGTGTAGCAAGCTCACCTACTCCATATGGCCCATGGACACATTATGGAAAACTATTTGATTCGCAAGAGATTGGTGTTAAAAACTCTATCGATTGTTACGTATTTAATGAAGAAGAACATGTATGGTGTGTTTGGGGGAGTGGTGATGGCATTTGGATTATGGAATTAAGTGAAGATGGTTTATCTTTAAAAGGCGGTTTAGAACGCCAAAGCCAAAATAAAGTCCAAATTGCTGGATTTAATTTGTTTTATAACGATAATTATGAAGCTTCCTTTATTCAAAAGAAAAATGGCTATTACTATTTATATTTATCTACTGGTGCGTGTTGTGCTGGTGTTAAATCTGATTATCATGTTGTTGTTGGAAGGTCCAAAACAATATATGGTCCTTATCTAGGTGAAAATGGAAGAGCAATCGATGCTCCTAATCGTGGTTCAACAGTTATTAAAGCTCATCTAAAAAAAGGCATGGGACCGGGTCATTGCGCAATTGTACAAGATGATAAAGGCTTAGATTGGATTGTTTATCATGCTTATAATCCTAATGCTTCAAATTCAGTAGAACAAAATACTAGAACTTTATATGTTGATAGAATTTACTGGAATGAAAAAGGATTCCCTATTTGTAAGGATACTTATCCTAATTTTGGAGAAATTCCAGGACCGTATGTATATCAAAAGGAGGAATAATATAATGAAAAAAGGTTTTATGAAATGGATGTTATTTTCGATAGCTTCCTTATTATTAAGTTCCTGTAATGGGAATACTAGCAATAACTCAACAATTAAAGAGTGGAAAGATGATTCAATTGATGATGTTGTTTATGATGAAAATGGCAATGTGGTTTTTGAAAATATCGAATTAAATATGTGGAGTGTTTGTACTAATCCAGATAGCGTATATCAAGATCAAATAATTAATAAGTTTAATGAAATATATAAAGGACAAATTAAGGTTAACCCTTATCATGAATCGCGATATTCTATTTATGGAGCTTTAGCGCAAGCAGTAACACAAGATCCTGAAAATGCACCAGATATTTTTTATGGATATGGTGAAAAGATTGCGGCACTAGAAAACAATGATATTTTAGTACCAATTGATACATATTTAGAAAAAGCTAATATTGGTTTTGATGCTTCCTATTTTGAGCCGAATTTAATTTCAGCATGTTTTGTAAATGATAAATTATATGGACTTCCAATTTCTGTTGATTCAACAATGATTTTCGTTAGAAAAGATATTTTAGAAAAAAATGAAATTGCTATTCCTACAAATTACGTTGAGCTTATGAATGTTTGTGATACATTAGTGGAAAAAGCCGAAAAAGGGGAATTATGGGTACGTGGTAATAATTCTTCTACAGTTTCCACTGATGATGTTTATAAATGGAGAAAATATGTTCCGGACTTAGAAGGACAATATTATCCTTTCCCTATTTCTTCTGGCGATATGTGGGTAAATGCTTATTTATCCCAAACTGTAGCTTTGCAAAATGGTGGAGAGTTAGTTAATGAAGAAGGTAAACCCGCTTATAATACGGAAGAAGTAGCAAAAGGTTTACAAATATTAAGAGATTGGTTTTGGCCAACAGAAACAAGTGCAAATCGTCATGCATTAAGTAAACCAGATTTAAACTATGATGCAGGTATTTCAGAATTCTATTCTGGAATGTCAGCCTTCTATTTAGATGGCGCTTGGAGCGGATATAAAGATACAGCGTTAATGGATAGCATGTATGCCGCTGACGGTGGTAGTCTTAAAAACATGGGTATCATGAATTTTGGTAATCTTTTTGCCTTAGATAATAGCAAATCTTATGCAAATTCTATTTTTGGTGATTCCCATACTGCAACAATTGTAAAAACTTGTAAGAGTAGAACTGAAAGAATTGCGGCTGCTATATTTATTAATTACCTAGCAGAAAATTGTGGAGATGTATGGACACAAGCCGGACACCTTCCTGCTTCTTTGATTGTGCAATCTTCTGATGACTTATACTTAAATAATCAATATTATAAAAAATATGTTCAATATTATGGAAGTACAACGCAATATAAAATTTTACCATCCACTATTTATTATGATGAAATATATGAATCTTACCAAGTGGCTATTAAACAAGTAATGGCTTCAACTTATAGAAGTAAAACTATCACAAGTATTTTAGAAAATAATTATCAAGATTGTATGCTTCGAATTTCAGATCGTGAGGACTTGTAGTTATGTTTTCATCAAAGAAAACAACCATTGAAGAATATACAAAACAAGTATCAAGAACGACAAGTTTTTTAAAAAAATATGGACTTGCTATTTTGTTTATGGCTCCATACCTAATTTCATTCCTTGTATTTTTTATGTACCCCTTTATTAAGGGGTGCATAATGTCGTTATATCGATATAATATTGCTAATCCAAGTGACATTGCTTGGCGTGGATTTTTAAATTATTATAAAATTCTATTCGATTC